>JAGVFQ010000028.1 GCA_020057505.1 Patescibacteria group bacterium | reverse complement strand
GGAAGACCGTGCCGGCCAGTTTAACTGCAGCCGATAAAGGAAGTTGCGAAGATAGAGGCGGAGATTGGAATGATCCTAAATGCACCAAGACCAATTATCAGGCTATCCCGACAGAAGCCATTAGTTGTTCGGCGGCGGCAGTCGGCTGCCGAGAATATAGCGGCAACACGGGCAACAACACAAGAAATGTGATTAATGATGATTTTGAAAAGGGGACTAATGCCGATTGGAATGGCGGCAATGTGAGCAACGAATCAACTAATTTGACGGGACATTCATTATTCGTTGACGTTTTAAAAACTAATAATATCGGCAAGTCCGTTATTGTAACTCCGGGCCGGACCTATAATTTGTCTTTCTGGGCCAAAACTACCGGCGCTGTTCCAAATGCTTTAGCAATTAAATTTATAAATGGCAAGACTACGCCTGATGAAGATATTTTTAGTGGTGGCGTGAAAATTAATCAGAATTGGAATTTTTATTCCGTCGGACCAGTCTTTATTAGTCCGACGAGAGACACTGCCGGCGAAGCATTGCAATTTTCAGGGTTTATCGCGAATGCCTATCTGGATAATATTTTGCTCCAAGAAGTGACGGATGATTTGTTTTTGATTCAAAATTCCTGGCAAACTCCCGCTTCCTGCGACAAGACGATTTATGGCGCGACCTCGCCCGGAGAGATGCTTGGCTGCCGCGCTTATACGGATACTGGCGGCAATACGCGCTACCTCAAGTCATTCAGCAAAATCTGCCGCGAAGAAGCTATCGGCTGCGAGGCGATGATTGATACTAAAAATTCTACGGAAACTCCTTACGCCAAAACATACAATCAGCAGACCAAAAAGACCGATGATGTAGTTTTTGTCGGCGCTGACAATCTTGTCACTCTAGTCAATGATTCGAACAAGTATTGCGCCTCTTCGACTAAAGGTTGTGAGGCGTTGGGCCAACCGAAGTTCACTCAAGGCAAAGTGATCGGTTTTGATAATACTTATCTTGTAAATAATCCTGACAATTATGTCGATGTGGCAAAAGCTATTCTTTGCAAGGCAGGCGAGCTTGGCTGCGCGGAATACGGCACTGGCAAAGGATCAATATTTTTCAAATCGCCTGATACGGAGCTTTGCGAGTACAAACTGAATGTCAATCTGGGCGCCGAGACCCGTTCCGGCTGGTTTAAAAAAGGCACGAACGAAGGCTGCAATGCCATCGGCGCGAAGGAAGACGAGTGCAGCCGATATTGGGATGGCGCTGCTTGCTACAAAAAAATAGCCTATACGTCCAAGAATACTTGCGAGACGGCGGGATTTTCCTGGCTTACGAGAGGCGTTTGTGTCGGTGAATCATACAATAATGTGAGCCAAAAGGCTGATTGCGAGAATGTTTTTTGGGACCCGGGGCTCAATCAGTGCTCCAAGGGTTTAGCTGCTACTGAAGAAGCCGGAGTTTGCGCCGACCAGGGCGGAGTCCTGCGCCAGTCGTCGGGCCGATGTTTGAGCGGAGTCTGCACAAACGGCAAAACATTTCCGGATAGCAGCGGAGCGACCAGTTGCACTTCCGACGCCAGCTGCACTGTGGATAAATGTCTGGAAGACGCTTTCAAACTCTACCAGAATACCGACACGAAGTTTGCCGGCTGGACCGGCCTCTGCAACGAGAAATGGAGCTCTTGCTCGGAATTTATTGATTCAGATCCAAGCTATGTCGAGAACGGCACTATGGAAATATCCCGCTATGACGCCTGCGCGGATGACAAATGCCGCAATGATTTGAAAACAGAATCTCCCGATGATCCCGCCGCCTGGACGCCGGCCAAGGGTCTCATAAAATTAGACAGTCAAGCCCACTCCGGCCGATTTTCCGCGAGGGTGGTGAAAGCGATTAGCGATCCAACTCCTTCTAATCCTAAAGACGGCGATTCCAGTTTGATTCAGAAAGTTAATGACTTAAAACGCGGCAAGACCTATATCGCGACGGCCTGGTTCAAAGCCAAGCCCGGCGTCTTTGGCCGTCTCGTATTTGGTCCGGAAGGAATTGTGGCCGCTCCTAATTTGTCAAACATTGATAAAAAAGAAGGCAATGACCGCTGGCAAAAATTGGAAGTGCAATATACTGTGCCAGCAAATTCTATTCTTAAAGTTTGTTCGGCTGGAACAAGTGAATCAGCTAAAAAAGATTCCTCTTGCAATAACGCAAGTAGTGATTGCGACAGTGGAGCAACTTGCGATATAAATATTTATCAGGAAAGCCGCACCATCGCGGTCTATGGTCCCCGCAACGGCTCTTATCCCAATCTCGATGGCGTCACATACACTTATAATCCCTCCGACCCTACCGGTGAATCAGGCCTCACTGATTTCGTCCTCTACGATGACCTTGAAATAAAAGAATCAAGAAACACAGAGTATTTCTATCTCGACAATGAACATCTGGACAAAAAGAGCTGCACCACGGAGAATCTCTCGACCGGCTGCGTCCGTTTCCAGAATACGAATCCCAATGTCAATAATTACGAAATCCTCAAAGTCCGTCCCGATCGCATGTGCGGCGAATGGCTCCATAATTGCGTGGAGAATCCCGGCGGCGCCTGCGCTGGTACTGACGGCATCATCCTTTGCGAACAATTTGATGAAGGCAACGCCAATGTCTGCGTCCGCAAAGTCGATCCGACTCTGGCGCTGGATTTGAGTGGCGACTTGACTACGCCAGCAGGACTGGAAGCGATCGCGAGTACATATTCCAAACGCACCATCGGCTGGCGCTATGGCGACTACACCGGCTGGTCGATTCCCGGTTTTAATCCTTGGGATAAATTTAAATCTGATAGCAAGATAACAATAGATCTTGGCGCGTCTAGCGGTTCCAATCTCTGCCGCGCCTATCCGGAAAAAGATTCACCCTTTCCGGATTCGGTAAAAGTCTCTTCAATAGTAGGCTTCACTCGCGCGAATACCTGCGAAAAAGAACAAGATTGCGAATGTTCCTATCAGAAAGTCGAAGTCGGCGCTCAGCCGATATATTACGGGGCTGATGCTAATAATATACCGACTAAGCTTTGCACATCGGGCGATCAGGCGAAGAATCTAAATTTTTGTGGAAAGGATTATGAATGCTCTAATGTTGAGTCTTTGAGTTTTGTGGATTCAATTGATAGCACTAAATCCTGTCAGCCGACGCTTGGTACTTGCTCGAACCCTGTTGATGGCAGTAAAAAATGTCTTTCTGATGCTGACTGTAATGGTACATGTTCTGGACAATTTATACCTGCCAATTGCGTGCCCGATTCCGCTGTCCCCGGCGACGGCATCTGCAGTACCGTCACGAAAGTCACTTCAGTTGAAGGCCTCCGCGACTGGTGTCTGGAATATGACAAGAGTCTGGCGATCAATGGGACGACACTTGGAGATGGGCCGCCTTTAGAAAAAAATCCATGTCTTACCTGGTTTCCTTATAAGAGTTGCGTGGCGGGATCGGGTAATTGTAATAGCAATAAATGTTCCAATGCTCCTAGTAAATCATGTGAGACTAATAGTGATTGTGATTTCAGGGGAATATTATGTACAAAAGATGATGATTGTGGAGCTATTAGTGGTAAATGCCAATAAATTAGATAAGAGTTGTTAAAGTATTTACCAATAAAAAAAATCCCGCGGTTGAATTTTAATTCTTCCGCGGGTTTTGGTTTACATTGAAACCAAAGCAATTAATTTGGCATGGCCCACCAAGTGCCAGGTGCGCCGCAGGTCGAGGTATAGTCGCCGCTTTGCCAGGAGTCATTAGTGAAAGTCCCGGTAAAGACCTTGGTACACCCGAGAATGTCTAGCGTCCAATCGATATGGTCGCTAACGATCGTGCCTGTGGCGGAACCGCCGTCAATGCTGTGGGTAAAATTTGTGCCGTCTTGAGCGACGGGGCCGCAGCGGTTGGAACCACCGGTAGAGTAGCACCAGTTGGCGACGTCGATCGAGAGGATACTCTCGACGGTGATAGTCGCGCTGATTGATCCGACGGAGACGGTCAGTGTCGTGGTCGGCACGCCGTTTGGCGTCACATCAAACCAGCTCTTTTTCGTCCCGATGCGGACATGCTCGTTGCGCTGGTTGAGCGAGGTAAAGGTGGAGATTGAAGCGTCGGCCGTATTCCAGGTATAGGTGACTTCGTCCGTCAGCATAGGGCCGTTTTTATCGTTCGCGATCACCAACAATTCGTAAACCGACGTATTGGTTGCGTCGTTTTTGGGCACCCTCAACGTCGGAGGCGTTGTTGAGTAGTCAAACGCTGGCGACGTGATGGTTGGCGGAACGATCGTGAGAGACACGATGCAGTCGACTGCGTTGTGTTTTGCTTGATCCGTATCATTGCAATCCGTGCCCTTGTCGCAGTTTACGCCGTAGCCGTCGTTGTCCGCGTCCACGCAGGAAACGCAGCCGGCCGCGGTCCAGTTGTGCAGATCGCTGTCGCAGTTGTCATTGCCCGTGGGGCAATAGACCGCGTCGATCGCATCATGGCCATCACTGTCGGCGTCGGTGCAGCCGGGACAGCCCGCGTGAATGCTCGCGTCATTGTCGTCGCAGTCGCCTTCCACCAAAGTATAGCCCGTGGCAAGCGTGGCGCCGGAGCAGATAATGTCGGCGGGTCTAATACCGTAACCATCTCCGTCAGCGTCGATATAGCCTTGGAGTTTCTGCCATATGTTTGCATCCTGCGCCGAGCAGTCCGGGGCATAGTCCTTGGAGTCGCAATCGAAACCAAAAACTCCGTCGCCGTCCTCATCCTTGCAAGCGTCGCAGCCTTCTCTGGTCCATGCCAGCGGAATGTTGTCGCAGGCATCCGCGCCCTTGTCGCAGTTCGCGCCGTAGCCGTCGCCGTCGTTGTCGACGCAGGCGTCCGTTGGCGTACAGTCCGCGGCGCAATTGTCGATCGTTTCGTCCGCATCGCAGACGCTGTCTTCGTTGCAGACAACGACAACATCGTCGTCATCGCCCGCGGGCGGCGGATTGTCACCGCCGCTGTCCGGGCCGATGATGGTGCAGGCCGCAAGAGCGAAGAAGAGAGCCGCGGTCAAGAAATTCAGCATTTTTTTCGGTTTCATTTTTTTTCCCTTTCATGGAAAATTGTTGCTTTGTTTTATTGGAAAAGAACTTTTTTCTCCTATTCTCCTTTGCCGAGGCTACGGAGAATATATTATTTTTGTGCTTTTAACTTAGCAGAAAAGAATGAGATTGTCAATATTGACATAATATTTTAAAATGTTATTATTATTTTAGGCTTAAATTATAAAAAGAATAATTTTATGGAAGGATTAGAAAAAATTCCAAAAAAATTTTTAATAAGGGTTCACTTAGGAGAAGATGGTATTTGGTGGACTGATTCATCTGATATACCTGGTTGTTATTCTCAAGGCAAGACGCAAGAAGAATCAATTTTGAATATGAAAGATGCTATTTTTACTCATTTTAGCGTGCCTGACAGATTAGCTGATCCGTCATTACTTAAGGTGGAAGGCGAACTTCAGCTTGAATTAGCAACTGCTTAAAAATATGGCTCTGAAACTTCCAGTTTTTTCTTCTAAAGATTTTATTCGAGTTGCGCGGCGGCTTGGTTTTGAAATCAAAAAGGGCGGGAAGGGAAGTCATACTCGATTAGTCCATTCTATTCTTCATATTAATTTAACTATACCAAAGGCAGAAATTATTTCTGTTGGTATTAGACATCAATTATTGAAAGATTTGGAAAAAATTGGCGTATCTCAAGAGAAATTTATTTCATTGCTTTCAATAAGCATATTTGTTATTATCAAGAATTTTTTGAAAAATATTTTTTAGTTTTTAAATTCAGGGATTAGGAAATTAAAAAATGTCAAGCTGAAGAGGTGGATAAGATTTTGTTTTGGTTGTGTTGCCAATGGAGCTATATATTAGTAGTTTAGCATTAAATTTTATTTAGAAATTTATGATAATCAGCGATATTGAAGGCGTGGATAATGGTGCCAAAAAAGAAAAGAAAAATTTTCAAGGTGCTAACAAATGGGATGCTGTTTTTAAAGATGACGTAAAATACCGCGACCTCAACGAGGTTTTTGTTCTGCAACTCATAGATGAGTTTAAAGCCTCCACAGGTATAAAACCCGCGCATGTTGTGGATTTAGGATGCGGAAACGGCAATACGCTCTTTAAGTTTTGCGCGCGCGATATTAGTGTTACTGGAATAGATTTTTCAGTCGTCGCGTTAGAAGAAGCTAAGAAAAAATTAGTATCTTGCGATGGAAAGGCGGATTTCATTGAAGCTGATCTTGAAAATTTAGATAACGTAAAAATTGAAGTTCCCGCCGGTACGTTATGGTTGTGTAAATTAGTTCTTGCTTTCATCAATGACAGAAAAAAATTTCTTAAGAATGTGCGGGACAAAATGAAAGCTGGCGATATGCTTCTCATTATGACTCCGATACTGCACGATGAAATTATTTATCAAAAAGAGGATAAGCCGGGTATTGCTATTCGCCAGAATGAGATGGGCGATCTCATGTTGAATATTTTTGGCAGCAAGCAGGTGTTTAGTAATGAGTACACGGGGGAACGCGGTCATATTGTTTCGTATCTTGTAAAAATATGATTGATTAAAATAAAAAAAGACAGGAATATTTCTGTCTTTTTGGAATACTGTTATCGCCAACATTGCGGATCGGCCGCTTCCCATCTTCCTGTCACTGAGTAGCTGACCGCCATACAGCCTCGACAATAAGGTAGTAAATCGCAGGTACTGCATTTTTCCATTCTTTCGATTTCCCGATATCGATTTATCTGATCGCCCAGGAAAATATCGTAAAGGCTTTGTTCCGGAACCTTTCCGACAAGGCTATTAAAGCGCCTGCAGGCGTATACGTTGCCATCAGCCAACACTGTCAGGTGGGAAATTCCGACGCCACAGCCATCGACGATGATTCCTCTGGTATCTTCAGGATGAAATTCGCCTATTTCATAGAGGTAGAGATTCCAAAGGTGATCTTTTAGCGCGAATGTCGTTCCTTTGCCTTCTAACTTTTTAAAGACACTCCACATTCGTTCCATAAAAGAACGGTATTCGCTCGGGGTGGGAAGTTTAGTAACATCGCCGTCGACGGAGCAGAATCTTGCGAATGAAAAAACACGAGCTCCCATATCTACGACTTTTTTGGCGAGCTCAGGTATCTCATGCATATTCATTCTTGATACGGTCGACATTATTGCCACATTCACTCCATTGCGGCTCAAAATTCGACATGCATCTTCCGTAGACTTGTATGACCCTTTCTGACGCATTAAGTCGTGAGTGCTCTCAAGGCCATCCAGTGAGAGTTGGAATTTGGAAACACCTTTTGCTATTAGTGTTTTGGCAACGGTGTCAGTGATTCCAAACGGATTGCCCATCACATGCACCTTGATACCTAGTTTTTTTAGATAGTCGAGAAGTTCCCAAAAATGAGCATGGCGAAAGGGGTTGCCGCCGGTTAACGAAACGCGTGGCGTGGCATTAAGTTTCCTGCAGGACTCAACGCAATCGTCGGCGATCGCGAAAAGCTTATTCGCGTCTATGAGGCGCTCTCCGGCGATTTCCTGATCAGCTAAGTTGGAGTTGAATAGATAGCAATGTTTGCATCTTTGCTCGCACTTTGTAGTGATATGCCACTGAATCGAAAAAACCGGTTTACTCATTGTGTTCTCCTACGTTCTTTTTCTGTCTTTTAAAAAGAGGGGAGGTAAGACACCTCCCCAATGAGTAATAGTTGTCAGTCCCAATCGGTGCAGCCTGTGCAACTGCAAGGATCTGCGTCACAATCGCCGGCGTGAAAGGGTTTGCCATTTTTCTTTTTCATGACATCTTCGATCGTCCGGGGCACAGATGCGGCGATTTTTTTATCCTCTTCGCGCCAATGGTTGAACTTCTGCAATGATTCTTTCATATTAACCTCCTTTCTTGCTTATAATCTTCTATTATTTCTTGGGCTGAAAATCCACTATGAGTTTTCATTAACCCAAGAAAGTATTAAAAGAAATAAGACCTAGAGTTTGATGTTAAGGAACTGAATTTATCTTATTACTAATCTTACTATTTTGTCAATATCATTATTGTTTTTTTTTGAATTTTATGATACAATTTATTTAGTTTAAATTAATTATACTTTATGCTTCCTCGATATATAAAAAAATATTTTTGGGACATTGACACTTACGTCCTAAATCTTAAAAAATATAAAAAATATGTGATTGAACGAATTTTGGAAATGGGCGATGAGAAGGCTGTCTTCTGGATGAAAAATTTTTTTTCTTCCCGAGATATTAGAGATGTTATAAAAGAGTCGAAACGGCTTTCGCCGCTTTCTTTGAATTATTGGCGTTTGGTTTTTAAGAAAAAATAATATGGATATCCATTTAGAGATTTTAAGAAAAAAAACCAAAAATATTTTTAATTCCATTGGCAATTATCGGTTTATCTCCGATTTTTATTTGGCCGGCGGTACGGCCTTGGCTTTAAAAATTGGGCATCGGCGTTCTTATGATTTGGATTTTTTCAGCCAAAGACCGTTTAATGAAGCAAAAATTATCACTAACCTTATCCAGCTAGGTGATTTTCATTTGGAAAAAAAATCAGAGCATTCCGTTATAGGAATTTTAAACGAAATAAAGATTTCTTTTCTTGGTTATCCTTATCCTTTGCTTCAGCCATTCAGCAAAATTAATAAGATTAATATTGCGGATATTTCGGATATTGCTTGCATGAAAATAGACGCTATTGCCAGTCGAGGAACCAAAAGAGATTTTATTGACATTTATTTTATTTCCCATGAATTTTTGCCGCTTGCTGAAATATTAAAAAATTTCAAAAGAAAATACGCTTCTTTGAATTATAATATGCTTCATATAAAAAAAAGTTTGGTTTATTTTGCCGATGCTGATAATGAACCAATGCCTTCCATGCTGAAACCCGTTAATTGGCGGGAGGTAAAAAAGTTTTTTAAAAAGGAAATAATGAAAATTTAGACAAGAGGAGCTGCGCTACGGAAAATCTGACCACCGGCTGCGTCCGTTTCCAAAATACTAATCCCGATATTAACAATTATGAAACTTCAGCAGAGTTAATTCCTCTGCGGGCAATTTGATGAAGACGATTTCAGCATCTGCGCGGGATTGCCAAGCTGAAAGGGCGGATAAAGTTTTTTAAAATCAAATTATTTTTTTAGTGTTTCAGTAATATAATAAAAAAGGCCGACCTTGATGGGTCGGCTTTATTGTTCCTCCTTGAGCGTTTTTATTCTAGCGCCTTAATTGTGATGTGGCTCAAGAGCAAGATGTTATATTCGATCGGAAAATTAATTTCCACAAAGTCGGTGAAGGCTTGGCTGTAGTAGGAAACAGTAAATTGATCGTTCATGTAGAGGCGATAGGTGCTGTCATTTTTCCTATACCGCAGGCGGACAGTTACTTCTGCGGGCCGGCTGAATGGGCCGATTGCGTCTTCGATGTAAGAGCTGCCGCCGCAGCAAGCATAGCCATAATTAACGCCGGTATCCAGAACCTCGCCATTTTGATCATGCAGGCTGATAATGAGGCTTGAGTATTTAGGATAATACAACTCGATTTCAAATGAACTCGGCAGATTTTTTTTCAGGCGGGCTTCTTTCCTGCCAGTTGTAAAACTGCCGAGCGTGGGTATTTTTGCATCGCCATCGAGAACGAGCGAGCAACCGGCACACCAGCTATTTAGCGTATCGCCTTCTTGGTATTCGGTAAAATCTTCACAGTAGAAGAAATTATCCGATTCGCAAAAGCTCGTGGCAGTAGCGTCATCATCGTCGCCCGCAGATGCGTCATCATCGTCATAAGTGACGTCTTGCCCTGGCACAGCTTGGCATTCGAATCTATCCCTGGTGATTATCGGCACCGAGCCGTCGCCGCAGGGTTGCATGACCGCGCATTTGTAGACGCAGTCGCCGGACTCGACTACGATGAGCGATTTATCTTCCGTCTCGTGGTAGCTTGAGGAATCAGACGATTCGTCGGATTGAATTTCGTTTTGCGTTTCCTCGCTGTTAGCGTAATCCGCGGCCAGGAGCGTGCCGGCGTTGTAGGTGCCGACGGGGCAAGCCTCGTTCGCGTGCTCAAGGCAGATCTGCATCAGTTTGGCGATTGGATCTTCTTCTTTTTTCGCGCAAGCCAAGCAGATTAAACCGACGGCGAGCGTGAATGCCAGTAGCTTTTTCATCTTCTCTCCTTGTACGGTTGAAGTTTCAGTCTTGAACTTAGTTGTTATGAAAGAGCGATATTTAGTTTTAATTTAGCAGAATAAATCAGAATTGGCAATACTTGACGGAATGATTGATTTGTGATTGTTGGCTTGTTTTTTTTATGATATAATTGAGGTAGACATATGGTGGTTAATTTTCAATTTCTAATTTCTAATTTTCAATCAATTTCCAATGAATTAATTTTCAATTATGGATTATAATTTGGAGGAACGAACCGCTAGGTTTGGCAAAGAAATTATTAAGCTTACTAAGAAAATTTCCAAAAATATTATTACCTTGCCAATTATTTCCCAGTTAGTCAGATCGGGCACTTCGGTTGGAGCCAATTATCGTGAAGCCAATGGAGCCAGTTCAAGGAAAGATTTTAAAAATAAGATATACATCTGCAAAAAAGAAATTCAAGAAACCAAGTACTGGCTTGAAATGGCAGTTAAAGCAGATTTAGCGATTAAAGAAGAAGCTAGGATATTATGGAAAGAAGCCCAAGAATTAACTTTAATTTTTACAAAAATAGTTTCCACGATGAATAAGAGAACTGAAGATTAATTGAAAATTATAGAATTAAATCATTTATTCATTCAATGAAAATTGAAAATTAAATTATCCCACACAATCTTCTTTGATAGGGGAGATACGATAAAATATATTCATAAAAAATGAAGATTTTTTATAAAATTAAGGCCTTCCTCCGCGATCCCAAAGTCGCTAGATTTATTTTTCCAATTTTGGTTGTTTTTTTTGTCAGTACGTTTTTTTTAGCTAGGGCCGAGCCGGCACAGGCTCTGGGTATGTGGGATCTAATGAAGACACCTTTGATACTTTTTGGCTGGGCCGCGGCGGTAATATTATCAATGATTCTTGGCTGTGTTGGCGTTATTGTTCATATGTTGATTTTTCTTTTGATAGCAGTGGCGAGCTACAACGGATTTACGACTTCAGCTGCCGTAATTAAAGGATGGGTAGTAGTGCGCGACATCGGCAATATGGTTTTTATCATCGCTCTTTTAATTATTGCCATTGCGACGATTCTAAAAATAGAAACTTATCAATGGAAAAAGGCTTTGCCGAAACTGATTATTATGGCAGTTTTGATTAATTTCAGTAAAACGATTTGCGGATTGTTTATTGATTTTGCTCAAGTAGTCATGATGACGTTCGTCAACGCTTTTAAAGTCGGCGGGACAGGAATATTTGCTTCATTTGTCGGCATTGGCCAAAGTTTGTCCGCGAATACTGGTATAGAGGGCGGGCTGGATACGATTTTTAGTTTTGATAAAATAATAGCGACTTTAGGTTTGGCATTAATCAGAACCATTATCGCCGGAGTAGTGATTTGCGTCATGCTGATTGTCCTTCTGGCGAGAATGGCGATGCTTTGGATTCTCGTAGTTTTGTCTCCATTGGCCTTTGCTATGGCGTCTTTTCCGCAAGGCCAGAAATACGCGAGCCAATGGTGGCAGAAATTTGGCAACTACGTGATTGTCGGACCGCTTTTGGCATTTTTCCTTTGGCTTGCCTTCGCGACGATGAGCGGGCCTAGTGCGGCGAATAAAATTATTAGTCCGGATCAAGCCGCGACCATCGATACTCCGCCGGTAGTTGGCAGCGCTGAAGGCGGCGGCTGGGAAGCAGTTTTGAGTTTTGGCATTGGCATTGCGATGCTTATCGGCGGTCTCATGCTTACTCAACAATTGGGCGTGGCGGGAGGATCTATGGCGGGAGCGGCGGTCCAGCAAATACAAAAGCAAGGCAAAAACGCGGTTAATTATGGCCTAGAACGCGCGTCAGCGGCGACCGGCGTGGAATTGCGGCCGCAAAAATGGGTGGAAAGATTTGGCGAGATGCGTCAAGATTCAAGGAGAAAACGCGAAGCGCAAATCGCGTCCAAGGCGATCGATCGTATGACGACCGAAAAGACTGGTTTGCGAGGTACATTAACCAGGACATTGGGTTATACCGGCGCGCCGCGCGAGGCGATGGAAAGCATTGCTTCCGCGACGGGCAGACAGATAAAGGAAGGGTATACTAAAGTCGGCGGGGCGACTAAATTTATCGAGGTAGGTTCACTAAAAGTAGCGGGTAAAGGAGTAGAGGTAATGGGTAAGGGATTAGAAAAGGGGTTAAAAGCAATTGGCGGAGAAAAGATTATTGAAGGTTCAGAGAAATATGGTAAAAAATTGACAGAGGGGGCAGCAAAAATACCAGGCGGAGCGGTAAATTTGGCAGATAGAATAATAGGTGGAGCAAAAAGAAAGCTAGGAGGGGAAAGTCCCGAGCAAATTAAGGTACGGCAAGCAGAGATAGAACAAAATGTTGATCGTGCCACGAGAAGGCAGAAAATGCTTGTCTCAGAAATCGCGAGATATGATCCGGCACGAGCTGCCCAAATGTCTAATGAAATTGAAACTAAAGAAGCAGAGCGAAAAGAGAAAAAACTAAAAGATGGAAAAAAGAATCTTCCAGACGATAGAGGAGATTTAGAACAGCAAATGTCAGCTGAAAATAATCTTCAAAAAGAAATTCAGCTAAAATTCATTGCTGATCAGTTGCCAATTCCTAAAGAAGTAGAGATTGGAATTGAGATAGATGATAAAGATATTTTCAAAAAGATGGGAGAAATAACAGCTAAAAGAGAGGCTGGCACGGAGGCAGGTTATACTAAAGGCGAACAAAATAAATTACTTAGCGAAAGAGGGTTCGCACGGGGTAGCAAAGAAGCGGATAATTTTTTTGAAGATTGGGATCTAGAAAAGGCTACTGAAGTATTGCGCGAAGAAAAAATCACCAAAAAAGTTGATGAGCTCAAAAAAAACTCAACTGATAAAGAAAGAGGAGAGGTATTAAAAGAAAAAGGCTTAAATCTTGCTTCTCCCGAAGCGGGCAAAACTCTTGATGCTCATTATCGGGAATTGGCCAAAGTTGAATTAGTGGCTGTGCCGGCGAAAGCCAAAGAAATCAGGGAACGGCCAGAGTTTAAAGATACAGATAGTATCTTGGCGGCTAATGGCAAGGCTGACGCTTCTGCCGGAGAAAAGAAAGCATTTTTGGCTGGACATTTTGATAAACTAGCTCTTGCTGAATTAGTCGGTCAGGCAGGAACTACGGCCGAAACCAGGGGTGAGGCGGGCGAAGCAGCGAAAAAAACATTTGAATCTGCTAATACTGCTAGTACGAACAATAGAACAGAAATTGCAAGCAAAATTTCAAAGCACGAGCAAGTAGATTTTCAGATTAAGCAGCAACAGGATATTCAAGCGCAATTAAAACAAGAAACGGCTGAGCACGGCAAAGATGATGTCGCATATTGGACCAGTCGAGGCACAGAAATGAAGCTGGCCGACGCTACGAAGAAAATCGAACAAAGCTTGCTGTCCATGCGCTCCGGCTTTGATCCTGAAAAGAATATGGCGATCATCCGGTCGTCTCTCGCGGCGCAGAAAGGCGTTAAAGATATTACTGACAAAGAATTCAGCAAGCAATTGTACGATTGGCGCAAGGCAGGCAAATTTTATTCTTCGGAAGCGGAAATTGATAAATATTCCAAATCCAAACCAGTTTAAAATTAAATTTATATAATATGGCTAAAGACACTACATCGCCGGAGAGTGAAAAAGGGGTAATGCCCCCGGACGTGGAGGAAGAATTAAAGAAGAGAGATTTAGATGAATTATTAAGTATAATTAATGAAGCTAATTACTATGCTCTTTTGACGCCCGAAGAAAAAGACGAAGAAGAAAAGAGATTAAATGATCAGCTCCAAATGATAAATGAGCTTCAAGCAAAAGGAGGAAGAAGCAAGGAAGAAATCGAAAAGGAATTAAGAGGCATGGAAAAAGAATTAGAAATTTTAGGCAAAGCCCAAGATGAGGCGGAAACAAAGAGGGTGGAAGCGGTAAAAAAGAGGACTCGTCGGCCTATCGAGCCTTATTGGGCAAAACAGATGATACGCCATGCTGAAGAAGAAGAAAAGAAAAAATTAACGACTGATAATTCCGACGAATTAGTTTCCTTTTTTGAGAGCGCTCTCGAGGATGGAGATGAGATAAAATGCGCCGCTATTTTCAAGAAATTATGTTCCGATGCCAACGAGAATGAGATTTTGAATTATTATGGTTTCCCCAGCACTTTTGAAGGCATGCGCATGTTCGGCGAGAAGATTTTAATAGGAAAATTGGGCATGGGCGAACAGCGCATGATGGGTTTCATGAGTGATGCCTCATATTTGAATGAATCGAGAAAGCATTGGGATACGGCGAGAATTGTCGGCGTAAAAGATGGCCGTTATTATTGGCTTGAGCCGCAGGATCATGTGGCGGCAGCTTTGGCCGAAATCAGGAAGATGCAGCCGAGAGAAGTAGCGAGAGGTTTCAACAGATTAGGCTATGGCGGCGAGACGCCGAATCAAGCATTTAATCCTGGCGCGGGCAGAAGATTTGAAATTGGACCATTGGGTATTGGTATACTTTTGGCTATGGCTGATGGTATGACAGGCTATATCGGCGGTGAAAAATCAGAAATGCCTTCAAATACAGTGGGCCATTTGTACTCCCAGCTGGACGTGATCAGGCGTGCCGGCGTGTCGGAAAAATTTTGCAAAAGGGTAGAAGATGAAGTTAAGTCGGGCCGGACAAAGGAAAAATTAGGCGATGTCGTAAATACTGCGATGAGTTTTTGGGCCAAAGAAAAAGGCCATCGGTATGATCCCAAAACCGGCGAATTTGTGAGAGCCGGCGGCAGGAGCAAGGAAGAAGAGGCAAAGATAATAGAGATGGCTAAGAAAGCTGTCGAAAAAACTAAACATATTACACCAGCGGGCACTCCCGAAGACCTTGATTAGTAAATTATCTAAAAATCAAAAATATGGCAGATGAAGAGCAGTACAATTTTGCCGATGATAGTAGTTTGAATCTTTTACGGCAATACTTGGAAAGTATTATACTTTTCGATGATTTTCAGGCTGCGAAAAATATGGTAAACAGTTTGAATTTTCTCCTGCAATCCAATCAGGATCTGGCTGATTCGTATCCGAATTTGTATGAAGGATATAAGGATATCTTGATTCAGGCAAAATTTATCGCCTTGCCGCTTCTCAATGAAGATGATGTTTTGGATTTGATAGATAATTATTTTCCTCGCGCTCTCGAGATCCCTGATTACAATTTGGCCAGCAAATTCGTGGGATTTATGCTGACATTGCCTCCTGAGGATAGAGATGCGCTGAAAGAAAAAATAAGGAAAAATTTGATGGCTAGCGAACAAATGGTGACAAAGGAGCCTATAGTAAGATTGGGAGGCGAACTTAATGGCACTATCAAAAATTGGCTCACAGATTATGTTATCAATTTGGGCGCGGACCAAGTGGATGCGTTAAAAGTGACGCAATATCTTTTTAGTAATCCGGATACAAAAAGATTGAGCAACAAATCGCGAGAAAAAATTAGGAAATTGTTTGATCTTTTCGAAAAATTGAAATTTTCCAGCCTTTCGCTCCTAGGCATGGAAGAAAAAGATATAGTATTTTTTGATAATGCCTGGCACGTCGCTGATAATGGCAAGTTTGTGAAGATCAGCAGCCCGGAAAATGATAAAATTGTTGAACAAGCAATGAAAATTTATAAAGCAAGGAAAGAGCAGGAAAATGAGATAAATAAAAAAATAGAAGAAGAGATAAATACTGCTTTGATTAGGAGTAATTATGTAGGCGACCTGCGCGAACAAAAAGAAATTTTGGAAGATCAAGAATTGATTAAGCAAAATATCATGAAAATGCCGGTCGTAAGCCAAGAAAACGATTTGCTATCTATTCTCGAAAAAGGTTTGGATCAGCGAGATAAAATAAAAGTTATTGCTGTTCTTCGATTTTTGGCGGAAAATAAAATAATTGATAAATTATTAACCGATAAAAAAAATACCGGTCCGTTCATTGAATATCTGAAAGAAAAACAGCAGCCGAGCTTAGTTGAGGGTTTTAAAATTCAGCCCGCCGCGCCAAATTATCTCGCTTTATTTCTGCAATATTTGCTGCAAGATAAATTATTATTGAACGAAAATGACGCTGGTCGGGTGGGGATGCAGTTATCGAATATATTCAAAAAAGTTGGCTATGGCAAATACAGCAATTTAGTTTATTTTGATATGGGGGAAGGGAAATTTAGGTGGAATGTGTAGACACGGAACCAACACAGAACCAACACAGAACCGACGCAGAACTAACACGGAACTAACACGGAACTAACACGGAATCTATGGCATTATTATATCCTCAAGAATCGTACGATATTCGTGGTGCTTCCTATGAAATTTATAAAGTATTCAGGAATAATCACAAAGAGATTGTTTATCACCGAGCATTGTTTGATGAGCTTTTGAGAAGAGGCTATAATATCGAGAAGAATAAGCAGATAGCAGTTTATTTTAATAATAAAAAGGTAGGCGTTTATATTCCTGATTTAGTTGTTAATAATAGTATTTTCATTGAGCTTAAGTGCAAGCCATTTATAACAAAAGAAGATTTAAACCAATTTTGGTACTATCTTAAAAATTCAAATTATCAATTAGGTTTTTTAATTAATTTCGGAGCAAAAGACGGCGTACAGATAATGAGACGGATTTATACCGTACAAACTTCTGCGTAGTTCCGTTTTGTTCCGTGTAAGTTCTCTTAAACATGGAAAAGAAATTCTTTACTTCGGAATCGGTGACGGAGGGACACCCGGACAAAATTGCGGACCAGGTTTCGGACGCGATTTTAGATGCTATTTTAGAAAAAGACCCGAATGGCCGAGTGGCTTGCGAAACATTAACAACCACCGGACTGGTGATGGTGGCCGGCGAAATTACGACTAATGCTTATGTCGATATACAGCATATAATCCGCCAAACGCTCAAGGATATTGGGTACACTAATCCGGAATATGGCCTGGATTATCAGGATTGCGCCGTGATGAGTTCAATTCATGAGCAAAGCCAGAATATTTCCGTCGGCGTAACAAAGACAGATGATCGCGAGCAGGGAGCCGGTGACCAGGGCATGATGTTTGGTTTTGCTTGCCGCGAGACCGAAGAATTAATGCCTTTGCCGATAATGCTCGCGCACAAACTTACGCGACGTCTGGCCCAAGTGCGAAAAGAAAAAATATTGGCTTGGGTGCGGCCGGATGGCAAATCGCAGGTGACCGTCGAATATGAAGATGGCAAGCCAAAAAGAGTGGACGCCGTAGTTATCGCCGTTCATCACAATCCGGAAGTATCGCAAGAAAAAATTAGAGAAGAAATTATTGATAAAGTAATCAAGCCGGTTTGTGGCAATTATCTCGACGAGAAGACAAAATATTTTGTTAATGCTACGGGAATTTTTGTGGTGGGCGGACCGGAAGCGGATACGGGCGTTACCGGCCGAAAGATTATTGTTGATACTTATGGCGGCATG
>JAGVFQ010000027.1 GCA_020057505.1 Patescibacteria group bacterium | reverse complement strand
CTCCAGCCGTTCTGCTTTTTTAATGTGTTTGTAATTTTTCTTTTTCATATGGCGATATTATATATCGCCAAGTGTTCGGCTTCAAAGTTCAATTTCGGATAATAAGAGAATCCCGCGCCTCGGGCAGAGGCAAAAGTCTTTTTTCGGCTTTCAGCCGAAGGAGGAAAAGATGTCTAAATACAGCTCATTAACAAGAGGACAAGGAGAAGCAATTTTCAACATGATCGTCGAAGCTGGCGGCGGCGATGAGGAAGTTCTCCAAGCGCTTCTGCGCCGAGAGAAAAAAATCATCCTCGAAGACGCCATTCGTCTCCTATTCGACCAGCACGGCCGGCGCATCCCGCCCCAAGGCATGAAAGCGCATCACTGCGACCCTGACCGTTCCTTTTCTTTTATTCAGCCCAACTTGGCAACGGTGGAAGACTACGCGAAGCGGTTCGCTCGGCTCCGCCACCTCTGGACAAGCATCGCTATCACGCCCGAGGAATTCTCAAAGAAGGCGAACGAGCTCCGGGAAGATCTCCGCGGCCAGAAGCAGATCAGCAATCTCTTGAACGGCGTTTGCCTGCCCATCGTCCTACCTCCGCTTCCAAGGGGTACGGATTATGGCTTGGCGCTCGAGTGGTACGTCGCTGCGGTTGGGTTGTCTTATATGGATATCTTCCCCGAGCGGCAGTTCACGAACCATCGCGCGGGCGATCTGGCCCAGAAGGTGACTATCGTTCACCCGAGCCACGAACGGCTCATCAATCGTCTCCAAGACGGCGAGACCATCGTCGCCCTGCACTTCCTGAATCCGCTCCATGGATTTTCCGTCCTCGCGGCTCGGGAGCAGATGAGCGATCTGCCGGATTCGCTCTATCTCGCGGGCGGCCTTGATACTGCCATCGGCGGCATCATCTATCCGGATATTCTCTTCTGCGATTACCACACTCCGGGGCTCGATTGCGCCGCGGTTCAATGGCAGGAGTCTGACTATTCGCTCTACTTCGAGGCCTATGATGCCCACGCCTACTTCGCCCTCAGGACGAACCTCGGCTGTGCCCATGACTGCTGTTCGGGCGGCCTTCTCTTTTCCATGTAGTGGCGCTTGATCTTTAGACTCCTGTTCTTTTTGGAATCTTTGGTCTTGGGAAACTTCCCAAGACCTTTTTTATTTGGTAGTAATTAAATATTACTAATGTGTTCTGCTTGACTTATTTTTACTTTGTGCTAGGCTGAAATATTAATAAAATTGCATATTAAAAACTTGCAAAGGGAGGAAACGGGAATGAAAAAGAGATATTTATGGGCGATCATGGCAGTCGCTATTTTAAACCTTGCTTGCTTCTTCGTCTGCGAGATCCCTGAAGAAGTCCGGCGCGCCGAGGAGCTGCAGTTCAAGCAAGCGAAAAACATCAACGAATACCTCAGGGTAATTCAGAAAAATCCGGCCATCATTATCGAACCGGGCTTCGTCAAGATCAACATTAAGATTGTTTCTGCTGCGAGCTACGCCCTGATGAAAAGCATACAAGCTCAATTGGCATGGTTCAATTCGCCAATCTTCTGCAGCATTCCGGATGAAATCATCGCGGCCGAGGAGCTGCAGCACGCGGAGGCCGTTAAGATTAACGCTTTTCTCGAGGAAATCACAAACCTCTATCCGGAAATAGCGACGAATCCCTACGGCGGCAAGTTAAACGCCGCTATTGCCGAATCGGCTGAGCTAATGGAAAACACGAAAAAACAGTCCAAACGGCTTGGTCATTCGGAAAAATTTCAGGGTTTCGATGAGGAAGGAGGCGAATGATGGAAGAAAGAAAAGTCTCTAATGAAGAGTTAGAGAAAGCGCGCGCGATAGTCGACATCGCGTTAAAGGCTTATATGATGCTGGAGCGCCGGGGGCTGATCAAGATGGAAGCCATTCCCAGATTAATGGACGTTTTGCCGGAGATTATATCGGCATCCCGGTCCATAAGTATTACTCCTTCCAGCGACCTCGACCGTCTCACCGGCAGGATCAAACGCGATGCCGCGGAACTACAGTTCACGACCGAACAGGTCCAAAAATTAGCCGAAGGCAGAAGCGAGAAAGAACTTAAAGAACTTCTGGGATATCTTGTCATCGGTTTGAAGATCGCCGCCGTCTTCGGCTTGATCTAAGGAGGAATGACAGAGCAGTGCGTATTATCGCACCGCTCTTTTTTATTAAAAACACGGATTGCACGGAATGTGTGGATCTAAAGTTCTCCCCCTCGCGACTTGCTTATTCTAGAAAAAGAATAAGCAAGAGTTAGAGGGGGTTTGCGTGGCTGCATAACCACCCCTACCCCTCCTTGGCGAGGAGGGGATTTAAAAATTTTGCCCCCTTGATAAAGGGGGTTGGGGGATTTTTTACTCGCGCCCTTGCTTTTATTTATCTTTTCCCCTATACTACATTCATAGGCTAGTTTATTCAGTAAACTAGCTTTTTTTAACTAAAAATCCATAGATAATAAATTTATGCCATCACAATTAAGCCAAACCATAAAACAGATTTGCGAAGAAAAAGGCATTTCCTTTGACGCGGTAGTGAAGACGATTGAAGCGGCTTTGGCCGCGGCCTATCGCAAAGATTTTGGGCAAAAAAATCAAAATATCAAAGTGGAATTTGATCCGGAAACCGGCGGTTCCCGTATTTTTGATATTAAGACAGTGGTTGAAGATGTCCCAGAGGAAGAATTGGCGCTTGGTTCCGAGACAGGCGAGATTAAGGAAGTGGCATTGAAAAAAGAAGAAGGAAAAGAAAAAAAGCCGAAGAGGGGACGCAAGAAGAAAATTGAGGAAGTTCCTGAAGTGAAAAAAGTAGAGCCTGTTGCCGAAGGTGAGATATTGAGTGAAGAAGATAAAAAGAAAAAATTCAATCCCAAAACCGATCTGCAAATCAGCGAAGCCAAAAAAATCAAAAAAGACTCGAAGATCGGCGATGAGATCAAAACCGAACTGGAAATTCCCGCGAGCTACGGCCGAGTAGCGGCCCAAACTGCCAAGCAAGTAATTATCCAAAAATTCCGCGAATCGGAACGGCAGGCGCTTTTTGACGAGTATAAAAGCAAAGAAAACGAAGTGGTTAACGCTGTGATTCAGAGACGCGAGGGGAGAATGGTACTTGTCGATATCGGCCGCCTGACGGCTCTCATGCCGCCGGAAGAACAAATTGAACGCGAGAGATATGTCCCGGGGCAGAGAATCAAAGTATTTATTATTTCGGTTAATTTGACTCCCAAGGGGCCGGAAGTAATTGTGTCGCGATCTCATAGCGAAGTTGTTAAAAAATTATTTACTCTTGAAATTCCCGAAATCGCCAACGGCGCGATCGACATCAAGGGCATCGCCCGCGAAGCTGGTTCTCGTTCCAAGGTCGCGGTTATATCAAATCAAGAAGGTATTGATCCGATCGGTTCTTGCGTGGGGCAGAGAGGCACGAGAATTCAGACGATTATCGGCGAATTAGGGGGAGAAAAAATCGATATTATTGAATATAATGACAATCCGGCCAAATATATCGGGAATGCTTTATCTCCGGCGCGTATCTCCTCGGTAGATATCAATGAAACGGAAAAAACCGCCACCGTGACGGTGAAAGAAGATCAACTTTCGCTCGCGATCGGCAAGGCTGGCCAAAATGTGCGCTTAGCGGCAAGATTAACAGGTTGGAAGATTAATATTATTAAAGAAAAGGACAGCGGTGAAAAAGAAGAGGTTGATGTGGCGGAAGAGGTTAGCGTGGACAATTCGCCAGCCGAAGTGGCAGAAGAAAAAAAATAGTAGCAAATATTTAATTTACAATTTCCAATAAATTTTCAATTAATCAATTTTTCAATTATTGAAAATTAAAAATTAGAAATTGAAAATTTTCAACATATGGTTTATTGGTTTAATATCGTTTTTTATCAGCCATTATACAATTTACTGGTTTTCTTTTATAATATTATTCCGGGGAATGATATAGGTTTGGCGATTATCGCCTTGACTATCGTCGTAAGAGTGATACTTTACCCGTTTGCTCTGCAATCAATCAAATCGCAGAAAGCGATGCAGGATCTCCAGCCCAAACTGAGCGCCTTAAAAGAAAAATATAAAGATAAAAAAGATGAGCTGGCGCAGGAGATGGTGAAGCTTTACAAAAATGAAAAGGTGAATCCGCTTTCTTCATGTTTGCCCGTGTTAATCCAGTTGCCATTTTTAATTGCTGTTTACAAAGTATTTCAAAGCGGTCTTAACTCTTCCAATTTGAATTTGCTTTATTCCTTCGTGCAAAACCCCAACCACATAAATTCAATTTCTTTAGGATTTTTGGATCTCGGTAAGCCGAGTTATGTTCTAGCCATTCTTGCTGGCGCGGCGCAATTTTGGCAGACAAAAATGCTCCTGACTTCGAGACCACCCAAGGGCATGCCGGGCAGTAAAGATGAAGATATCACTGCTATCATGAACAAACAAATGGTTTATTTTATGCCATTGATCACGGTTGTTATCGGCGTTAGCTTGCCCGGAGGTTTGACTTTATATTGGTTTGTAACCACGCTTCTGATGGCCCTGCAACAGCTTTATTTTTTCAAAAAGAAAAAAGCGGCCGATATTATCCCGGCCGAAGCGAATAATCAGCCTACTATATGATTTTAACCGCCAAAGAACTTATCAGTTTGCCGGTAGAGACCAAAAGCGGAATCGCGATTGGGCGTGTTTTTGATTTTGAGATTGAAGTTGATTCCGGCATCGTAAGTAAATTTTATGTTAAAAAGGGAATTATTGAAGATTTCTTGAAGAAAGATCATTTCATTATTTCTCGCAGCCAAGTTATTTCCATTGATAAAAATAAAATGATCGTCGAAGACGGGCTTGAAACCGAAAAAAACACAGGACGCGTTTTAGGAGAAGCAGGCGATTTGGGCGAGTCAAAAATGGTCGTTACGAGCGTCAAGGAATAATTAAACCGAGCAAAAAAAATAATAAAAAGCCCGTGATTTAAAGGGCTTTTTATATTATAATGTAAATGGGGCAATTATTATGTCTGATTTAGAAAAAGCCATTGTCAAAACTATAATTTATTTTGATATTTTTGATTTCCCTTTGACGGCTTTTGAAGTCTGGAAAAATCTTTATGGTTGTAAAGCCGGTTTGGAAGAGGTCCGGGTAGCCTTGGAATCAAACGCCGTATTGAAGACAAAAATTAATCAAGAGCAGGGTTTTTATTTTCCGATCGGCCGTGAATCGATAATCGAAACAAGGCTCGCACGCTACAATATAGCGGCTAAAAAATTTAAACGCGTTATTAAGGTGGCAAGAATTTTGGCTATAATGCCATTTATCAAGATGATTTCCGTCTGTAATAATTTGGCTTATAGCAATGCCAGAGAAGAAAGCGATCTTGATTTATTTATTGTCACGGCCCGAGAGAGAATCTGGGCTGCCAGATTTTTTTCGGCGTTATTTCTCAAAATATTTCATCTCCGGCCGACTGATAGGAACGCGAAAGATAAAATTTGTTTAAGTTTTTTTGTTTCGGAAAATAATTTGAATCTGCAAGGTTTGGCAATGGAGGAGGATATTTATTTTTTTTATTGGCTTTGCCACCTTCTCCCTATTTACGATTCTCGAAATATTTTTTCCGATATAGTTCGTAATAACCAATGGATTCGTGAAACTATCCCGAATTATTTTCCCGTGGAAAAAAGCTCTAGGCGCCAGATCAGTCTCGGAGCAATCGGGCGGACAATTAAAAAATTTGAAGAATTAATTGTGAGCATTATCCCACAAAATTTTTTTAAGAAAATCCAATTAAATAATTTAGCTCCCAATTTAAAACGATTGGCCAATCTGGATACGCGAGTGATGATTAATGATCAGGTTCTTAAATTTCACGCGAATGATCGGCGGGAGGAATTTAGAAAAATTTTTGAAGATAGAATCGCAAAATATATCTAATTTTAAAATGAATTACTTTATTATAATCAGAGGGCCGCTCGGTGTCGGTAAAACTACGATCGCGAAAAATTATTTCTTATTTGCCGGCGACGTAAATCATAAATTAAATTCCTTGGAAGAGGGGTTGGGATGTTATCATAATGAAAATTTTGGACAAAATAATTGAATATAGCTTTTATTTATATGTCTTCCTCTTGCCTTGGCAGACACGTTGGATTTGGCGACAGGGGATTCTTAATAATGGTTCTTGGGAATATGGCACTTTTAGCCTCTACGTTACAGAAATTTTATTTTTGATAATTTTCTTTTTCGGATTAGTGAGTATAATCGGCAAGAGAAAAAACAAAGATAAAGCAAAAGAAGATAGCACTGGTTTTTCTTTTTATATTTTGATTTTTGTTCTCGCTCTCGCCAGTTTTATTTCCACGTTTTGGGCCGCAGATTATTTGCTGGCTATTTATGCTTTTACCAAATTAATGGAGGGCATTGCGCTTCTGGCTTTGGTAATCAGAATTCAATTTTCACTCAAAAAATTAGCTTATACTTTAGTCGCTGCCGCGCTCGTTCAAAGCATATTGGCCTTTTGGCAGTCCTTTAGCCAATCGATTATCGGCACGAAATGGCTGGGTATGTCTGAACAATTTTCTTTTCTCGGCGGCGCTTCAGTCGTTGAATCAGCGGCCGGGCGTTGGCTCAGGGCCTATGGCAGCCTGCCGCATCCCAATATTTTAGGGGGATTTTTGGCTATTTCATTAATAATGCTTTTTGGCTTGGCGTTTGTTACAGAGAAAAGGGCGGAACGCTATTTTGTTTTGATCAGTTCAATTATAATCAACGCCGCTTTATTTTTGTCTTTTTCGCGCGAGTCATGGATCGGTTATTTTCTGGCGTTGATTTTTCTCAGCTATATAATTTTCCGCGGCAAGAATCAACGCTTAAAAATCATTTTTAGTGATCTTTTTATTATCACTTTGATTGTTGGAGCGATATTTAGTATTGTTTTGCGTAATGAATTTTTAACCAGATCTTTGGCATCAGGCAGACTTGAAACCAAATCGACGGAAGAACGAATCAGCTATAGCAGTGAAGCCTATGAATTAATTAATAATAATTTATCCAGTAATACAGATTGGTATAAGGGAGCGGGAATCGGAAATTATACTGTGGCGCTTTATAAATTGAATAATCAAATGAATTCCTGGGATTATCAGCCTGTGCACAATCTTTATCTTTTGCTTTTTACCGAGCTCGGAGTCGGCGGTATTATTGTTATTCTTTTTTTAATTTTAAAAATTTTTAAGGATATTAAGATTCGCAAATTAGCCGGAGAAAGAAAAATTATTATTAGCGCCAATAAGCTATATATCAGCGATATAGTCTCACTCGCGAATAAATTTGATTATTGGTTTTTAATTTTTTCCGCGATATTGATTGAGATCGGGATAATCAGCCTTTTTGACCATTATTTCTGGACGCTTTATGTCGGCTCGATTTTGCTTTGGTTGTTTTTAGGCCTCTGGCTCAAGAATTTTAGAGCCGATATTAATAATTTTAAATAATTATAGTTAATAAAAATTATAAGCCATTGACATTAGATAATAATTTTAGTAATATAAAATAGCTAGTGAATTAGCAATCAACTCAATTGAGTGCTAATTTTAATTAATAAATAATATATGAACATCAAACCATTGAACGACCATGTTATAATTAAACCTCTTGCCAAGGAAGAGGCAACTAAAGCCGGAATAATTTTGCCGGATACGATGGACAAAGAAAAGCCGGAAAATGGCGAAGTATTCGCTATCGGTCCGGGCAAGCTGCTCGACAATGGCAGTCGCGCGCTCATGAGCGTGAAAGTCGGCGATAAAGTAGTTTTTAAGAAATACGGACCGGATGAAATCAAAGTCGATGGTGAAGAGTATCTGGTGATTAAAGAAGAAGATATTATTGCGATTTTAGAATAATAGTTCTAATTTACACCTCACTTTAGTGGGTTTAATGTTATGCCTGCTAAAGCAGGGTATAAATATTTTTTAAATTATATGGCAAAACAAATTTTATTCAGCGAGGAATCAAGATCTGCTCTGAAACGCGGCATGGACAAATTGGCCAATGCCGTGAAAGTGAGTCTCGGGCCGAAGGGAAGAAATGTTATCTTGGACAAGGGCTTTGGTTCGCCGACCATTACTAATGACGGCGTCACTATTGCCAAGGAAATTGAGCTTGAAGACAAAGCGGAAAATATCGGCGCCGAACTCTTGAAAGAAGTGGCGACGAAAACCAACGATGTGGCGGGCGATGGTACGACCACGGCGGTAGTTTTGGCGCACGCCTTAATTGAAGAAGGAATTAAAAATGTGGTTGCCGGTAGTGATCCCTTGGCGATTAAGCGCGGCATTGATAAGGCTGTCGCTGCGGCCGTGAAAGGATTGAAGCAAATTTCCAAACCGATAAAAACAAAAAAGGAAATCGCGCAAGTCGCGACGATTTCGAGCCAGGACCCGAGAGTCGGAGATTTGATTGCCGAAGTGATGGAAGAAGTGAGTAAAGACGGCGTGATTACCGTCGAAGAATCCCAGACTTTGGGTGTAGAAAAGGAAGTAGTGAAAGGTATGCGTTTTGATAAAGGCTATATTTCGGCCTATATGGTTACGAATGCCGAAAGAATGGAATCAGAATATAATGATGTGCAAATTTTGATTACCGATAAAAAGATTTCGGCTATCAATGAAATTTTACCTCTGCTTGAGAAGATGGCCACTTCCGGCCGGAAAAATTTAGTTATCATCGCCGATGATATTGACGGTGAAGCACTCACAACTTTTGTCGTTAATAAAATTCGGGGGACTTTCAATGTTCTCGCGATCAAGGCCCCTGGTTTTGGCGATCGTCGCAAAGAAATGCTTCAGGATATTGCGATGCTCACGGGCGGCAAATTTATTTCCGAAGAAGTCGGTTTAAAACTTGATAATATTGATGTTGATGATCTCGGTGAAGCGCATAAAGTAATTTCCACCAAAGAATATACCACTATCGTCGGCGGCAAGGGCGATGAAAAGACAATCAAAGATCGCGTGGCGCAAATCCGGAAAGAAATAGCAGAGACTGAATCAGATTTCGATCGGGAAAAATTGCAGGAACGCTTGGCCAAATTAGCCGGTGGCGTTGGCGTAATCAAAGTCGGCGCGGCTACGGAGACGGAGATGAAAGAAAAGAAATTCAAAATTGAAGACGCGCTCAATGCCACGAAAGCGGCGGTGGAAGAGGGTATTGTTCCCGGCGGCGGCGCGGCTTTGGCCAAAGTGGCCAATAGCCTTGAAGATTTACTCAAAGGCACAGAAATTTCTGAAGCGGAAAAAGTAGGCGTGAATATTGTCCGCCGATCGCTCGAAGCGCCTTTGCGCCAGATTGCGTTCAACGCCGGCCTGCGCGATGTCTCGATAATTCTCGAAGAAATTAAAGATATCAAAAATCCCAATATTGGTTATGATTTTGACAAGATGCAAAAGACTGACATGATTGAATCCGGCATCGTGGATCCGGTGAAAGTCACCCGTTCGGCTTTGGAGAACGCGGCTTCGATTGCTTCAATTTTATTAACCACCGAAGCTTTAATCACCGACCTGCCGGAAAAAGACGAGCACAAGCATGGTGGGCCGGGCATGGGCGGTATGGATATGTAGGAATTTAATGCGAATTGTGCGAATTAAATACGAATACTTGCGAATATAGAATAAAATAAAAAAATGTCATCCTGAGCTCAGCCGAAGGATGGTATTTTTTTGTAGGGAACGGTTTTAAACCGTTCCTTTTTGTTTAATTTTAGCCAAGAAACCATAAATTGTTGATAAAATAGTTGACAAAAAATTGATTATATGATATATTTTAGAGTTAGTTTTTCCGCACTCAGACCCCTCAAGCCGAACACTCGGCTTTTTTAAATTGTTTAAAATTTATTACTTCATCGGTTATCACAGAAGTTTGCGATCTAAATTGTTT
>JAGVFQ010000062.1 GCA_020057505.1 Patescibacteria group bacterium | reverse complement strand
CTCCAGCCGTTCTGCTTTTTTAATGTGTTTGTAATTTTTCTTTTTCATATGGCGATATTATATATCGCCAAGTGTTCGGCTTCAAAGTTCAATTTCGGTGAAAACCGCTATTTTCGCTAGATTTAGTTACTTTAGAAGTAGGTTGTCTAATCACGACCCGATAAAATTAATATTTTAAGTTTTAGAGTAACTGAATCTAGTGGAAGTAGGAAAATTAACCAGATCCAGAAATGGGTCACAAAGAACGGAGAACAAAATGGAAGGCTTAATTTTAGCAGGTTTAATATTCATCATCGCTATAGTCGTATTTATCGTCACCCACGGGGCCAAAAGAGCCGCAGGGGAAACGACTTTAGCGGAAATTTACTCTTTAATTAAGGAACAGAAAGATGGCAAGGAAAATGTTCTCCACACCGATGGTCGCGAGAATATTTTCCGCATCCGCGATGCTCAAGGAGTGCTCCGTGTAGTCTTCGTCGAGCGAGATAATAATGGTTGGAGTATAATGATAAAAAATCTTTAACTCTCAAACCCTCTTCGATTTTTTCGGAAATCACGGCCCCAAGATTTTTCTTTCAAAGAAAGAATTTCTTGGGGCTTTTTTTATTTTCACAAAAAAATATCATGCTTCGACTAAGCTCAGCATGATATTTTTATATATTGTAAAATAAATTTTACCTCTTCGCCCACTGGGGGGCCCGACGAGCTCTTTTCAAGCCCGGCTTCTTTCTTTCTTTGACTCTTGAGTCGCGGGTTAAGAATCCGGCTTTCTTTAAGGTCTTTCTATATTCGGCATCCATGGCCAATAAAGCTCTCGCAATACCATGCCTGATACTGTCGGCTTGGCCTCTGGTACCTCCGCCGTGAACAATCACGGAAATATCCACGATCGATTCTTGGCCGGCGAGTTTTAGGGGTGATTTTACCGTATTTTGGAATTCAATAGAAGGAAAATATTTATCCAAATTTTTGTCGTTTATTTTGATATCGCCCTTGCCTTTCGGATGAATTCTCACTTGAGCGATAGCGCATTTTCTTTTGCCGAGACCATAGAAATATCTGGAAGCGTCTAAAACTTTCGGCTTTTCCATGATTGGTGCTGTTTTAACAATCGGTTTTTCTTCGGCAATCACAACATTTGCCTCTTCTTTCTTGGCGTGAACAGGCGTTTTTTTAACCGGTTTTTTCGTTGTTTTTACTGTCTTTACCGTCTTTTTCTTGACCATATTATATTAGTGATATTAGAGTGATTAGTGAAAATTAGTGTATTATTCAAATTTCAATTTTTTAATAACTTGCTTCTGCATTCTATTTTTCGGCAACATTCTGAGCACTGCCAGCTTGAAAATTTCTTTCGGATTTTTATTCATCAGGTTGGACATTTTTTCGGATTTCAAACCGCCAAGATAGCCGGAATAATGCCGATATAATTTGTCATTCAATTTGTTGCCGGTTATTTTTATTTTTCCGACATTGCTGATAATAACAATATCGCCCGAATCAATATTTGGAGCAAACGTCGGTTTATTTTTTCCGCGTAAAATCAGAGCGACTTCAGTAGCCAGTCGCCCCAGTATTTTGCCGGTTGCGTCGATTCGTTGAGTTTTGCGTTCTATCTTCATATAAATTGCGAATTAGCGCGAATTTTGGTTCATTTTTAATAGTCTTTTGTTGTTTTAGCAACACCTATAATTGATTCTATCAACTTTAACGCCCTCACGAATTAACGCGAATACAATTCGCTCATTATTCGTTCTTAATTCGTTTAGGATTCGTGTATTTAAACGAATTCTATCTGGGCGGTCTTGGCGCCGTCGCCTTGCCGTTCGCCTATTTTAATAATCCGGGTATAGCCGCCTTTTCTATCTTTGTATCTCGGGCTTAAGACTTCCAAGACTTTCTTTACCGCATTTTCCACGTATAAATATTGCAGTAATTTTCTTCGCGCCGTCAAAGTATTTTCCTTGCCGATAGTAATCAATTTTTCTACAATTGGCCGGATCGCCTTGGCTTTGGCCTCGGTAGTAATAATTTTTTCATAAATAACCAAACTCGAAGCCAAATTTCGAAACATGGACTCTCTCGGAGCTTTTTTTCTGCCTAAAGTTTTTCCTCTTTTCCTGTGTCTCATATAATAAATACGAATTAAAACGAATTTTGGCTCACGTTGATTAAACTTTATTTTGTTTACATCAACTTAAATTTTATAAATTACCTTTAACGTCCTCGCGAATCAACACAAATTTAAATTTGTTCATTATTCGCTTTTAATTCGTTTAGGATTAGTGTTTTATTTAGTTTTCTTCGGTCGGCCTCTTTTTTTCTTTTCTTTTATTTCGGGTTCTTCTTTTTCTTCCTTCTTGGGTTTTACAACTTCTTCAATCTTTTCTTTTTTCTCAATTTCCTTCGCTTCAGGCAATTTTTCTCTGTCAATTCCGGCTATCAGATGGAAATAATCTAGCAACATGCCCACGGCTTGTTTAAAGGCCGCTTCCGGCGTGATCGTGCCGTCAGTTTCAACATTCAAGGTTAATTTGTCGTAATTCGTGATTTGACCGACGCGGGTGTCTTCGACTTTGAAGCCGACATTTTTAATCGGTGTGAAAATCGAATCAATGGAAATGACGCCGATTTCGAGATTTTCTTTTTCTCTGTTTTCGGTCGGCACATAGCCTCTGCCCTGGCTCACAAAAATTTCCATATCCAGATCCGCGTTTTTGGCGGTCAGAGTCGCGATATGCAAATCCGGATTTACTATTTCCACGTCGCTCGAAGCTTCAATATCCTTGGCCTTAACTTCTTTTTCGCCTTTGGCCTTCAATCTTAATCTCACGGGTTCGTTGTTGAAAACTCGCAATCGCAATTGTTTTAAATTCAAAATAATTTCTATTACATCTTCTTTGATTGAAGGAATGGTTGAAAATTCATGAGGAGCGCCTTTTATTTTTACGGCCGTTACCGCCGCGCCGGGCAAGGAAGATAATAAAACCCTTCTTAGGGCATTACCCAAAGTAGTGCCATAGCCCTGATAGCAGGGTTCGATCGTAATAATCCCCTCATTTTTAGTTTTGCCTTCTTTAAATTCGATTTTTGACGGCAGAAGAATGTTTTCCATAGATATTTGTCTACGAATTACGAATTTTTACTAATATACGAATGCATGGATTAAAGATTTTTTTATATTCGTAATTTGTATATTCGTACACATTCGTAATCCGTAGACTATTATAGTTATCTAGAATAATATTCAATGATTAATTTAAGGTCAAAAGCTTCTTTCAGATCTTCTCTTGTCGGCCGCGCCACTACTTTGCCTTGCAAAATTTTTGGATCGCTTGATATCCAGCCGACCATGTCTTCTCTTTTAATTTTTTCCGCCAGATTTTTGAATTGCGGCAGGGCCGCGCTTTTTTCTTTGATACTGATAACATCGCCGATTTTAGCTTCGTATGAAGGAATATTAACATTTTTTCCGTTAACTAATATATGGCCGTGGCTTACCAATTGGCGGGCGATATTTCTTGAGCCGGCAAATCCCATTCGAAAAGCGACGTTGTCCAACCGTAATTCTAAAAGTTGAAACATAATTTCACCTGTGTCTCCGGTTTTGGCAATAGCTTTTTTATAATAATTACTAAATTGTCTTTCCAAAATTCCATAAATTCTTTTGGCTTTTTGCTTTTCTCGCAACTGAACGCCATATGGTGTTAATCTGGTTTTGCTTTTTATTCCATGAGCGCCCGGGGCGTAATTTCGCCTAATAATGGCGCATTTTTGAGTAAGACAACGATCGCTTTTTAAAAAGAGTTTTTTGCCTTCCCTGCGGCATTGTTTGCATTTTGGTCCTAATTTTCTTCCCATATT
>JAGVFQ010000021.1 GCA_020057505.1 Patescibacteria group bacterium | reverse complement strand
GTCGCCGTCGGCATCGGAGGTCGTGGAACATCCTTCGTTCACGATTCCGTCGCAGTCGTTGTCGACGTTGTCGGAACAGCTCTCGGTGGCGTAAGGACGGATACTGGAACTGTAGTCGTTGCAATCGCAGGAACCTGTAATGTTCCCATTCAGACAGGCCGTGTATCCATCGCCGTCGGCGTCGGAGGTCGTGGAACATCCTTCGTTCACGATTCCGTCGCAGTCGTTGTCGACGTTGTCGGAACAGCTTTCGGTGACGTAAGGACGGATTGTTGCATCGTGATCGTTGCAGTCGCAAGACCCGGTGATAACATTGTTGACGCAGTCGTTGTAACCGTCGCCGTCGAGATCTTCGTTGCCGGCACCGCAATCCTCATCGACCGACTTATCGCAATCGTCATCGATACGGTTGCCGCAGATTTCGGCCACATAGGGATGAATGGCGGGTTCGTTGTCGTTGCAGTCACCCTCGGCGAAGGTGAAGCCGTCATTGTCGGCGTCACAGTCTTCGTCGATTTTGCCGTCGCAATCGCTGTCGACACCCTTGCCGATATCATCGCAGCCGTCGGCGATACCCGGATGGATTGCCGCATTGTTATCCACGCAGTCGCACTGTACGCCCGGAATGCCTTCGCAGACATCCCAGCCGTCATTGTCTTCGTCGAACGATGCGCTGTTCGAAGATACCGTCGGTTCCTCTTCGGTACACGCCACAAAGGCAAGACCGAAAAGCAGCACGCTGATGGCGAGCACCAGCCAATTCGTCTGATTCTTTTTCATCTTCTGTCTCCTAACCGTTAAGTGTCTGTATATCGAAATTATTGTCTTTCCCTTTTATAAAGAACAAGCTACCTTCAAACCACGAGAAAACCCGCTATTTAAAGGATAGTTCGATATTCTAATTTAGCACTCTTTTATTATAATGTCAACCCCGCCCGCAGTTCAGGTTAAAAATCTTTATCATTCCTTTAAATTTCTTTAAAAAACAAATAAAAACATTATGGATATAAAATGCCATAGCTGCGGGCGGGGTTTGACCAACACCTATTAATTTCGTATAATTAAATCAGTTCAAAACAAAAAATATTCATAAATTAAACATTTTTTAATGCCCGGATACGAACTAAGACCCACTAAAATAGAAATATCCGCGAAGTCAATAATAAAAATTATTGTCATCATACTCGCTTTTTGGTTCGCGTATCTGATCCGCGATATTTTATTGATACTTTTTGTCGTCATGATTCTTGTTTCCGCCATTTATCCTCTCGCGGATTGGTTCCAAAGCAAAAAAATACCCCGCCTCGTTGGGGTATTGATTATTTATCTTATTTTTTTGGCGCTAATCAGTTTTATAGTCTTTCTTCTTATTCCCCCGCTCATTGAAGAAGTGCGGCAGTTGACCAACGACTTCCCACACTACTGGACGAAAATTTCCACCGAAGTCACTAACTTAGGAACTTATTCTTCGGAATATGGCTTGCAAATTCAAGATAATTTAAAAAATCTAAACAACGCTCTCGGCCGAGCGGCGAGCGGCGTCTTCTCTATTCTAACTGATATCTTTGGCGGCATATTTTCTCTCGTGGTAGTGCTGGTACTCACTTTTTATATGGTGGCGGAGAAAGAAGCCTTAAAGAATATTTTGAGATCGGCCGTGCCAATCCAATATCAACCACGTCTGGTCCGGCTCGTAGTGAAAACGCAAAAAAAACTTGGCCAATGGGTGCGCGGCCAACTCATTCTTTGCTTTATCATCGGAACTATGGTCTACATCGGTCTTTCAATTCTGGGAATCAAATACGCGCTCGTGCTTGGCCTTTTAGCCGCGCTCACCGAGTTTATTCCCTACCTTGGGCCGATTATCGGCAGCATACCGGCGATTTTTATTGCTTTTTCGCAATCGCCGATTCTCGCGCTCTTCGTCGTAATACTTTTTATTTTGGTTAATCAACTGGAAAATCATATTATCGTGCCAAAGCTCATGCAGAAGATGACGGGCATTAATCCGGTCGTGAGTATCATCGCGCTTCTTGTCGGCGCCGAGATCGCCGGCATTATTGGCGTCGTCCTCGCCATTCCTGTCGCCATTTGCGTTTCGGTAATTCTCGAAGACTTGATTGAAAATTCTAAAAAACAAATCTAACTTTGGAGTATGAAAAAAAATATTATAATTGTTCCCGCCATTATCGTCCTGCTTCTTGGCACGGGCATAATTTTTATTATGCTAACTTCAAAAAATAAAAACACCAATATTCCACCCGAAGAAAATATACCGATTATTTCATCTGCGGAACAAGAAAAAAATTACGAAACCGATGCGGGAAAAATAATGAAAAACTATTTTCAAGAAAAGGAATCAATCACTGTCGCTGACGGAACAAACGAAGCCGCGGCGGTTGATAATATCAAATGGCTAGATCTGCTTTCAAAAACCAAAAATAATCTGCTGGGCTTGCGCGTACCCGTTAAATATAAAGATCTTCATCTTAATTTGATTTTGGGATTAAGTTTTATTGAACAAGGGTTAAGGGGCGAAAAAAATAAACCGGAAGAAGGCGAAGAAAAAATTTCTGAAGCCACAAAAACCTATCCCTGGCTCACAGAATAATAAATATAAAATCCGAATTTGAACAATCCGAATGCTCCGAATACTTATATTTCAAATTCGTATATTCGCGTTAATTCGCGAGGACGTTAAAGTATTATCAATTATTAGAAGATATTGTAAGCAAAATAACTATCATCAACGTGAGCCAAAATTCGCGTTAATTCGCAATTCATATGATTTTCAACCGTTTACTCCCTTATCTCACAATGCTATTAATCTTTTTCGGTTTTGAAATTATTAATAGCGTTCCGACTTGGCTTTACGCTGTTATTTTAATTTTATTGATCTGGGTTTTCCTTGTTGTTTCAAAATTACTCGGACTAAAAACTATTATCAGATTAAGACAAATCCATTTCTTGATTATTCCTCTAGCTTTTATTTTCTCCGCCGCGCTTTTAGCTATTTTTATTAAAAACGCCTTGCTCCGGCACGGACTTTTTATTTTTACCGGAGTATCAGTCGGTTTGTTTCTCGAAACATTATTCGTTTATATTTACGGTCACGAAAATTATCGGGCCGGATCGCTTGAGGGCGTTTCAAAAATAATCAATCTCGTAACTTGTTATTTTTTCTTCTCCGGGATCTACGGCCTCTCGATAATGGTCGGCCTGCCATTGTGGATTATAATAATAATGGCGCTAGCCGCAATAATAATTATCGGCTATGAATTTTTATGGATTAATAAAATCCCCAACAAAGCTAAATGGCTAAGTTTGATTATAATTAATTTGATTTTGCTAGAATTATTTATCGCCGTTAATTTTTTGCCGACCGGAATTTATGTGGATGGATTTATTTTGACTGTTGCTTATTACGCAATGGCAAATATTATCTCCAATCATCTTGCAGGAAAATTAAAAAAGAGCGCGCTGCTTTGGTATTTAATAATCAGCATTTTAATGTTATTATTAGTATTATTCACCGCGCAATGGACTTAATATAAAAAATCAAAAAACATTATATTAAATTTAAAATTTATTTATTTTTTATTCAACCATATGAAAGAAAAAAAGAAAGCCAATCAACCGCCTATTCCTAAATCAAAAGATAATGAATCCGAACGCAAAGAAAAAAACGAAGAGATTGAACAAATTTACAAAGAAACCGCAGCCTTTGATCAGCCCAAAAAAGAATCAAGAATCGGCCAAGTTATTGTGATCGCGATAATTTTTGGTTTAATCGCGGGAATACTCGGTGAAATTATTTTCAGGGCTTTTTTAATTGATCTGCCATTTTTTAGCAGCCTGAATTATTCCAACCAAATCAGCCCCGGCCAAGAAATAATTATTAAGGAACCAAAAAATGTGGTTGTCGAACAAGATACGAGAACAGGACAAGTCGTGGAAAATCTTCAGCCTTCAATTGTTGATATTTATATCAAAAAAACCGACGGCAAGGCCATTCTTGACAAAATTTATCTTCCCGCCGATCTGGCGGGCCAAGGGCTGGTTATTACGAGCGACGGCTGGGTAATGACCACGCGCGATGTAATAAAAGATTCCAAAAAAATTTATTCGGCCCGCCTCGCTTCCGGAAAAGACTTTGATGTTTCCGAATTCATCGCCGATCCGATTACAAATCTTATTTTCTTCAAAATAAAAACGGACAATTTGTCTTCAGCCAAATTCGCCGGAGATAATAGTCCCACATCTGGGCAAATAGTATTAGCGCTTAATTCCTTAAAAACAAAACTATTCGCCGTGGAATCTCCCAATTACCAAAGAATTGCGAGCTCCGGCGACGCGCTTCTTTCTTCTGAAAAATTTTCTAAATATATTTTGATAAATAACGCCGTGGATCAAGACTATATGGGAGCGCCGCTTCTCAATATGGCCGGCGAAGTCGTGGGCATAATGACCAAAAACGACGCCGTGGGCATGAGAATCGCCTTGCCCAGCAACTACGCGGAAAGCGCGATCGCGAGCATTCTCAAAAACAAAAAAGTAAGCCGGGCCTATCTTGGCGTCCATTATTTGGATTTGTCGCAAACCGTCGGACTTGATTCCTCGCTTAGCAATGGGTTAGCCAAAGGAGCGCTCCTGGCAGGCAATGATACTGTCGCGAGCGTTGAAGCTAATAGTCCGGCGAAAAAAAGCAGTCTCAAAGCCGGCGATATTATTTTGAAAGTCGAGGATGAAGAAATCAACAGTAATAATGATTTGACTGAACTCGTACAAAAATATAAAACCGGCGATATTATTGATTTAACTATCTCGCGAGATAAAGCTGAAAAAACCCTTAAAGTTGAGCTTAGTGAAATAAAATAATCTCGAGATAAAACCACTAAAAACGTCCCTAATTGTTTAAGGGACGTTTTAACTTGACACGATATTTAAAATATGCTATTATATAAGAAATCTAAACAAATTAGCTAAAAATATGGAAAAAATAAACTATTCTAAAATTATCAAGCAGAACTGGCGAATTATCACTTCCATTACGGCCGGTGTTCTCATATTGGTATTTATTTTCAATCTAGCTAATTTATACCTTTATCCCGAATACCGCTCCACGGTCCAACTTTTGATCATCCAAAATCAAAACCAAAAATTGGACGCCTATACTGCCGTTAAATCAGCGCAAGAGCTGGGCAAAAATTTGTCCGAGGTTATTTATACTACCTCATTCTTTGATAAAGTAATGTCAGCCGGCTTTAGCATTGATAATGTTTTCCCTGCCGATGAAAACAAAAAAAGACAAATGTGGCGGAACATGATCGAAACAGAAGTTATTCCGGAAACAGGAATTTTAAAAATCAATGTTTATCATCCGCAAGGCAAGCAAGCGGCTCAAATAGCGCAAGCCATCGCCTATATTTTGATTACCCAAGGGCAGGAATACCATGGCGGAGGCAGCGATATTCAAATCAAAATGGTAGATAGCCCATTAACCTCCAAATATCCCGTTCGGCCGAATATTCTTTTGAATTCTTTCGCTGGATTGATTTTTGGCTTTGTTTTGGCGATTATGTATATTATTTTAAAGGAATCAAGAAAAATTGAAAAAGAAAAAAATAGTCAGCCTACTCCTGAGCCTATAAAACATAAAGACTTCGTCGTGAAAGAAACAAGCAGAGAATTACCACTAGAACTCCCTAAAAAAGAAAACTTCATCAATACTCCTCCTGCCGCGCCAAAGCCGGCAAGAGATCACGATTCAATCATAACAATGTACGACCATTTAAACCGATAGAACTAAAATTCCACTAATTTTTATGTCCGACTTAGCTTCGAACCAACGAGCATTTTTTGATTATGAAATTCAAGATAAATTTGAAGCTGGTTTGGTATTAAGCGGCCAAGAAGTAAAATCAATCAAAAACGGCCACGTGAGCCTCAAAGGATCTTATGTCACCCTGAAGGGCGATGAAGCTTATTTAATTAATGCGTACGTTTCGCCATATCCAATGGCAGGACCATTACTGCATTACGAACCCACGCGCTCGAGGAAATTGCTCCTGCACCGGCAAGAATTAAGACAATTAATCGGTAAAACCAAACAAAAGGGGTCAACCCTCGTGCCATTGAAAATTTACGTCAAGCATGGTAAGATAAAGCTGGAATTTGGTATCGGCGTGGGCAAGAAAAAATTCGATAAGCGAGAAAGCATCAAGAAACGCGAAGTTGAACGCCAAATCGAACGCGCCCTAAAAACACGGAAATAAGCGATGCGAATTTACGAATACATACGAATTATACGAATAAATTACAAATTTGTATCATTCGCATAAAATTCGCATTATTCGTATCGGATTATTATATGGGGATGCCAAGAATCGATAGGAGTACATTTTAAAAACGAGCAAGTCAAGGAGTCGGCCCCTTGTAAAAAGCCGGCAAAAAATTATAAGTGCCAAATCACTTGTAAGCAAAGTAAAACTTGCGATCGGCAATTTTGCTTTTGCTCCCGCTTTAGCCTAATAAGGCCAGAGCCATCCGACTCCCGACTCCCGATGAGGAGAAACGGATGTCATTTATCGGGATAGACGGCTTATCGCCCAAGTAAGCTCGTCGAATAATCCGGGCTAGAGTTTTTGAAGTTTTGTCTGTCTCTGATTCAAAAGTTCGAAAAATAAAAGACAGCCTAAACTTGTAGCATCTTTTTAAAATAACTTTCTAGACGCGGGTGCAACTCCCGCCATCTCCACCACGTCCGAGGCTAAGGTTAATAATGCAATTAATCAATATAGACTGCATAACGCATCTAGCTTGCTGAGTTCTTTGATTAACCGTAGCCTCGGACGTGGTCCACCTCACCATTCACACTTCAATCTTCCTGAATTTTATTTATATAAATATGTTTTTTATTTATGTAATTAGGAATACTAAAAACAATTGGTATATAGGTTATACCCATAATTTAAAAATCAGATTAAAGCAGCACAATCAAAACGAATCTTATACTACAAAGCGACTTGGCGGACCATGGAAAATCATTTATATAGAAGGATGCCTTAACGAATACGATGCTAAAAAAAGAGAGCGCTTTCTAAAAACAACTCACGGCTATGCTTTTCTCAAAAATCGTTTAAAATATTTTTTATCACAAACTAATCAATAATTTCAAAAATGAAAAAATCACGACACAGGCCAATCAAAAAAATTCAAATTGAAGAATTTCCCTTGAACGAAAAAATCAAGGTGCCAGAAGTGCGCCTAATTGATGAAGAGGGTCAATTTATTGATGTTTTGCCGAGTGAACGCGCGCTCGAAATCGCGAGAGAACGCGGTCTTGATCTGGTCTTGGTTTCGCCTAAGGCCAATCCTCCGGTGGCCAAAATCATGGATTATGGTCGATTTCAATACCAGCAGGAAAAAGAAATGCGGAAACAGAAAGCCGGACAAAAAAAAGTCGAAGTAAAAGGCATCAGGCTTTCACCGCGAATCGGCGATCATGACATCGAAGTGCGGCTAAACCAAGCCAAAGAATTTTTAAATAATGGCGATAAAGTGAAAATTGAAATCATTTTAAAGGGCCGAGAAAGACAGCATACCAACTTGGCGCGAGAGCTAATTAATAATTTTATACAATCAATAAGCCAAGAAATAGCCGTGAGGATCGAAGAGCCAATCAGCGCCCAAGGCGGCCAATTAATGACAATTATTGCCAAAAAATAAGGATTATGATAGAATGACCCAAGTTAGCTTCTTAAGGCTAACTTTAGTTATTATCTGATATTTTTAAACTTTTTATAATTTTATATTTAATCTATGCCGAAGATAAAAACGCATAAATCAATCAGCAAAAGATTTAAAGTAACTAAAACTGGCAAAGTCATTAAGCGCACTAGCGGCCAGGGCCATTTTAATTCTCGCGAACCAGGCAGTGTCACCAGAGCCAAGCGCCGAGACACAGAAATGTCCCAAAGCTACCAGAAAACGATCAAACAATTGACTGTTACTTTGTAGTATTTGAAAAAATATTTACTTTTATTTTTTATAATTTTATTTTATGCCAAGAGTAAAAAGAGGTAAACAACACCTCAAACATCGAAAAAATCTTTTGAAAGCGACTAAAGGATTCATGTGGGGCCGTAAAAGCAAAATAAAGCTGGCGAAAACCGCCGCGAGAAAAGCCGGCGCTTATGCTTATCGCGATCGGAGAAACAAAAAAAGAGAATTCAGAAGCCTCTGGCAAATCCGAATCGGCGCGGCTCTGAAGGAAAAAGGTGAGAGCTATTCCAAATTCATCGGCAATCTCAAGAAAGAAAAAATCGAATTAGATCGAAAAATTCTCGCTGATCTCGCCGCCAATCATCCAGCAATATTCAAAAAAATCATGGAAGCGGTCAAATAAAATAAAACGTAGGGGACAAAAAAACTTTTACCCCTACGTTTTTTTATATTGTAAAATAAATTTATTCCGTCACGCTTCTCGCGTAATCAGCCGCCTGATTAATTTCGTTAATGCCGAAATCTCGGTTGTTAAACCACGGGCCGTCAACATGAATTCTTTGCCGATTGGTATCAATAATCATATCAGCGGTCTTGCCCGACCCTGCCGGATGAATATTATGAAGCTCGGCAATGCCATTAGCATATTTAATCTCGCCGCCAATCTGCATGCCAAAATTAGATTCAATTATCCCTCTGCCTCCGACCGGATCGGCTATAGCGAGCGCCAAACCCGCCTCACTCCTCATTGGATTCGGCCAATTAAGCTGTTTAGTTAATCGGAGAACTCCCGGTATAGAAAATGAGCCGGCCGGACGAAGAGCAAGCCCCCTCGCAACGGCAATTTGCGTCGGATCAAATCTATTATCTGATGTTTTTAAAAGCGATAAATCCCCGCCAGATGCTGTCTTTAATACAGTAAATAAATTTTCAGGACGAGCGGCGGCGCCTTCAGCCGCTGCAAAATCCATCGCCACGCCGGCTTGCTTAGTCGCATTGATAAACTCCAAAGCTTGCGCTCGGCTGACGCCGGCTCCCAATGATTCATGTATTGAATCTATCTGTTTATCTATTTTTGCTATTTCGCCTTCAGCAGCCTGCAAATTATCCCTAACCGATCCTTCAAATCCTTTTGCGGCTACGATAGGATTATTATTTGAATCAACTAGAATATATTGATCCGGCCTTTGATCGCCATTAATGTCAACAGCAATAAGCCTTTCGCCTTCCCCTAATTTCAATCCAGGCACCAAATCGCTAACTCTTCCCGTGTCAATAACAGCGCCTCTCTCAATATGGAGACGAGATAATAAATCCATATCGGCTCTATCAAGCGCCTTGCCAGCCCGCCATTCCCCTTCGAAAGGATTGGCAACCTTCCGCCAATTCTCAGCGGTCAGATCCAGCGGATACGCAAATTTCTCCATGCCAATGCCAGCGATTTTTCCTCCTTCGAGATTAACTTTTACGCCTTCCATCTGAACATCAGGATTGTATGATCCGGCATTATCAATATGAATTTTTTCTCCGGCAAAATCCAGATCAAAAGATCGGCCGGAAACATTCGTAACATTAGCTTCAGTCACGCCTGGTATGCCCAGTATTTCGCTGGCGAAATTGGCGCGCAGAGCTTCTTCAGTATCTACTCTCGGGCCGCGCTCGGCAATGCCCTGAATCACGTCCACTGTTCCGTCTTCCCGCAAAATTACTTGATTGCCTTCATAAGCCAATCTTTCCAAGCTTTTAGAAGCCGAAACCCGGCCAATGGCTTGATAAATCTGTTCATTCAGGCGGGTAGGATCGGGCTCTATCCCCTGCGCTTTGATAAATTGCTCTTTAACGGCGTCTGACTGGCCCTCTAATATTTTTTCTAGGGCCCCGCTCACGCTACGAATATTGCCGCCGATTTCCACCGTTCCTTGGCCATGCAAAACCGAATCCAAATCGCTGCCACCGTCCAAATGAAACTTTTGCATCGCTTCGGCGGTCAAATTGCCCTTGCCCAAAACCGATTCGAGCCGAGCGGCAATATCCGGCATTCCTCCGCCTTTGGCCTCGGCTAAGGCAGTGATAGCGTCCTTATTCAAACCGCTCCTGGCCAGTTCGCTAAACATTTTTTCAAACTCAAGCAACTGCGCCAGCTGTTTCTCCGATGATCCTGCTAAAT
>JAGVFQ010000007.1 GCA_020057505.1 Patescibacteria group bacterium | reverse complement strand
TTATAACCTAAAGATAAAAAGTTGTAAACAAGTTGTAAATAATAAATCTTAAATCTTTCTTATAATCCCTTTATTCGCATCTACCTCAACAATATCCCTGTCTTTAAAAATCTTAGTCGCTACGCCCGTGCCAATAATACATGGTTTTCTCATCTCGCGAGCCATAATCGCTGCATGCGAAAGAATACCACCGGCATCAGTCACAAACGCTGCTGCTTTCTTCATAAAAAATAAAAATTCTGGACGAGTCATACCCGTGACCAAAATATCACCTTTGTTGAAAGCCTTCACATATTCTTTTGGATTTAATACAATTCGCGCCCGCCCCACAACCTTCCCCTTGTAAGCAATTTGGCCCTTCAGGGTATCAGCCGGAGCAAATGAAGAAATAATTTTTTCTATCTTACTAACTTCCTTGCCCACAAATAATTTTTGCTTAGCCCTCTCTATAGTTAAAGCGGATTGAACAAAACGATTTTTTAATAATTTACGGCTAGGTAAAATCCTCTCTTGAAAAAAAATATCAATCTCTTCAGCAAGAGTTGCTAAAATCATCTCTTTTGTATAGCCTTTCTGTTTGGCAATATTGTTTGCAAACTTTTCGAAAAAATTTTCCGTATTTCTGAATATTGGCTCAGCATATAGGCGCGAATCCTCAAGCATTGGCAGGTATTTCTTGAGCTCCTTTTCGGACAGATAATCAACTATATATTTCACACTCAAATGTGGTAAATAATATCTGCTAATTAAATCCCAATATTTTAAAAGATTTTTATAGGAAATTTTATCTGGATCATGAGAGGACAAAAAGGCAGTAACCTCATCAGCTAATAATTTAAATTGTTTACAAAGATTGGGGATAAATTTTGGATTTTTCCGCGCCAAATTACATAGTCTCTCCCCTAAATAATCTTTTTCCGCTTGGCTTACCCAACAATCAGTTATGGCATCATGATAAAAATATATCACATGAGCAAACACTGGCTTGCCGGATATTTTTAAATTTTTAGTCCAATCGTTTCCGATATGCGAATCAAAGTGCAAACTCCATCGCCCAGACCAAACCTTGACCCAATCTTTATGTTTTTTGAAATTAGAAATATTCATAATACTACACTCTTTTTATATTTTTTTTTACAATCCCCTTATCCGCATCAACCTCCACTAAATCGCCGTCTTTAAAAATCTTAGTCGCGATTTTTGTGCCAACGATACAAGGGATGTTCAATTCTCGACTAACAACAGCCGCATGAGAGGTGAGACCGCCAGTATCGGTAATTATCGCTCTAGCCTTTTTCATCAAAAATATATATTCCGGACTCGTCATCGGCGCTACTAAAATGTCACCTTGGTTGAATTTTATTTGTTTTGCGGGATCGGCAACAATTTTCACTCTCCCCTGAATTATCCTTTCTCGGCCCGAGCTCGCCACAATACCCTTAATACTGCTAATCTTACCGGAAACTTTGTCTTCAGCGTAGATCTCCCAATAGCGGTTAGTTTCCGGCCGCGACAAAAATTCTACTCTGCCCGGACGGCAGAAAAAACCAAAATTATTATTTCTTTTCTTGATTATAGGCTTTAAATCTTTACCCTGCGCGAGCTCGATAATCTCTTTAGTGCTGCAATTAAGTAAATCATTAAATTTATAACCTTTTCTTTTCATTACTTCTCTCAATAATATTTCCTTATAATGCAGGGAAATAAAAATATATTTTTTCCTTTCATCTTGCCAAGCCACGCCCTCGCTAAGAGCCTCGGCAATTTTTATAATTTCAGGCGGGAGTTTATATTTATTTCTAACATCTAATTTCTTTTCTTTAACTTGCTTTATTCTTACTTTAAGTAATTGCTCAAGATTAGGCTTTAATTCTTTCTTCCTCTCGGCAAAAAATTGAAGCGGCGGGACCTGCGTTCCGGCGTAGCTATTCTTCAGCCAAAAAAATTTCTTTTGATGATTATTAATATTTTTACTTTTTTGCAAATCTAATTCTTCCTGCTGATAAAAAGACAACTCTTCCGGCGCGGTCAATATTTCCATAGCGCGCGATCGTTCTTCTTCGCTTGCAATAATTTCTTTTAGTTTTTCTTCCAGCAATTGATCTGAACCATAATTGCCGAGCTCCTGCGGTATGGTCGGAAGCCAAAATTTTATCCACAGCTGATAAAATTTTTCCATTAAATCCGCCAATGTCTTATCGCTTAATTTGGAAAGGTTGTTTTTAGCAATATTATTTTCACAAACTGACAAACGCCAAACATCTTCTTGCCAGTCTTTTCGAAGCTTATAGCGATTTTTTTCCGGCAAAATATATTTAATAAAATTTTTCTTGCCCGCTCGCCGCAACTCCGGATATTCATTCAGCCAAACCATGCGATCGCCTTTAAAAAGAAATAATGTTTTGGGCCAGGCGTAACCGGGATATTTCTTTGGAAATTCAAAAAAAATCGCGTCCACAAAATCCGACGGATAAAAAAATCTCCCCGGTATCGGCCCCCAGCGGCATATTTCCACTTTGGAATTTAACGGCAATTTCCCCATACATTTAACTCAATTCTAGCAAAAAATATTAATTTTAGCAACTCAAAAATTGACATCTCAATATCAAAATGATAGTTTAATTTAATGCTCATTCTACAATAGAATACATAAAAAACATTGGAGGGAAACCGATGAAAATCATAGAAATCAGAAGGCATGGTGAAATCGACGAAAATAAAAACCTGACTTACGAAGGATATCGTAAAGCTCTCACCATCGGCCGGAAAGACATGTGGGGTAATGCAATTAATTGTATTTTTGTGAGCGACCAATCTCGCACCAAAGATACGGCCCGCGCCTTTGCTGAGGGCGGGGGCTTCACGGTCGAAAAATTTATTGAAGTGCCGGGGTTGCATACCGATGGAACAAACAAGTGGAGAACCATCATCAACAAGGCCGAGGAAAATAGCAAAACCAAGGGCGATCTCGCCTATCACCAAGAGCAATATCCTATATTCGTCGATCGCGAGGCCGAACGGCTGGAAGAAGTATTCAAGGAGATCGTTGACCAAATTCCCAACGACGGCAACGCTCTCGCTTTCAGCCATACGCCGATCATCGAATGTCTCGTCTTTGCCGTTACTGGCCAAATCATCAAAGGCCTCAAAGAATGCGAGGGTGTCGTCCTTGAAGTGAGCGACGACGGCCGCCAAATCAAACTTGTAAAAGAAATCCGTCTCGTGGAGGAAGGGGCGGTCTAAAAGAATCAAAATTTTATTTCAAATCACAAACGCTCCGACTTCAAGCCGGAGCGATTTTTTTGTCATGCTCTCAAAATTTTCAAGCCCCCGCCAAAACGGGGGCGAAGAAAATTTTGGAAGAGATGACAATCCGCCGTAGCTCTCCGTAGCCT
>JAGVFQ010000033.1 GCA_020057505.1 Patescibacteria group bacterium | reverse complement strand
ACAATTTAGATCGCAAACTTCTGTGATAACCGATGAAGTAATAAATTTTAAACAATTTAAAAAAGCCGAGTGTTCGGCTTGAGGGGTCTGAGTGCGAAAAAGAACTAATACTTTATGATAGCATATAGATACTTTATTGTCAACTAAAAAGCACTATTTTATCAAAACTTTACATAATTTTAGCTAAAATTAAATCATCGCTGTAAAATGATTGGGGCATATTCTTATTAGATTCGCTGAAGCGTTTTTCATCCCCCGCCTGGTCATGAAATGACCAGGCTAATTATATTGAAACCCCTTTAAAGGGGTTTGCCGTTGTGGTAGCCCTGCCATTTGATGGCTGGGCTACTTTTTTCAAAAATAAAAAGGGCAGTTTTACTCTGCCCCGCTTTCACCGATCAATTCACAATCCTTTTCTGCTTTACCTTCGAATAAGCCTGGGCGCTTATTGTCATCAATGCCTGACAAATCCGGCAACTTTCGATATGTGCCTTAAATTGCAGGCGAAGTTCTGGCGAAAAAGATAATCCAGCTTCTTCCTCTGTGATAGCTCCAAGATGGAGCAAAATCACCTCACCAGTCAAATGTCCATTGGAGTCAAGAACCAGGCCTTTCGTGTTTGCGGACGGTAGCCGCTTTTTTGGCTTCATGCTTTCCCCCTTTATATTAAAATTTTTATATTTTTATCTTATTAACCGGCGGCAAATCTCTGGCAAATTCCTCTCCGGCTTCTCTCACATATTTGCTGTATCTTTCAATCAAATCAGCACGTTCGCCTTGCGGCACCTCGTCCATTCTAGAGAATAATTCCATAAATAAAGGTTTTAATTCCTTAAAAAGCAACGCTCGTTCTTGCGGCGACGTTCCTCTTTCTGTTATAAAACCCTCCAGGGGAATAGTCTCTTTAATACCCTCGATTAGTTTATTTATATTTGATTTTGGTTCTCGCTCTATTCTTAGCATCATAAATTTAAATATTAATGATTGTTTACCTTATATTATTTTCAAAAAATTGTCAAGCCTCGACAAATCAATACTTCCCGCTTCTACATTCCTCGCATCCTGATCGCTTCGGCAATTCGCGTGATTGCCAGAACAAAAGCTGCCGTACGCATATCAACGCTATATTTTTCTTTAATCACCCAGACTTCATCAAAACTTTCTTTCATGATTTTTTCGAGCCGGCTGATGACTTTTTCTTCTTCCCAATAATAATTCCTAATATTTTGGCACCATTCGAAATAGGACACTGTCACGCCACCGGCATTGGCCAAAACATCGGGCACAACCGTAATCCCGCGCTTGAATAATTTTGCGTCAGCTTCTGGCGTGGTCGGCCCATTAGCCAATTCCAAAATAATTTTTGCTTTGATCTTATCGACATTCTCATCAGTAATCTGATTTTCCATAGCCGCCGGAATCAAAATATCGACTGGCAATTCCAGGAGTTCCTTGTGGCTCACGGCTTCCGTGCCGGGGAAACCTTCGAGTGACTCGTTTTCTTTTTTCCATTTCATCGCGCCTTCGACGTCTAATTTTTCAAAGCCGTTTATTTTTGATTTTCTCACAATACCCCCCTTGGAATCGGAAATCGCTACGATTTTGAATCCATTCTTTGCGAGAATCTTCGCCATATTGCCGCCGACATTGCCCGTTCCCTGAATGGCGACAGTGATATCGGAATTGGCAGTTTTGGATTTGCCTTTTTCGTCCATTAGCTTTATTTTTTCCAAGACTTTTTCCAAAATATAAAATCCGCCTTGAGCTGTAGCAATATCTCTACCCTTGGAACCATTTACTTCAAGTGGTTTGCCCGTGACGACTCCGGGATTATTAAAGCCTTTAATCTTGCTATATTCATCCATGATCCATGCCATGATTTGGGGTGTGGTATTTACATCGGGCGCCGGCACGTCTTTTTCTGGACCAATAAAATCCGCGACTGCGCGAGTATAGCCTCGAGACAATCTTTCCAATTCCGCAATGCTTAATTTCTTCGGATCCACGGTCACGCCGCCCTTGGCTCCGCCCATGGGAATGCCCACCATGGCGCACTTAATCGTCATCCAGAAAGCCAAGGCCTTTACTTCACTTAGATCAGTCTCCGGATGAAAACGAATGCCGCCTTTGAATGGTCCGCGCGCGTCATTATATTGCACGCGATAGCCTTCGAACACTTTTAACGTGCCATCATCCATTTTGACGGGAATGGAAAATTCCAAAATTCTTTTTGGTTTTTGAAGAATTTCCAAAACACTCGCTTCAAGATTCATCAGATCAGCCGCAGTTTTTAATTGTTTGAGAGCGTTTAAGAATGGGTTGATTTCTGACATAGGGATACACACGAATGTACACGAATAAAACGAATAGGCACTAATAAGTAAATCCGCATTCGCGTTTATTCGTAAAATTAGTGTTAATTAGTGTATTTTTATTATTTTATTTATATTTTATTTTATATTCCGTCAGTCCTTTTTTAAAAATCTCCATCGCTTCCACCAAGTCAGTAGTGTTCAAGACATAGGCGATGCGCACTTCGTTTTTCCCCAATCCTTCAGTCACATAAAAATCTTCCGCCGGAGTGACCATTACTGTTTTACCATTTAGATTAAAATCTTTAAGCAGCCATAAGACAAAATCTTCGCTATTTTCAATCGGCAATTTGGCGATAATATAGAACGCGCCCTCTGGCTCAAGACAAGTGACGCCCTCCATTGATTGCAGAGCCCGAAACACTACTTCTTTTCTTTTTTTATATTCCTCATTAATCGACTTGGTATAGCCCTGAGAATTTTCCAGAAGTTCAATTGATCCGAGCTGTTCCAGAGTGGGAGAAGAAAGCCGGCACTGGGCAAATTTCAAAACATTGGCGATTATTTCTTTATTGCGGCTTATAAGCGCGCCGATTCTCGCACCACAGCTGTTGAATCTTTTGGAAATGCTGTCCGCCACGACTACATTATCACTTATTTCCGGAAAATCCAAAAAACTGATCGCCCGTTCGCCCGCAAAAACAAACTCGCGATAGGTTTCATCAGAAAGAATAAATAAATTATGTTTCAAAGCCAGCTGAACTATAGTTCTCATCTCGTCTTCATTATAAACCGTGCCAGTGGGATTATTGGGATTGCAGACGACGATGAATTTAGTTCGAGGTGAAATTTTGGCTTCAATTTCGGCGAGACTCGGCAAATGAAAGCCATTCTCGACTTTGAGCGTGACAGGAATTATTTTAACACCGGTCATCGTGGCGAGCATTTTGTAGCTCGAGTAAAGCGGTTCAAAAATTATTGCTTCATCGCCAAAGTCCGCTAAAGCCAAAAAAGCAAAAAGCATGGCCTCGCTGCCGCCGGTCATGATGAGAATTTCATCAATCGAGAGATTGATATTCCAATTTTTATAATATTTTTGCCAAGCCTCGCGCGCCCGCAAAAGGCCGGCCGAAGGTGCGTATTCAATCCTATTTTCTTTGAAATTTTTTATATTTTCAAGAAAAGATTTGGGCGTTTCCAGATCCGGCTGGCCGATATTCAGGTGATACACCCGGATGCCTTTCTTTTTGGCCGCATCAGCAAATAGCAAAAATTTTCTAATTGGTGAAGCTACGGTTTCCAGAGCACGCTTCGAGATTCTAAATTGTTTTTCCATACTAATATCTATTATCTAATAACTAATATCTATTTTTTCGTCCCCCAATCAATCCCCGCCGCGCCCTTGCCTGATTTTTTTTGAATATAGCTATAAGCCGAGAGGGCGGCTTTCGCACCTTCGCCAGCCGAAATTACAATTTGTTTGTACACCATATCCGTCACATCGCCAGCCGCAAAAATCCCCGGCTCGCTCGTTTCACAATTCGCGTTGATAACTATTTCATTCTTTTCATTTAATTTGACCAGATTGCGGATCAGATCAGCCTTGACTTCATGGCCAATTTCCACAAAAACGCCGTTAACTTTAATCTCTCGCTCGGCATTCTGTTTGTCTTTGACAATAATTGAACCAATTATTTTATCGCCTTTGACTTCTTTCACTTCTGAATTAAAAATTATTTCTATTTTTTCGTTGGCTTTTACTTGACTAATAAGAATCTCCTCGCCGCGGAACGCCTCGCCGCGATGGATGAGATAAACCTGACTCGCGATCTTTGCTAAGAGCAAGGCCGCGTCCAGTGCCGAATTGCCCCCACCAACAACAGCTGTAATTTTATTTTTATATAACGGCCCGTCGCAAGTAGCACAATAGGACACTCCTCGGCCTCTGAATTTATCTTCACCCGCGGCGCCAAGATCTCGCGGCGTCAGGCCAAAAGCCAAAATCACCGCCGTTGATTCATATCCTTCATGGCTGGTTTTTATCAAAAATTTGTCTCCTTCCTTTTTCACTTCATTCACCTGATCAAATACAAACGTAGCGCCAAACTTTTCTGCCTGCGTTTTGAATTTCATCATCAAGTCAATGCCGCCGGTTAAATCCACTCCCGGATAATTTTCAATATGAGAAGTGAGAGCGGCCTGTCCGCCGATATCTTTGGAGATGACTAAAGTTTTGAGCGCGCGCCTCGCGGCATAGATTGCGGCTGTCGTCCCCGCTGCGCCCGCACCGATAATGATTACATCATACATAGAATAAAAAATTATAATAATTTATCCAGCACTTCTTTTAGTCCTTCCTTTGCCTGTGCTCCAACCATTTCATTTATAATCTTACCATCTTTAAATATTTTAAAAGCCGGTATGCTCATAACACCGTATTTTTCGGCCATCGCCGGATTTTCATCAACATTGATTTTACCGATCTTAATCGCCTTGCCTTCATATTCCTTGGCTAATTCCTCAATAATCGGCCCCATCATTTGGCAAGGTCCGCACCACGGCGCCCAAAAATCAACAAGTACCGGCACCTTGGATTTAATTACTTCCTCCTCAAAGTTTTGATCGGTAAATTTAATTTCGGCCATAAAAAATATTTATTAATTTATTGCTTTATTGTTTTATTATATTACAAACCCTTAAATTTTGAAAGCAATTCTATTTTTTTACTCAAAATCTCCACCGCCTAGCCATAAATGGACTAGGCTCGCTTCAAAAACCCCATTTCCGCCAGAGGCGGATCCGCCTACGGAGGAAATGGGGTTTGCCGTTATTGCAGCCCGGCCATTTATGGTTGGTTGGTTTGCAAGGCCGGCAAAAATTATAAAAATTTATCTACAATTTGTTTTTTATCCTAGATATGATAATCTGAACCAAAGCTACGAACATTAAAAATTTAAAATTTCTGATAAGGAGAAAAACCATGCTCGGATTAAAATTAAGAGGCGTTGACTTTGGCAGCGCTTTAATCGCATCGGGCGCGCTGAATTTCTTCGGCAACGGCTATCCTTTTCATCGTCTCTTCAAACTCCTATTCCCGAACGGCTTTGATTTTTCTGGCGGCACATTCGTCGCAAAGACGACGACGCTTGGCCCACGACCGGGCAATATGCCGCTCAAGACCAATCTGCAGCCGCGCGAAATCCTGCCTCGCTGCATCGTAGTCAATTTCCGAAGAGGAATTGTGCTGAACGCCGTAGGTCTTAGCGGACCCGGAGTAATAGCGCTTCTCCAATCGGGAAGATGGCAACGACGGAGAAAACCGTTTTTCATTTCGTTCATGAGTGTCGGACAAAGTAAAGAAACTCGCCTTGACGAAATTGCTGTCTTTGCCGTCCTACTGGAAAAAGAGCTTCATAATTTCCAAACCAACTTCGGATTGCAGATTAACATCTCTTGCCCCAATACCAATCATAATCCGGCTGAGCTGGCAGAGGAAGCAACTGAATATCTTAAAATAGTTCGTTCTCTCGGCATTCCCATTGATCTCAAGATTAATGTCATGACGCCGATCGAGACGGTGCGACTAATCTGCCAAAAAGACTTGATGGATTCGCTGACGATCTCGAATACTATTCCTTGGGGCCAGATTCCCAAAGAGATCAACTGGATGGAACTCTTTGGCACCGACAAATCGCCGCTCGCTCAATTTGGCGGCGGCGGACTTTCCGGCGTTCCACTCTTACCAATAGTTGGCAAGTGGGTGGATGAAGCGCGCCGAGCAGGAATTGATATTCCGATTATTGCTGGCGGCGGAATTTTGGCGCCGGACGATGTTGACTATCTTTTTGACTGCGGCGCTAGCGCCATCGCTTTGGGATCGGTCGCGATCCTGCGGCCCTGGCGAGTCCGAGCAATAATCGACCGCGCCAACGAAATCACAGGGAGGAGGTAAAGAAATCAACAAAAAGCGCGCTCGCACGAACGCGCTCTATTTTTTTATTCAAAAATCCCCTCCTTTCGGAGGAGGGGTAGGGGTGGTGTGCGATGTAGATAACTACTATTGGAAATATTATTACAAAATTAACCGCAGAACCCCCTCTGCCTCCCCCTTTGCGAGGGGGAGAACTAAAAGTCATCTTCTTCTTAATTGAACTATTCCAATTTTCTTGCTTTGATCTCTTCTTTATAAACTTCCAGAATATCGCCTTCTTCAATCAAGGGCTTGCCCGCGAATTTAACGCCGCATTCTGATCCGCTCTGGGCTTCTTTCACCGCCTGCTTCGCGCATTGCAGCTCGTCGATTTTGCCTTCGGCTATTTTCAAATCTTTTCTCATTATTGAAGCTTTAGCACCGAGCTCAAGCCTGCCGTCGATCACGCGGCCGCCGACAATCATATATTTTGATTCAGTACGGTAAATTTTAACCACTTTCATCCGACCGAGCACGGTCCTGATTTTTTCCGGAGCCAATAATTTTTCCAACCTGTCCCGCACTTCATCAATTAATTCATAAATAATTTTATAAGTTTTTATTTCTACTTTTTTGTCGCGAGCCGATTCTTCCACAGCAGGCGGCAATTGCACATGAAAACCCAATATAATAGCATTTTCCGAGGCTGCTTTGATCACATCGCCTTCATTGATATTACCCAAACTTTGGCCGATAATATTAACTTTCACTTCCGGATGTTCAATTTTTTCCAAAGATTCATGAATAGCCTCAATTGAACCAAACACATCGGCTTTCAAAATAATATTCAAATCTTTAATTGGAGGAATATCTTCGTTTTCCTCTTTTTTCGTAGATGAAACAAAACTCTTTTCTTCCGTCATCCGGTGCGGTTTGGTCTTTTTCTCCAATCCTTTGATATCCAATTTGGCTTCAGCAATATCGCCGACCTGCGGCAAAATTTTGAATCCCAAAATTTTTACAGGCGTTGAAGGAACGGCTTCGGCGATTGTTTCATTGCGAAAATTTTTCATGGCGCGAACTTTGCCGTAGACTACATCATCGATCACTAAATAATCGCCGTTGCGCAGAACTCCCGTCTGTACGAGCACGGTAACGACCGGTCCCTCACCCTTATCTAGGTGCGCTTCGATGATCGTGCCAACGGCGCTTCTTTCCGGATTCGCGGCGATTTCATCTTTGTGCATTTCCGCCACGAGCAAAATCATTTCGAGCAGATTATCAATGCCGATATTTTGTTTGGCCGAAATCGGCACGCAAATAGTCGTGCCGCCCCAATCCTCAGGTATTAAATTTATTTTTGACAGTTCTTGTTTGGTTTTATCCAAATTCGCCTCAGGCTTATCAATTTTGTTGATCGCGACGATAATCGGCAGCTTTTCCTGTTCAATAATTTTTACGGCTTCGAGAGTTTGCGGTTTGACGCCGTCATCAGCCGCGACGACGAGGATCGCGATATCAGCGACTCTCGCGCCGCGCGAACGCATTGCCGTAAAGGCTTCGTGTCCCGGAGTATCAATGAAGGTTATCGGCTTGTTATTTTTTACCGCCTGATAAGCGCCAATGTGCTGGGTAATCCCGCCCGCTTCAGTATCGATAATATTGGTTTTGCGAATCGCATCGAGAAGTTTGGTTTTGCCGTGATCCACATGGCCCATCACGACCACCACCGGCGGACGAGGTAAAAGTTTTGTTTTGTCTTTTTCAATTAATAATTCCTTCAGCCGATCACTAAATAATTTTTTCTCTTCTTCCATCGCCTCTTCTTTTATAACCTTAAAACCCAAATCTTCCGCTACAATATAGGCAGTATCAAAATCAATTCTTTCATTCAATGAAGTGAGGATGCCATTTTTCATCAGCTCTTCCTGAATTTTTGTCACCGGCAAATTCAATTTATGCGCGAAATCCCTTACCGCAATAAATTGTCCCATCTTTACTTCCTTTTGTTCTGCCGTTTCAGCCTTTACAATTTCTTCTTTGCTCTCCGAAGCCTTGGCCAAAGATAATTTATCTTGATATTGTTTCAGCAACATTTTCCAATTTTGCATAATCTTGCTCGCCGCAACATCATCCACCTTAATCGCTTTCCGGCCAATATCAAAACCCACCTGCGGCAAAATGTCTCGCAAGTCGTTGATCGGAACTCTCAATTTTCTGGCCAGCTCAGCTACATTCATAAAAAAACACGAATTAATACGAATCTTGGCTCACGTTGATTATACTCAATCTTTTTAGCATCCAAGTCTGATTATCTTGCAATCTTCTACGCCCTCACGAATTATTGCGAATATTGAGGATGATAATTCTTTTTAGGATGGCTTCTTAGTTCCCCCTTATCAAAAAGGGGGACAGGGGGTTGTTCACCACCGTTCGACTTAAATTAAAGCAGTTTATTTTAAAAATATAAAACAGAAAACCTATCTCTTATTTGTTTTCTGTTTTACTATCTGTGCTTTTCTGATTATAGAGTTAAGGTTTAAACCCGCATAAAAGAAAAAGATTACGTCTAAAGTTTAATGTTTTTAATTAACTTTGTCAATATTGATAAATTAAATTAGTTTTGTTAAATTGATTTTAAGAGGAAAAATAGGTTTTGCTTGTAATACAACAACGAAGAGTTAAGGGAGATAATTTATGAAAACAAAAACAAGAAAAGTTGATGTATTGCCTTACCTAGACGCGAAGCTCAGGGACCCCCATTGTCGTGAATCAGAGAATCTAAGATCTCCCATCATGTTTGCAGTAAAGGAAAGAGGCGAAGAAAGCAAGATGCGTCAGGCACCGTTGACGGGAGTGGGGCTTTCCGACCTTCATTGGTTTGACGAGCGGCATTGACCGAAAATACGGTTCACAAAAAGAGGAAAATCAAAATTCAGAGGGATTGAGTCATAAAAAGCTCAATCCTTTTTTCTTTCGGCCAAAATTCCAACCCCGCCCGAAGTAAAGGTAAAACAACGAATTAATCTTCATTTTTTTATCTTACCCATAATCAATATTTTTCTCAAGGATTTACCGAAACTTCGGGCGGGGTTGACCCCAAACCCGCCTTGTGCTAAGATAGAGTCACAAACAATTTAATAAATAAAGTCCAGATACGGATAATATTGCTAGAATTAAGACAAAAATAAGCAGCTAAAAGAAGAATTTACTACCAAAAATAACATGCTTCCTAATAAACAAATAGCTAAACTCAGTTTAGTTATCACTCCGAATTCTATAAATATCTTCTAAAACCTTACTAAAAAGGTTTTACTTTAGTTTGCTTCCAAAAATCGAAAAATAGCAATTCTCTCTGGACAAAATTACCTATGTCTAATGATTTTATTGTGTTCGTTCTCTTCCTCGCGGGCATTGCTATTGGCGTCGTCGGAGGCTATTTCCTCCGCAAGCTTTTGGCAATCAAAAGAAAAGACGCCTTGGAAGAAGAAATCCAAAAATTATCCGCTCAAACCAAACAGAAACAAAAAGAACTGCTTCTCGAAGCCAAAAACAAAGCTCTGGAAATTATTGAAGAAGCCAAAAAAGAAGAAATCGAAAGACGGAAAGAATTAACTCATCTTCAGGAAAGACTGGAAAAAAGAGAAAGTTTGTTCGACCAAAAGTTGCTTGATCTCGAGTCAAAGCAACAGAAACTTTTTGATCGCGCAAAAGAACTGGAAAAAATGAAAGAAAAAATCCAACAGATCCAGGCGGAGCAAATTGCCAAACTGGAAAAAATCGCCGGCCTGACCAAAGAAGAAGCTAAAAAAGTTTTACTGGAAAACACTGAAAGAGAAATCAAGGCCGATCTCGTCGGGCGCATTAACAAACTGGAAGACGAATCTTCAGAGGAACTGGAGAAAAAGGCGCGCAATGTTCTCTCAAATGTAATACAACGCGTCGCTGCTTCACACGCGACGGAAATTACGACGACGACTGTTGCCTTGCCTTCCGATGAACTCAAGGGCCGCATCATCGGCCGCGAAGGCAGAAATATTCGAGCGATTGAACAATTAACCGGCGTGGAAATTATCGTTGACGATACGCCGCAAGCAATTACGGTTTCCGGTTTCAGTCCCATCAGGCGCCAAGTGGCGAAGAAAGCGCTTGAAAAATTAATTTTGGACGGCCGCATTCATCCGACGAAAATTGAAGAAGCGATCGAACAAGCTAAAAAAGAAGTTGCCATTGATATCAAAAAAGCCGGCGAAGAAGCCATCTATGATGTTGGCGTGGCCGGACTTGATCCCAAATTGGTTCAAATTTTGGGCCGCTTGAAATATCGCACAAGCTATGGCCAGAATGTATTACAACATTCAATAGAAGTGGCGCACCTCTCCGCCTTGCTCGCGGCAGAACTGGGAGCGGATGTCACTATTGCCAAAAAAGCCGGCTTATTGCACGATATTGGCAAGGCGGTTGATCATGAAGTCGCGGGCACGCATCCGGAAATCGGCCGCGATATCGCGAAAAAATTCAATTTGCCCGATGAAATAATCGCTCCGATTCTTTATCATCATGAAGATCGGCCCACGACCCTTGAAGCGGTTATCGTTAAAGTCGCTGACGCCATTTCCGGTGCTCGCCCCGGAGCAAGAAAAGATACTTTTGAACAATACATTCAAAGGCTGGAAGAATTGGAAAGAGTAGCCACTTCTTTCCCCGGCATTTCCAAGGCCTATGCCATTCAAGCCGGCCGTGAAGTAAGAGTATTTGTCACGCCCGAGGAAATAGATGATTTAGCGGCAATTAAACTGGCCAAAGACATCGCGAAAAAGATTGAAGAAGAATTAAAATATCCCGGCGAAATAAAAGTGAACGTTATAAGAGAAATGAGAATAACGGAATACGCGAGATAAAAAACGCTAATAATGCGAATTCGTGCGAATCAATGCTAATAAATATTCGCATTGATTCGCATAAATTTGCATAATTCGCATCTATGACAATCTTGTTTTTTGGCGACATAATAGGAAAAATCGGACGGAAAGCCCTTAAGGAAACATTGCCTGATCTTAAAAAAAAATATGAGGTTGATTTAGTAATAGCCAATGCGGAAAATATCGCTCATGGCTTTGGCGTGACCATAAAAACGCTTGAGGAAATGATCGACTGTGGCGTGGATGTCTTCACTTCGGGCAACCATATCTGGGACAAAGAAGAAGTTAATGATATCTTTAAAGCAAAGAAAATAAATCTCGTAAGACCGGCCAATTATCCGCCGGGGGTTCCGGGGATTGGTTATAAAATTATTGAAATTAGCACAAAAAGGCTGCTTGTGGTAAACTTAATAGGTAGAGTTTTCCTCCGGGAAAACTTCGACTGCCCTTTCCGTAGACTGGATTCAATCCTTGAAGAAAATAAAAACGAAAGACTCAGCGGCATTATTGTAGACTTTCACGCCGAAGCCACGTCGGAAAAAGTAGCCTTGGGCTATTATGCCGATGGGCGAATTTCCGCTGTTGTCGGCACTCACACCCATGTTCCCACCGCTGATGAACGCATTCTTCCCAAGGGCACCGCTCATATAAGCGATGTTGGCATGGTGGGGGCAAAAAATTCAGTAATTGGCGATAAAACCGAGGATATTATCAAACGCTTTATTTACCAAATGCCTTATCCTTTCGAGCCGATTGAAGAAGGGACCTGCCAGATCAATGCCGTGCTGATAGAAATAGACTCGAAGACCGGCAAAGCTATAAAAATAGAAAGAATTGACCGAGAAGTGGAAATCTAGCAATTTAATTTTTTACAAAAGTCGAAACTTTAAAAATATTAATTAAAATATCTGCGTTTAATCCGCGTTAATATCTGCGTTTTCCGCTTCTATGGCCAATAGAAATAGGGAAACGTAAAAAATTAACAGGAAACATTATCAACGCAGAGTCTAATTTTAAAAGCTATGAACAAAGCAGAATTAGCCGGCAAAATCGCCGAGAAATTCAATCTCTCAAAAAAGGCCGGCGAAGAAGTAGTTGAATTCATCACTGAGACAATTACTTCAACCTTAAAAAGCGCCGGGGAAGTCACTCTCACCGGATTCGGCACATTCTCAGCCAAATTGCGAGCTGGCCGCGTTGGCGTTAATCCTCAAAAGCCGGGCGAAAAGATCCAGATTCCTCCAGTCACGGTGCCAAAATTCAAAGCCGGCAAAGCTTTGAAAGACGCCTTAAAAGGCAAATAAAAATCGAAAAGATTTTACACACAAAAATCCACCTCCTTAGTACCAAGGAGGTGGATTTTTTATATCCGTGAAATCTGTTAAAAATCCGTGACCAGTTAGAAGTTTGCGCAATCCTTGAGATTACTAATAATTATTCTCGAAATTAAAAACATTATATAGATGGGTTGATTACATAGACTTCTAACTGGCCGTGCTAATCCGTGTTTAAAAAAGAACTCCGGGTTGGAATAACCGGAGTTGACATGAAAAAGCGGCGCCAGAGCTTTAACGGCCAAGCAGGATCGAAGGCAATAATCATTTTTGAGATCGGCTGTGGCGAGTTGACTGAATAACTCATAATATAACTTTCCCAGCGCAAGCCCTGATCTATTCTTAGCCCTTTCACGATTATGTCTTTGCGTTCGACAAAAATGCTCAAGGACCAAGTACAAACTTGGCAGACATTTTCATTGGATTTTTTACCACTACCGCAGGAACGTGAGCATTCCTCTGCGGTCTGTTCAAAACGGCCATAAACAGCCTGCAGCCGTTCGTTGTCGGCGAGAATCTTATACCCCGCGTAGAAACCGACGCCGAAGTAGCCGAGAGACATAATCGCAATGGCGGTTACGGTGTAAACAATTATCTTTTTCATTTTTTCCTCCAAATTTTAGGTTGACAAAAAGAACGATGATTTATCTTAACAATTGATTCTCACGATGTCAATATATAGGCTAACAAAAAACAAAGAATTGCTTCTTGTTTTTTGACTGGTGCATCGCCTGGGAATCGAACCCAGAACCTTATCCTTAAGAGGGATCTGCTCTACCAATTGAGCTAGCGATGCGTAATTTAAATTATTAAACCGCAATTAAAGATTTTAATTTACTTTCAAACTTATCAAAATTGGAATATAACTCCACCCGAAAACCAAATTGTTTGGCCACTGTAATATTTTTTTCCGCATCATCAAAAACTAATACTTCATCTTTTTCTATAGCAATAAAATCATTAAAAACCACTTGCCAAAATTCTATTTGCGATTTCAAATATCCGATATTCGAAGATGAAAATATTTTATCAAAAAATTTATTTAATCCCAAATTATTAGTTATATAATCTGCCCGATATTTCTCATTATTAGTATGAAGATAGCACTTTATTCCTTGACCTTTCAATAAATTTACAACTTTAATCATTCTTTCGTCAATGTCTTTTTCACTTTGAAACCAATAAATAAGCAAGTCATCAATTGATTTTTGCCAATTCCAATCTTTCAAATATTTTTTAATCTCTTCTTTCAAATCAGCCTTACCGACAAGGCACAGTTGAAATTCTTTTTGAAAAAATGGCGTAATTTTATCTAAGGAAATATTAAAATCTCGAGATAAACGATCACTGAAATACATTTCTCGTCGAACAATCATGCCATCGGCGTCAAAAAATACGGCTTTAATCATAAAATTTAACTATTGCATTGCCCTCGGCAGGAATCGAACCCACATAGACAGCTTCGAAGGCTGTTGTCCTATCCATTGAACGACGAGGGCTTAGTAGACACTATTTAAAACAAAATTTCCGCCAGAATCCCACCGCGGGATAAGGCGGAACACTTAGACTTTAAACTATTTTTATATTTTTAATTTTTTAAATTTTTTTCAATCCTTACCAACCTTTAGTTTTTAACGCGTTCTCGGCGGCTTTCATCTGCGCTTCTTGTTTACTTGAACCCTCGCCCGTAGCGATAAGCTCCTGGTCGATATAAGCTCCAACTTTAAAATGTTTAGCGTGATCCGGCCCGCTTTCTTCCATGACATTGTAATTCGGAGTAACGCCGAATTTTTCCTGCGCCAATTCCTGAAATTTGCTTTTTGGATCAAGATATAGCTGATTTTCAATAATATTTGTAAGCTTTTCAATCACCACTTTATCAATAAATTTGCGTGTGGCCGCTATTCCTTGATCCAGATAAATAGCGCCAATTAATGATTCCATGGCATTCGCTAAAATGTATTGTCTGGCTTTACCCGTATCTTTGGACTCCCCCTTGCTTAAATAAATAAACGAATCCAGATCAATTTCGCGGGCAATATCAGACAGCATATTGGCATTCACCAAGCTCGCTCGCCAATTAGTAAGTTCGCCTTCAGGATTGGGATAATTTTGGTATAAGTATTCCGTGACCACCAATTCAAGTACTGCATCGCCAAGAAATTCCAAGCGTTCATTATGCCCGGTTTTGAAATCAGGATGTTCATTCAAATAGGAACGATGGACCATCGCTTGAGTTAATAAATTTTCATCTTTGAATTTGATGTCAATTATTTCTTCTAATTTTTTGAAGTCTTTCATGTTATTCGAGACAACAGACAGCAGACATCAGAAAATATAATATTTTTCCGTTTACTGCTTTCTGTTTTCTTGGTTAATTATAAATTTTATTTTGGTTGGTTTGGTACTTCCTCTTTTTTTTCTTCCGCGGACTTCTCCATATCCGCCTGTTTTAATTCACCCTTGTCTCTCATCTCTTTGTAAATCGCGCCCAAGACGCCGTTTACGAATTTGCCTGAAGATTCGCCGCCGAAAGTTTTGGCGATTTCAATCGCTTCATTGATCGCGACCTTCGAGGGTATTTCCGAATTGAACTTAAGCTCGTAAATGCCGATGCGCAAAATATTTCGATCAACAACAGTGATCTGTTCAATCGGCCATTCCGGAGCGTATTTGGTAATTAGTTTGTCAATCGCTTTTAAATTTTTTATCACGCCCTTTATCAATTCGTCGGAAAAACCGGCGTCATCAAAACCGGGAGCGAATTCCTTGGAATTGGACACAACCAAAGAATCGAGATCAATATCTTTTTGACCGTTAAAATCCCACTCATAAAGAGTTTGCATGGCTAAAGTGCGAGATAAGTGACGATTGGACATATCTTAAAAATTAAAATTATAAAAATACAAAACTAAAATTATTTTGTAATTTTTTTCTTAGTTTTAATTTTGATAACTTCTTTGCCGTCATAAGTGCCGCAAAAACCGCAGGCATGATGAGGCAATACCGTCTTTTTGCATTTTGAGCAATGAGCCAAGCTGACTTTTTCCAAAGCAAAATGCGCCGCCCTTCTTCTTTTGTCTGAACTTGTGCGTCGATGGCCGGGTAAACCCATAGTATTGGTAATTTATTATTAATTAAACTGGACAGCGTCTAATTTAAACAGCCACTTGATGTGGCAGTTATGACTGTGTTCACTGATTAACTTATCATATTTTTCTAATCTTGACAAGAGGGCTTATTATTGCTAAACTCAGATAATTCCCTTCGGAAAAAATCACTTACAAAAAACGTTCGATAAATACAGGAGGCGCGACATGCTCTTTATAAAAATTCTGAAATGTCTCTTTGTTTGGTGGAAAAAGAAACCGCAAGGCAACCCTGAGGAAGGCCAAATCATCATCGCCCACGCTTTCGGCCATAGAGGAGAGAACAACCCCGGCCTTTCCAACAAGCAAATGGCGAAAGTAGTATACAACATCGATCAGAAATACGATCTCTCTATGATACTACAAGGGGAGGTTGCTCAAGCCCTGCCTTGGCGTTCACCGCGGCAGCAACTTTTCATCATCTATGAGCATCGACAGCCGGGCAAATATCTGGATACCAGAGAAGTTTTTTTGCAGACATGGGAAATCGCTACCAAAAAGCTGGGATTCGAAAAACCCAAGGCGATAATCATCGCCCACCCCTGGCATCTGCCGCGATTACAGATGACCGCCGAGAAAATTGGTTTCGAGACGATCATCCCCCATATCGGTCCAATCGCCTTTGATCCCGATTCGCATCAATGGTGGACGTGCAACTGGTTTTTCTGGATTATTCGCGAATTACCAGGGAGAATCTTCTGCCTGATAAAGGGGTGGATCTGAGACGAGAGTAATCGTCGCGAAGTGAGGAACGTAAGAGCCCAAAAAAAACGGCTCTTTTTTTATTATTTATTTTTTTCAACGTAAAGACACAACATTTTGTGTCTCCGATTTTGTACGATAACACATTGAGACGCCCCGCACGTTGCGGGGCGTCTCTACACGAATCAAAAACACCTCTCAAATTTAAGTGGTGTTTTTATATTCCGAAATTTAATCCTTACACGAACGTCACATTCGTCACATTATCTTTTTCTTCCTTAAATCTCATTAATCGGACTCCTTGCGTCGCCCGGCCGGTGACGGAAACCGACTTGAAAGGCAAGCGAATAACTTGACCATGAGCCGAAATAATAATCAGGTCTCGCCCTTCAATGTCTTTGGCATTAATTACTTTGGCGGCGATAATCTGCCCTGTCTTCGGCGTGATTTTCGCGGTCTTGATGCCCGAACCGCCGCGGCCTTGAATACGATACAATTTGAGATTGGATCTCTTACCAAAGCCATGAGCCATCACAGTCAGCAATTGCAGATTATCAATTTTAACGCCATTTTCAATCACATCCATATCAACAACGCTGTCGTCTTTCTTCAATCTGATGCCGCGCACGCCGGCGGCCGCCCGACCCATTGATCTGATTTGTTTTTCTTTGAAGCGAATCGCCTGGCCATTAGCAGAAGTAATTATTATTTCATCATTGCCGGTCGAAGGTCTGGTCCAACCCAAAATATCATTACCTTTTAATTTAATCGCGATCAAACCGGAATGCCGGACATTTTCAAAATCAGTAATATCAACTTTCTTCATCAACCCCTGATAAGTCGCCATTATCAAATATTTGTAATCTTTCAGATCAGCGAGAGAGAGAACACTTGAAACTTTTTCGTTCGGCGACAATTGCAGGAAATTGACGAGTGCCTGGCCCTTGGCCGTGCGCGAAGATTGCGGCACGTCGTAGGCCTTGAGCTGGAAGACACGGCCGCGATTGGTGAAGAAAAGCAAATCGGCATGGGTGTTGGTAGTAAACAAATGCGCTACCTCGTCCTCTTCTTTGGTCGCGAATCCGACTACGCCTTTGCCGCCGCGGCTTTGGGTCTTAAAAGTTTCCGGAGGCAGACGCTTAATATAGCCATCCTGCGTGATAATCACAATAGTCGGTTCATTGGGAATTAAATCTTCTGTAGAAAATTCTTTCACGCCGTGCGCGATTATTTGAGTTCTCCTTTCATCGCCGTATTTTTCTTTCAATTGTTTTAAGTCGTCTTTGATAAGTCCCAAAATTCTTTTGGCCGAAGACAAAATCGCTTCCAGCTCTTTGATCAATTTTTTCTTTTCTTTCAATTCTTCTTCCACTTTGATCCGTTCCAAATTGGCCAATTGCTGCAGCTTCATCTCGAGAATCGCCACGGCCTGGCGGTCGCTGAACTTAAATCTCTTGATTAAATTAATTTTGGCTTCATCCTTGTCTTTGGATTTTTTGATCGTCTGAATAATCAAATCAATCTTCTCGAGCGCCATCACCAAACCTTCGAGAATATGGGCGCGATCCTTGGCCTTGTTCAATTCAAATTCGGTGCGGCGGCGAATGACTTCTTTGCGGTGTTTTAAATATTCTTCAAATACGGTTTTCAAAGTCAAAACTCTAGGCTGAATCCCGTCCACGAGCGCGAGCATATTGATATGGAAAGTTTCCTGCAATTGCGTGAGTTTGAAGAGTTGATTTAAAATCTTTTTCGGATAACTGTCTTTTTTCAAATCAACCACAATTCTTACGCCGTCCCTGTTGCTTGATTCGTCGCGCAAATCTTTAATGCCCTCAATTTTCTTTTCTTGGACCAAGAGAGCGATTTTCTCAAGCAAGCTGGATTTGTTAACCTGATAAGGTATTTCATTGATAATTATTTGAAAATGATCTGTTTTCTTTTCAATTATTTCCGCTTTGCCGCGCATTACGATGCCACCCTTGCCCGTGGCATAGGCCAATTTAATTTCATTTACGTCATAGATAATGCCGCCAGTCGGGAAATCCGGACCTTTGACGAATTGCATGAGGTCGTCGACCGAAACGTCGGGATTATCAATCAAATGCGCTATGCCATCACAAAGTTCACTCAAATTATGCGGCGGAATATTAGTCGCCATACCGACAGCAATACCCATTGTGCCATTCAAAAGTAAGTTGGGTAGCTTGGCCGGCATAACCACCGGTTCTTGGTGGACGCCATCATAGTTTGGTATAAAATTAACAGTTTCCTTTTCAATATCCAAGAGCATCTCTTCCGCGATCGCAGCGAGCTTGGCCTCGGTATAACGCATAGCCGCGGCGGAGTCACCATCCATTGAGCCGAAGTTGCCTTGGCCATTCACGAGCGGATAACGCATAGAAAAATCTTGCGCCATGCGCACCATTGAATCATACACCGCCACGTCGCCGTGAGGATGATATTTACCGAGCACTTCGCCGACGACTGTCGCTGATTTGCGGTATTTCGCTCCGGGCTTGAGCCCGATATCCCACATCGCGTAGAGAATGCGGCGGTGAACCGGTTTCAAGCCATCACGCACGTCCGGCAAGGCGCGAGAGATAATAACAGACATCGCGTAATCAAGATATGATTCCTGGATTTCATCAGTAATCAATCTTTGGTTAACCTTGCCGATATTTTGTCCCGGCGCCGGGAATAATTCACCATTTTGTTTGTTTCCTTTCGCCTCGGCTTTTTCCGATTCAACTTTTTTCGGCTCTTCGACTTTTTTCTTCGGAATCTTTGTTCCTTTGTTTTTATCTTTCTTCTTACTGTTCATGATATTTAATTACAATTATTCTTAATTGCCTATTTGGCATTGATATTACTATTTACGCTCTGAATATTCAAGTTGGCATTAATATTGTTATTGGTATTTTTCTCTTTCTCTTCTAATTTCTGTAAAATTTCATCGGTTAATTTTTTCAAATCATCCTGATTCAAATTGTTTAATGGGACTCCCTGATTGGCAGCGTTTAATTTTTCCTGATCAAGCTTGGAAAATAAATCATTGATATTCGTGGACAATTTATCAATATTTTTTTTCATTTCCTGCCAAATGTCCGACAAATCGCCATTGTTCTTGGATTCTTTGCCGGTATTATTAGAAAAAGTATTTTTCAGATTAAAAATCCACAAAATTACCACCACGACCATTATGAACGCTGTAATCACCCAAAGCATTTTTATTCTCATTTTGTCTTTTGGCGACATGCTCTCAGGCTTTTTATCAACTAAAAATTGCTCCCTTTCCTTGGAAACAACCTCATGAAAATTATCCGCGACTTCTTCTTCTGAAACTTCCGCTTGTTTCGATTTTCCCCTTCTGCCGGCTCGTTCTTCGAGCGGGCGAGAAGAACGAGGGTTAGGGGTGGTGGGAGCAATTTTTGTTTTACCTCTAATCGGCATAAATTTAATAATATCCAGCAAATTAAAACCTCATCATAAACGAGATTGTTTAAAAAAAATTTATGTTTAACTATGATATTTGCATCGGAATTACTTCCATATCCTCAACGGGCAAATCTTTTTTGGCTAATTTCAATTTATCAATTGCTTCTTTCTTGCAAACGCCGATTTCTTTGCAAAATTTATCCAGACCATCAAGATTCAATTTGAGATCAGGAGTTTTGTAATGCATCGGCACAACGATTCTAGGTTCAATCTGATTGATAATTTCCACTGCTTCCTTGGCATTAATAGTCGCATCGCCACCGATTGGAATCAAAAGCACATCCACTCCATCCAATCTTTCGAGCTGTTCATCGGTAAGGCTCGCCTGGCCCAAATCGCCCAAATGAGCGACCTTAGTATCTTCGCCTTCAATTAAATAAATTATATTCTCTCCCCGCTCTTTGCCTTCAACCTTATCATGAAATGACGGAATACCGTAAACAAAAATATTTTTGACTTCATATTCTCCCGGCTCGCGAATGACAAAAGGATTGCCCTTGATCGCGTCGATATTATTGTGGTCATAATGGTCATGGCTCACGACGACAATATCGGCTTCGCCACGAGGCGCCTTGAGGCCGATTTTCGGATCAAAAGGATCTATAATCACGGTAGCGTCTTTTGTTTGAATTTTGAAACAAGAATGCCCAAACCAGGAAATAATCATAAAAATTAAATGGGGGTAAATATTAAAAATAGATAAAATATCGGATATTTTACTGATTAGAGTTTAGCATGTTTTTTAGGAAAAAGCAATATAATTAAAATAATTTATACCCTGCTTTAGCAGGCTAAAAAATTTGACAGCTAAAAAATTTGTGTTGACAACTAAAACTTAGCGTGTTAAATTAGCTTATTCTTTAACAACGCACTCAGACCCCTCAAGCCGAACACTCGGCTTTTTTAAATTGTTTAAAATTTATTACTTCATCGGTTATCACAGAAGTTTGCGATCTAAATTGTTT
>JAGVFQ010000061.1 GCA_020057505.1 Patescibacteria group bacterium | reverse complement strand
TTTTCTTATTTATTCTTTTTGTTAAATTCTTCTTTCGCTTCTTGCCTCACTATTTTTGTTATCTCGGATTCAATATTATCAAGCTTAACAAAAATTCTGAAAACCAAATAAAACAAAAGTACGATAGACAAATATACCGCCAAATCCGAACCACGGCCCACGCCGACGAGATTAGCCGCGAGCGATGTCGTCTCCGGCATTAAAACGACGAATAGTACCGCGAGCCAAAAAATAATCCAAAAAATAAATTCTTTCAAACTAATTTTGCGTTCCCGAAATCGCAAACCAACCTTCAAAAGGACAAACAAGGCAAATAGAATGAGAATGATCTTGATTAGCATATATTTTACCTACAAATATACAAATCCGATACAAATTTACAAATTTGTAGATTTGTACTTTAATTTGTAAATTCGTAGGTTATCTTAAAATCCTGCTTAACAACAAATTTTTAATTATTTTCAACCCTCCCATAAACCCCTGGCCGTATTCATTATAAATAATTTCTACCGGCACCTCTTGCCATCTGAGTTTGTGCTCATAAATTTGCTCCAAAATTTCACTGGCATGGGATTTGCCGTCTTGCCTGATATTAATTTTTTTAGCCGCCTCGGCGGAAAGCGCTCGAAATCCATTATGCGCATCTGACAATTTAATGCCGGTAAAAATCCAATTAAAGATTATTGCCGGCTTGAGAATCAAATGCCGCTTGGTCCATGGCATTTTTGTTTTATTATTGATAAACCGCGAACCGAGAGTGATGTCAGCTTTATTATTTAAAATAGGTTCGACCATGTCCGCAATTTCCTCTGGCTTCATTTGCCCATCAGCGTCAAAATGAACAATCACTTCCGCGCCAAGATCAAGCGCCGCCTCATTGCCAGTCTGCAGCGCCGCTCCCTGATCGCGATTAATTTTATGTGAAATACAAAATACTCCTTGATCGCGGCAAATCTCCGGCGTGCGGTCACTCGAGGCGTCATCCACAACTAAAATATTAGCTGCTATTTTTTTTAAACCAGCCAAAACTCGGGCAATATTTTTTTCTTCATTGTAAGCTGGAATTATGACCCAGACGCGTGAATTTAGCATATTCTATGAAATTATAAGCTATAAATTATATTTTATATACTAATCAACATTTAATTTCAAAATCCTAATGTCTAATTTCAAATAAAATAACAAAGTCTGAATTTCCAATTTCAAATTTTGGACATTTTGTCATTGGACATTTTATTTGACATTAGAAATTTGTAATTTGACATTTATACTCTACTATTTTTGAACCATAAAACTGTCTTCCCAATTCCCTCTTCCAGCCCCACCCCCGGCTCCCATCCCAAATCTTTTTTAATCAATTCAAAAGACAAACAGCTTCGCGCCTGCTCTCCCATTTTAGCTTCGCCATGGACTTCTTTGATTTTATTTTGAAAATTATTATTTAAAATCGAGAATAATTTATTTACGTCTGTCTCGCGCGCAGTGCCGACATTATATATTCCGATCTTATCGCTTTCAAGCGCGAGCATATTGGCCCCCGCGACATCTTCCACATAAACATAATCGCGAGTTTGTTTGCCATCGCCATTAATCACTGGCTGCTTACCGGATAAAATTTTATCAAGAAATATCGCGACCACGCCGGCCTCGCCTTTGGAATTCTGCCGCGGGCCGTAGACATTGCCATAGCGCAAAGCAATATAATTAAGCCCGAAAATTTGATGGTAATAATAGAGATATTTTTCCACTGACAGCTTGCATATACCATAAGGCGAAATCGGTTTTTCTGGATATGTCTCGGGCGTAGGTATAATCTCCGCGTCGCCATAAATCGCGCCGCCGGTGGAAGAAAAAATCACTTTTTTAACGCCGAAATTTTTGCAATTTTCCAAAATATTCAAACTGCCGAGAATATTAGTTTTGGCATCGGTAATCGGATCCTCCACCGACTTCCTAACATCGATCTGCGCCGCCAGATGAAAAACATAATCAAATTTTTCTTTTTTAAAAACAGCCTTAACTTTAGGATTACAAATATCCATTTTAATAAATTTCGCCTTTTTATTGATATTTTCTTTTTTACCGGTTGATAAATTGTCAATAATAATAACCTCGTGGCCATTATCAATCAATTGATCAATTATATGAGAGCCAATAAAACCCGCGCCGCCGGTAACTAAAATTTTCATATTTATAGATGCTAATTATGCGAATTACTGCGAATAATGCTAATTTTTGAGCGCTGAGTTTAAAATCCGAAAAAATTTCACACCCTCGCGCGTAAAATAACAAATAATCGCCAAACGCTTATTAGTTAATTTTAAATATTCACGAACTTGTTTAATTGGTACATTTTTAACAAAAGGCGCGACTTTAAGCTCAACAACAATTAAATCATCAACGAGAAAATCCAAAAAATACTTTCCTATTTTTTTGCCTTCATAAAATAATTCAACCATTCTTTCTCTATCGTATTTGTATCCAATTTTAACTAAACCTTGTTCATACGCGTTTTGATAAGCTTTCTCTTGCAAACCATAGCCTAAGTGATTAAATATATCATACGCCAATCCAACTAACTTGTAACTTAATTCCGGATAAATTATTTCCTCCATAAATTATCTTAATTTAATATTTTTGCACATATTCGCAGTAATTCGCATTATTCGCGTCTTTTCAAATAACTTTCAACCAACTCATCCAACTCGCCATTCAGCACTTTGTCCGGATTATTGGTTTCATAACCGCTGCGCAAATCTTTCACTTGGTGATAAGGGTGCAAGACATAAGACCGGATCTGGCTTCCCCATTCGGCGGATTTGTATTCGCCGCGCAGTTTTTCTTTTTCTTTCAAACGCTTTTCTTCGTAAACTTGAAATAATTTGGCTTTTAAAATCTTCAAAGCCGTCTCTTTATTCTGCGCTTGCGATCTTTCATTTTGACAAGTGACAGTAATCTTCGTCGGCAAGTGAACAATACGCACAGCTGAATAGGTCGTCTGGACGCTCTGGCCGCCATGGCCGGAAGCGAGATAAGTATCAATTCTCAAGTCATCAGGATTAATTATAATTTCCTTTTCTTCAAGTTCACCCAGTTCCGGCAAGACTTCCACTAAAGCAAAGGAAGTGTGCCGCATCTTCTCCGCGTCAAACGGTGAAATTCGCACCAAACGATGGACGCCGTGTTCGGATTTGAAATAGCCATAAGTGTAAGGACCTTGGATTTTCAGAGTAATGCTTTTAATACCCGCCTCGCCGCCGCGCGACTCATCCAAAATTCTGGTTTTAAAGCCTCTTTTCTCGGCGTAACGCAGATACATCCGCAAGAGCATCTCGGCCCAATCCATCGCGTCCACGCCGCCCGCGCCAGCGTGAATCGCCAAAATCGCGTTGTGTTCGTCATACTTACCGGAAAATAAAACTTGAAATTCCATTTCACTAAATTTTTTTTCTAACTCTTTCAATTTAACTTCCGCCTCTTCGCGCAGACTGATAGATTGATCACCCTCATCAAGTTTGGCAATTTCCAATAAATCATCAGCTTCAGATTTTAACTTTTTCCACGCGCTAAGTTTGTCATTTAAAACTTTCAACTTTAAACTTCCAACTTTAACTTTTTCCCGATCCTGCCAAACTTCGGGCTTGCTTAAATCTATTTCCAACCCGCTGATTTGTTCTGCTGTTTTGTCCAAGTCAAAGCAACCTCCACGTGGCGGAAATCTTTTCTCGAAGTTCCTTAATTTCTTCAACTAATTTTTTTTCTTTCATAAAAATAACACAAATTAAAACGAATTCCCACCGCCTAGCCATAAATGGACTAGGCTGATTTATCGAAACCCCATTAATGGGGTTTTCGTACCATAGACCGGCCATTCACGGCTGGGCTATTTTTATTTATTTTACTATAATTTTGGCTTTTTTAATATATTGACAAGATTTATATTATATGCTATACTACTATATTAGTACCTTTCGCACTCAGACCCCTCAAGCCGAACACTCGGCTTTTTTAAATTGTTTAAAATTTATTACTTCATCGGTTATCACAGAAGTTTGCGATCTAAATTG
>JAGVFQ010000052.1 GCA_020057505.1 Patescibacteria group bacterium | reverse complement strand
TATGTTATAATAAATATCTAAGAAGATGAAAATTATTTTAATCAATCCTCCGCTATTAAGCAAAACAAAAAGTTTTTTTCTTACCCAGCCGCTTGGATTAGCTTCAATCGCCGCCAGTGTTAGAAAGAACGGCCACGAAGTTGTTATTATTGATTCACCCGCCCTGGGTTTTGAAAAATCAAATGTTATAAATATTCTGGGAGAAAATTTGTTTAGGTGCGGGCTTGATTATTATGAAATTGCCGGATTAATTCCGCAAGACGCGGATCTGGTCGGGATAACCGCTCCTTTTACGCACCATTCCCATATTATTAGCCCTTTAATTGAAACTATTCGCGAGCAACATGGGGATATAAAAATAGTATTGGGAGGAGTTTACCCCTCAACCCTGCCAATCCATGCTTCAAAAATGGGCGCTGATTATATTGCCATTGGTGAAGGGGAGCCGATAATGGTTTCTTTGGCGCGCGGAGATTCTGTTGACGGCATAATCGGTTTATATAAATCATCATATTTGAGAGAATTAAAATCCGAAAAAGATTTTAACCGGGAAGCCGGTTTGGTTGAGAATCTTGATGATCTGCCTTTTCCGGCGCGGGATTTATTGCCGTTTGACGCGTACATTAAATCAAAAGCGTCTGGCAGGGGAAAAGAGAATTTCGGCGTTTCAATCCATACCTCGCGAGGATGCCCGTATGCCTGCACTTTTTGTTCGGTGCATTCTGTGTTCAAGCGCGGTTACCGCGCTCGCGCGGCTGAAAATGTCTGGCAAGAGATGCGCGAAATTATGGATAAATATAAAGTATTTAATTTTGAGTTTGAAGATGATAATTTGACTTTAATAAGGGACAGGGCAATAAATTTGTTTAGCAAAATGGCTGACTGGAATAAGAATCATGAACAAAAATTAACTTTTATTACGCCCAATGGGATTAGAATCGATACCCTGGATAAAGAATTGCTTTCATTAATGAAGGAGGCCGGTTGCAAGAGAATATCATTAGCCATGGAACATGGTGACGGAGAAATGCTTAAGTTAATGAATAAAAAATTAAACTTGGAAAAAGTAGAGGAGGTTGCTCGCGATTGCAGAGAGGTTGGCATAAATGTTTTTATTTATTTTATAATCGGTTTTCCCGGAGAGACCTTGGCGCGCTGGAAAAACGGAATTAAATTCGCCAAAAAACTGAAGAAAATAAATAAAAATATTATGTTTGACATATCTTTCGCCAAGGCCTTGCCAAAAACTCCTTTGTTGGAAATTTGCCGGGATAAGGGATATTTAACCGGAGCGAATCCTGATGAAATTGTGTTAATCGGAAATTTTTCCAATATTGTAACGCCCGATTTTTCTTCCGAGGATTTGCAAAAAAGATTTATAAAAACAAATAAAATATTAAATAATAAATCATTTATAAAAAAAGTTTTAATAAAAATCAAAAATTTTTGTTAAAGTTTTAAAAAAATATGAATAATGAAGAGAAAAAAGAAGGAGAAAAAAAATTAGTAGAAGACGCGGCTAAAATCGGGCCCATGCTTACTATAAACAAATTTGGAAAAATGGTTTGCCGGCATCCGTGGACAAGCATGGATCTCCAGCCGGACGGTGATGTCCAGATTTGCTGCTACTTGCCCAAGAGAATTGTCGGGAATGTAAAGTTTCACGGCGTCAAAGGGGTCTGGAATTCGGAAGAATTTCAGGATTTTAGGAAACAGATGAGCGAAAAGGGGGCAAAAGCCGTTTGCCCGAAGTGCCACGTTTTACAAGGCATAAAGCAATGGGAAACGCTCAATTGGTATAAGGACTTGGATCCCAATTCGGAAGTTTATAAAAACGCCAAATTAAACGAAGAAGAAATTTTTGAAGGCAAAACTGTTTTGGCGAGCAATCCGAGGCGCATAAAATATATTCCCAGTTTTGTCTGTAATTTAAATTGCTACCATTGCAATCAGGAACAATACAGAATAAAGGGATTCCATAAATTAGAAAGGAATATTTTCAACCAGGTTATGGAAATATTTCAGACCTTGCAAGTTATCAATCCTTTCGGGGGAGAGCCGTTTATCTTTCCGGAAACGATTGAATTTATGCGGGCAATTGTGGAGAAAAATCCTGCTTGCAGATTTTATACCACGACCAACGCCAATCATTTTACCGATGAGATAATTGATCTTTTGTCAAAAATAAAAATTATGAAAATGGCTGTTTCTTATGACGGTTATACTAAAGAGACCTATGAAAAATACCGCCCGGGAGCCAGTTGGGAAACGGTGCTTAAAAATACGGAGATATTGTCAAAAATGAGAGAAAAAAATCCTTTTCCCCTGGTTCTAAATGCCAGTTTCAATAATGAAACTTATAAACAGATGCCGATTCTTTTAGAAATGTGCAAAAAATATAAAGCGGCCAGCAAGATGGTCCCTTTGCATATAAAATCAAATCATGACAAAGAGTTTTGGCGCAAGCACGTTAAAATGAGCAAGCAGAATCTTAATGAGTGGAGGAGGATGGTTGACGAGGCTTTATTGGATAAAGATTTGCATTTGGGCACGCGAAATTCCTTGCTGAACATGAAAATGCTTTTGGAAAATTATCCGTATAGCGAATTTCAAATCACCAAAAACAGAGTTAAGGTTTATATTATTGATTTGTTTAAAAAAGTTGGCTTATATAACGCGGTTCGCCCGCTGTATAAAAAAATAACCGGCGGCTATGTTAAATGAAAGCTTGAAAAATATATTCAGCCGATTAAATAAAGGGGGTGTTAATTACGTTGTTTTGAGAAATTATCTGCCGATTGAAAATTTGAATTCAGAAAAAGACATTGATATTCTTGTACATCCGAGAGACGCTAAAAGAATAAAAAAAGTTTTTTTGGCCGATGGCTGGCTGCCGAGAATATTGCCTCGGCGCGATGGGCATATGGAGATGTTTAAACTCGGCAAAGAAAAAAAAATCTACGTTCTTGATATCCAGGACGATTTATTGTTTGGCAAAGAAAAAATAAAAATAGGGGAAGTAGAGGCAATATTGAATAAAAAAAAATTCTTGGGTGATTTCTTTGTCCCAAATAATATTCATAGTTTGATTCTTTTTATTTTTCGGCTGGCTCTGGAAAAAGACAGTATAAGCGGCTCGCAGCTCAAGCATTTAGAGGCCCTGTATGATTTGAGTAAAAACGATAAAGATTTCGCAGAGATAATCAAAGAAGATTTCGGACAGACAATATCCGGGGCGTTAAGAGAGATGTTGGAAAGTAAAAAAAATATTTTAGACGGCCAAAATTATAAGAAGTTAGCCCAAAAAGCGCGAGAACATTTTGTCCGTTGCGAGAAAGGTTTTTTAGCCGATTATTGGCAAGAAATAAAAAATAAAGCCGTCTCTTATTCTTTTTTATTCAGGAAAGTGCAATTGATTATTTTTGTCGGTTCAGACGGCTCCGGGAAGAGCACATTAGTTGAAAAATTAAAATATTTTTCCCCGGTTTTTGCAACCCAGATTTATTTGGGCTGGCGGGGATATTATTTTAAGCCGATGGAAAAGCTGGAAGAGAAGTCGGCCAGTAAGAATAAAGTAATGCGGGAGATGGAGAATAGGTTAAAGTTTATTTTATTCAGCGCGCTTTTTCCGTTTGATTTATTTTTCCGTTTTTTAAAAATTAAAAAAAACGCGAAATTCGGAATTGTAATTGCCGACCGCTATCCTTTGCCAAAAAAATATTTTGGCAAAACCAAAATAATTCCGGTGCAGAAAATTTGCTCTCGGGTTACTTTATGGCTAACTTATTTGTTAATACCCGGGCCGTCGCTCTGTTTCATAGCGGAAGCCGACCCGAAAATAATTTGGGCGAGGAAAGAAGAGAGAAGTTATAATAAACTATTGGATGAAATAGAAAGAAGCCGGCAGGCAACGGAATTATTCAAATGCCCCGTTAAAATAGTAAAAACCGATTGCTCTATAGAAGAATCGTTTAATAAAATTTATGAGCATCTATTTGAGTATTTTAATAATTAGACCCGTTGCTTAATAAAATGTTTAATAGTTTAAATATAGAAAAACGCAATACAAAAGTTTTTATAATAAAAACAAAAAATAAGGTTATTAAAATCCCTTATACTTTTAATAGTTGGAAAGAAATACAAAAAGAAAGGGCCGTTATAGGGGAAATTCGCGAAGATATTGGTTTTTCATCTTATTTGCTTGAATATAAATATATTTTTGGCTGCCCGATTACCGCCCGCCTTTCGCCGATAAAAGAAGCTGATAACGGGCTGGTTGAACAATATTTTCAAAAAGCTTTCACTGATTCGGAAAAATGGGAAAAGAAGCCGTTGAGATATTTATTGGATTCGGATTTTTTTTTGAATTTTGTTTTAAAGCATGTTCCGAAAAGCTATAACCGCTTAGTAAAATTTTTAGGCGCTGTCCGAATACCGCGATCTTCCGCCCATAGTGATTTTCACCAGAAAAATATTTTAAAAAAGGGAAATAGGCTATATTTTATTGACTGGATGCGCTATAATAGAAATTCTTCAAAATATTTTGATTTGCTGGATTTTTATATTTACCAAAAAGGGAAAAAATATGAGCCATGGATAGAGGCCTGGGGTCGGGAATATAATCAAATTCCCGACGCTATATTCGGAGTAAAAATATCCAAAGAATATTTTTTGGCCTACGGGGTTTGGAGAGTTTCAGAAGAGCTTAAAAAATTCGCCCTTGAAAACGCTCTGGATAAGTATAAGCATAAAAAATACGTTAATTTTATCAATATTTTGAATGAAAAAATAAATGTATAATTTTTTTAATAAATTTCAAAAATATTTTACCTCTCAAGTGATTTTATACCATGCTACTTTCAGCCGTATTCCAAAAAATTTATCGGCCGGCCTGCATAATGTCGCGCCCGAGGAAATTTATAAACAACTTCAATGGCTAAAGAAAAATTTTGATATAGTAAGCATTGATGATTTTTTTGAACATAAGCGCCCCGGAATGGCGACCGTAACTTTTGACGATGCCTACCAGTCAGTTTTTAAAGAAGCGATGCCGGTAATTAAATCATTGAATATTCCGGCTACTATTTTTATAAACGGATGCTCGCTCGAGGGTAAAGTTTTTTGGCGGGATAAAATTCGTTTCTTGATAAATAATTCCATGGAGATAGAGTTTATAAATTACTTCGCGAAAATATCAGCCGGCGGAAAATTGTTAACCAAAGAAAATTTTTATTGGGCAAGCAAGTCAATTAATATTAACAGCCGGGAAATTGACCAAGCGCTTGACGGTTTTTTAAAAGAGCGCGATATCAGCTTAAATCAAATGAATTATTGCCTTAAAGATAAAACACTATTGGTTAATGACGAGCTAATAACTTACGGCAACCACACTTTCAGCCATTATAATTTATCGTCATTAAGCGAGGAGGAGCAGAAAGAAGACATTGGTAAAAATCATGAATTATTAAAACGCCTCGGCGTCAAATTATCCCGCGTATTTTCAATTCCTTTCGGCGGGAAAAAGCATTTTAACGAGGCAACGATAGGAATAATAAAGGACTTGGGCTATAAGGGATATTTATTATCAAGCAATATGATTAATATGAAATTTTATCCGGAATTATATTCACTGCCTTATGCCGAGCGCTATATGGCGGCTCCAACTTTTAATTTATTTAAAAAGCAAATTTTTAAATACGGCTTAAAAGTAATTTTCAGCAGAATAAAAAAATAATATTATGATTACAGAAAAAAATAAAATCAGGCCGCTTTGC
>JAGVFQ010000058.1 GCA_020057505.1 Patescibacteria group bacterium | reverse complement strand
ATTAGACCCGACTGCTTGAACAATAGCTGCAGTGGTGAAGAAAACAGCCACAATTAAACAAACCTTGGTTGTTAGAGAAAAGTGTGAGTGAAGCATGGGGATTAAAATTAGAAGTTAGAATATTTAAAAATAATTAAATATTGCGATTTAACTTTTTTTAATATTGCGGGGGATTGGGAAATACATGAATTTGTTCTAAAAATTTTATATCTTCATCATGAAGAATGGCGCGTTTGTGCAAAAGCTTTACTAACAAATTTACCTTTTCATCTTCTTTCTTCTGGCGAACTATAACCGAACCCTCCAAATCGGCTAATTTATTAGTTAAAAAAGCTTTGTCAGGAAGATTAGCTACTTTACCATCGAGCTCATCAAATTTTTTTTCCAGTCCTTCTATCCTCTCATCTAATTTTTCAATTACCGGCAAAACATTTTCATTAATAACCTGGCACATCTCTAATCCTATTCTTTTAAAATCATTTTCCTCTAACATAATTTTTTTATTAATCTTTTTTAATCATTTTTTTATTTTTTAAAATTTTTTTGATTGGCTCGCCGCATTTAGCGCAAAACATAAATTCGCTAAAAGGATAACAGATTGAAACTCGAATACTCTCCTCTTTTTCTTTAATTGTTTTCTTACACAAATCACACTGCTTGATGAACATATAATTAGAATTAGAAATTAAATAAATTACGCCGTTTTCAATTGTTTCACTTCCAGCTCTAATTGACTAATTCTCTTTTTGAGACTTGCTATATCATCAAATGCCGCCAAAACATCTTCCGCGCCGCGTTTGTCAATCTTCTCTAATTCAGCTTTAATCTCTTTGATTCCTTCTTCAATAGAATTTAATCGTTCGTCAATAGAAACTAACCGCTGTCTTATCGGCCCTAGATTTTCTTTAAATTTTGATTCTAATTTTTCTTCAAGCTTGGATTCCAGCTTTTCTTCAAGCTTATAATCAAAAATCCTTTCAATCGCCGGCAGAAGCACATCTTCGGTAAATCTCCCCATTTCTTCGTGAAAAGTTTTTTGGGTTAAATATTTTTCCTCTTCCATAAAATTTAATTTATTAATCTTAAATCTTTCAACTTTTATCTTTCAACCTAAATCCCCTCTTTCCCCAATTCTTCCAGAAGCTCGGCCTGCTTTTTTGTTAATTTCTCCGGGGTTTTAGCCTGCACCGCGACCAAGAGATCTCCGCGCCCCCATTTTTTCAAATGAGGCGCGCCTTCACCCTTTATTCGGAAAATATGCCCTGATGGCGTCGCCGCCGGAATTTTGAGTCCTATTTTTTTATCAAGAGTCTCTATCTCTATTTTACCACCTAGCGCCAAGATTGAAAAGGGAATTTGGAAAGCAGTCAAAATATCGCTGCCCCGGCGAGTAAATTTGGGATTTTCTTTTACTTCGAGATTAATATACAAATCTCCGGCCTCTCCGCCTTTTTGCCCGGCCTCGCCCTGGCCGGTTAATTTAATAACTGATTTATTATCAATACCGGCCGGGATTTTAACCTTGATCTTCTTCACTTCCTTGACCCGGCCCTGGCCGCTGCACGCGGCGCATTTCTTCTCGGCGCGCTTGCCCTCGCCGCCGCAATCAGGACAAGTGACAACGGTCTGAAAACTGCCGAGAATTGTCTGCTGGATATTCGCTACTTGTCCTTGGCCGCCGCAGGTCGGACAATTGGAAATTTTACTATTCGCTTCAGCGCCGCCGCCCTGGCATTTTGAACAAGTTACGTTTTTATAAATCTCAATTTCCTTTTCCACGCCAAAGACCGCTTCTTTGAGATCGATAGACAAGTCCATCTGCAGATCCTGACCCCGCCTTGAGCGGGCTCCGGTCCTGCGGCGTCCCCCGCCGCTAAACCCGAAAAGATCGCCGAAGATATCGCCTAGATTGCCCAGATCAAAATCAAAATTTTGCCTGGCGCCGAATCCGCCCTGCCTTGCAAAATCCTGCCAATTAAAACCGCCGCCTTGGCCCATGTTCTCAAAACCTGAACCAAATTGATCATACTGGCTTCGTTTTTTTTCATCAGATAAGACTTGATAGGCTTCATTGATTTCTTTGAACTTTTTTTCATTCACTTCTTTTTTCTTCTGATCAGAACCGGCTTTATCGGGATGGAATTCATGAGCCAGCTTGCGGAAAGCCTGCTTGATTTCATCCTGAGAGGCATTTTTCGCAACACCGAGAACGTTGTAATAATCTTTAGACATAAAAAAACTAATCTTAAACGAATTATGAACTAATTATGAACGAATTATATTCTCCTCTTTATAATTTGGATTCACAATACGCTTATAAATCACGCCACTATTAGTAAAATAAATTAGAATAGCTAATCTTTTATTTGTTGCTCTTAAATATTCTAGAACCTGTTTAATATGGATTTGCTGAATAAACGGTACAACTTTTAATTCTAAAATAATCTTATCCTCAATTATAAAATCAAGAAAATATTTACCTATACACTGGCCGTTATAATACAGTTTTATTTCCTTTTCCTTAATATAACTGATGCGGTTTATAATCAGTTCCTGCTCATCGCTGGAAATATTTTTCATGGAATCCACAACCCATTGAGTTATAAACCTTATAAGATATATTAATCAGTTTATAACTTAATTCTCTATATATTAATTCCTCCATAAATCAATATTAGTTCAAAATTCGCTTTTTATTCGCTTATGATTAGTTTATTTAATTACTTCTCCCTCCACCGGTCCCTCGCCTTCTTTTTTGTTTTCTTGTTTATCGTCCGACTTGTCCGCCGAAGCCTCGGTGGATGTGGAAGCTTCAGGCGAAGAACGATACATTTCACCGCCAATTTTTTGCGAGAGATCGGTAAGTTCGTTCGCGGCGATTTTGATCGCTTCGACATCGCTCCCATCTTTGGCTTTTTTCAAAGCCGCCATCTTGTCTTCAACAGCTTTCTTATCTTCTTCTTTGATTTTGTCTTTATAATCCTTGAGCATCTTTTCCGCGGTATAAATCATAGTATCGGCATTATTTCTGAGGTCAATTAATTCTTTTTGTTTCCTGTCCTGCTCGGCGAACATCTCGGCTTCTTTTTTCATTTTTTCAATTTCTTCTTTTTTCAAAGCCGAAGATTCCTTAATAACGATATTTTGCGATTTGTTCGTGGCTTTGTCTTTGGCCGTGACCGTGAGAATGCCATTGGCATCAAGATCAAAAGCAACCTCGACCTGCGGCACGCCTCGCGACGCGGGCGGTATGCCATCAAGAATAAATCTGCCCAGTGTGCGATTCTGGTCCGCCATGGGCCGCTCGCCTTGCAGGACGTGAATTTCGACTGAAGTCTGGCTGTCCGAAGCCGTGGAGAAAATCTGCGCTTTGGAAGTGGGAATAGTGGTATTGCGTTCAATTAAAGGAGTCGAAACTCCGCCCATGGTTTCAATACCCAAAGTCAGAGGCGTCACATCAAGAAGCAGAATGTCTTTCACATCGCCCGAAAGCACGGCGCCTTGTATAGCCGCTCCTTTAGCCACGCATTCCATCGGATCAACGCCATGCTCAATTTTCTTGCCAACATATTCTTCAATAAACTTCTGGACAATCGGCATGCGGGTCGGACCGCCGACTAAAATAATTTTTTCTATTTCGCTTGGCTTAATTTTGGCATCAGTGAGAGCTCTCTCGAGCGGTCCGCGGCAGCGCTCGACTATCGGCTTGATCAGCTCTTCCAATTTGGCTCTGGTGATTTTCATCGTCAAATGTTTCGGACCGGAAGCATCGGCAGTAATAAACGGCAAATTAACTTCAGTTTCCATGGTACCGGATAATTCAATCTTGGCTTTTTCCGCCGCTTCTTTTAATCTCTGCATCGCCATCTTGTCATTTTTTAAATCAACGCCGCTTTCCTTTTTGAATTCCGCGGCAATATAATCAATAATGTTATTATCCATATCAGTGCCGCCGAGCACGGTGTCGCCGGAAGTGGAAAGCACTTCAAAAACTCCGCCGCCAAAATCCATAATCGTCACGTCAAGCGTTCCCCCGCCGAGATCAAAAACCAAAACCTGCTGATTTTTGTCTTTGACTTTATCGAGGCCATAAGCCAGACAGGCAGCGGTCGGTTCATTGATAATTCGGACGACTTCGAGCCCCGCGATCGCGCCCGCGTCCTTAGTCGCTTGCCTCTGCGCGTCGCTAAAATAAGCCGGCACTGTAATCACGGCTTTGGCTACCGGCTCGCCCAAAAACGCTTCCGCGTCTCTTTTAATTTTCTGCAAAATAAAAGCGGAAATCTGCTGGGGCGTATATTCTTTGTCATCTATTTTAACTTTATAATCAGTGCCCATTTTACGCTTAATAGCGTAAATAGTTTTTTCAGGATTTGAAACGAGCTGGCGTCGCGCCGGTTCGCCGATTAAAAGCTGGCCGTCTTTGGTAAAAGCCACATATGACGGAAAAGCCTTGCCGCCGAGAGTGGATCCTTCAGCTGAAGGAATAATTATGGGGCTGTCCGCTTGCATTACTGCCGCGGCTGAATTAGATGTTCCGAGATCGATACCAATAATTTTGCTCATATATTGTTTTATTTATTAATAAATAAATTTATTTAGTTGCTTTAATTTTTTCACGTAATCTCATCCAGATTTTGCCCAATTCATTTCTTCCATCTCGATTTGGACCCCAACCCCAAAAGCTATCAACTGGAGAATCCTCCACTATCTGTTTATTTTCTGTTTGTAAAAGTTTCTTTTGAACATAAGGATGCTGTTGAAGTTTGTGCCAACAAACATCTTCCATAATTGCAATTTTATTCTGTTCCCAATCTTTAGGAACCTTATCAATATTCGTTTTAGCTATTTTGTAAGCCTCGTGCGCAGATTTTGATTTATATATTTCCTCGGCAAGTTCTGGCTCAGTTTCAAAAAAATGTGCGGCTTGATAGGCATGCTCAGATGTTTGCCAAAGCTTACCTCGCCATTCAACGGCAAAGCTGGAAAAGTTTGAAAATATATAAAACTCTCTTTCATAAAATCCAATTATTTTCCCTGAGGTTTCAAGTAATGGATCTCGCATAATTTTATTTATTTAACCGTTAATAATGACCTTGGCCGGCTCCAAAAGCTTGCCATCTATTGTATAACCTGTTTTTATTTCTTCCAAAATTATGCCTTCTTCTTGATTTTCATCTTTTCTCTTATCAACTGCCTCATGAAATTCTGGATTAAATTTCTCGCCGACGGTCTTTATTTCCTCAACGCCAAAGCTATTCAAAAAATCGCTAAACTGTTTTTTTATCTGTTCTATACCCTTCGCCAAATCGCCGCTATCGCCTTTGCCGTGCCGGATCGCTTGCTTCAAACTTTCATAAATCGGCAATAATTCCAGAATAAAAGCGGCATTGGCGAATTGGATTAATTCTTTTTGCCGTTTCTCCGAATCTTTTTGGAAATTAATCAGATCAGCCTTAGCTCTTTTCCAACCATTCAAATATTCTTCCGCTTGTTTCTTGGCTTCTTCTAAATCATTATTAATTGGTTCTGTCTCGTTTTCTTCCGCCATAAGTTTGTATTCTTTATTTTAATTCTTCTAATAATTTTTGCGCGTATCTGATCAAATTCAAATTATTACCATAATCCATTCTCATCGGCCCGATTATTCCCAGAATGCCAGAATTGGTACCGAGCGAACCATATTTGGTTATAACTGCGCCGCAATCATCGCCGAACGGATTGCCGTTGCCAATCATAATTTCCGCCTCATCGCCGATTTTTTCAAAAACCGCATCTATCACTTCGTCCAAATGGTCCATCACCGATGAAATATTATGGACTAAATCCAGATCCTGAAATTCCGGCTGAGAAAAAAGATTAGTAAGGCCGGTATAATAAACATTATTCGGGCCGAATCCGATCATAACCGCTCCAGAAGAAATTTCCGCCAAATTCTTTGCCAAATTTTTGATATAAGCCGTTTCGTCTTCATTTTTTTCTCTAGTAGTATTTTCTAATTTTTTAAGACCCTTGCCCACAACTTTATCCTGGTCCGAATCTAAATAATTTTGAATATAAAATTTATAGCCTTTTTCTGTGGGAATCCGACCAGCTGAAGTATGCGGCTGGGAAATATATCCCTGCTTTTCAAGCTCCATCATTTCATTTCTCACCGTCGCCGGACTCAGGGCAAATTTGCCTTTTTTTACGACAAAATCAGACCCGATCGGGTCGGCGTTCTTGATATATTCCTTGATGATAAATTTTAGCAGTAATTGCTGGCGATTCGTCATAATAACTTTATCTTATCCCAATTAGCACTCAAGTGTCAAGAGTGCTAATTCCATTATAAATAACCAGAAGAAAATCGTCAAGAAAAAAGAGAGAATAATCTCTCTTTTTCTATTATTAGTCCCATCGGGATTCGAACCCGAGTTCTTGCGTTGAGAACGCAACGTCCTAACCAACTAGACGATAGGACCAAACTTTAATTTTGATTTGCACATCCCCCTTAATCCCCCGTAACAAAAGGGGGCACAGGGGGATGTTTTAAATTTTTACCGGCACTCCCATGACTTATCCTGCCGGACGAGCAGGCTGCAAGCTTTGAGCGGTTCAGCCATTAGTTCTTTTACGATTCTTTCCATCCGCATACCCTGGGACCCCTTGATTAAAATCAAATCTCCTGATTTAATTTCTTCTTGCAAAAATCGGCCGGCTTCGTTCGTATCATTAAAGCTCATAATTTTATTTTCGTCAAACCCGAAATCTTGTGCACCCTCGCTGATATTCAAAGCTTCCTTGCCGACCGTCACAAGCAAATCAACGCCTGCGTCATAAGCGCTCTTCCCCACTTCTTTATGTCCCGCTGCGCTCGCTGAGCCCAATTCGAGCATATCGCCCAATACCGCGATTTTCTTCGCGCCTATTGGCAAATTAATGTCTTTCATTGTTTCAAGCGCGGCTTTGGTGGAAATCGGTGAGGCGTTGTACGTGTCATCAATAAGCATAGTATGCTTGATCCCGGAAATCAGATTCATGCGGCCGGCGGGTGATTGATAATTTTTCAGGGCCGCGGAAATTTGGACCAAATTCAAGCCGTAAATCAGACCAACCGCCGCTCCGGCCAAAGCCGCCGAGACCTGCTGCTTGCCCAAAACACGCGGCAAAAAAACCGGCACCGCGCTGCCCTTATAGCTCAATTTCAAATTAGTCCCCCACTCGCGAGAATCCCAGTGGCTTTCCGGAGTGATATTTTCGTCAAACTCTTCCGCTTCAAATTCCAAGCCGGCCAAAAACATTTCCATCGCTCGCAAATCCGAATTTTCCGAAAAACCGTACGTAATCACTGTAGCCTTGGTCTTATCTTTCATTTTAAAAACTAAATCATCATCGGCGTTCAATATGGCATAACCATTTTTATCCAAACGCGTGACGATAATTTGTTTTTCTTTAATAATATTTTCAATAGTGCCAAAAAATTCCAAATGAACGCCGCTGATTGTGGTGACGATGCCAATCCTGCAAGGAGCGATCGAAACAAGATATTTTATGTCGCCCGGATGATCAGCCGCCATTTCCAAAATCAAAATTTTAGTATAATTCTTATCAAAAAATAAAATCAAATCCAAACCTTTCAAAATTACTTTGAACCAGCCCCAAGGCGACCGATTGGCGGATTTGGCTCCGATAATCGTGAGCGGCACCCCAAGTTCATTATTATAATTTTTCTCGCTCTGCCGGACGCTAAGTTCGCCGGACAAAACCGCGTAAATCGCTTCGCGCGTCGAGCTCTTGCCCACACTGCCGGTAATGCCGATGATTTCCGGCTTGTATTTGGCAAGAATACTTTTAGCTAAAAATCTTAATATTTTTTGGAGAAATTGTTTCATAGATATTGATTAAATTTTCAATTTATAATTTTCAATCAATTTTTAATTGATTAATTTTAAAATTATAAAATTAAACATTCAATAAAAATTAAAAATTAGAAATTGAAAATTATCGGTGCGGCGCCACTTGGAAATAGTCTAGCAGAAACTTGGCCATTTCGCCAAATATTGGCGCGGCCGAACTTTCCGCCCACTGAACATTAGCGGGACGATCAATCTTCACAAGCATGACAAATTTAGGATCTTGAACGGGTGCAAAGCCGGCAAATGAACCGATACTCATAGTAGCCTCATAACCATCGCCGTCGGCTTTCGGAACTTGAGCCGTACCGGTTTTTCCTGCCACATAATAACCGCTAACGCCGGCTTTTTTGCCATGTCCTTTTTCTACTACCGAGACAAGCATACCGCTCAAAAGAGAAGCTGTTCTCTCGCTTATAATCCGGCGGATGATTTTGGGCTTAGTATCGATTTTTGTGCCATCCGGCCCGCGAATCTCACTAACTATATAAGGCTTAACTAAGTTGCCGCCGTTCGCGATTGCCGCGAAAGCCGTCACTAATTGAATCGGCGTTACCGTAATTCCTTGGCCGAATGACGCCGTGGCGCTGTAAATTTCTCCATTTTTTTCGAGCGAACTTATTCCGCCCGGAACTTCAGTATCGAGTTCGATGCCCGTCGGTTTGCCAAAACCGAAATTTTTCACGTATTTATTAAAAATATCATTGCCGGTTTTTCTGACTACAAATATCGTGCCCGTATTCAATGATTCTTCCAGCACCTCTGTCATAGTTTTCTCGCCGTGAGCCAGTCCGTCGGAATTTTTTATCGTGTATTTGCCAATCTTCACGAAACCTTCATCAATATAGGTAGTATCAGGATTTACTTTGTCTGTATCAAGCGCGGCTGCCATGGTTATCGGCTTAAAAACAGAACCCGGTTCATAGGCCGTAAAAATAGCCGGATTATTAAATACACTAATATCTTCTGTCTTGGAATATTCATTAGGATTAAAGTCAGGATAGCTGCACATGGCAAAAATAGCGCCGGTCTTGGGATTCATAATCACAATTGATCCGCTCACGGCGCCGTATTTTTCCACGCCGGCCTTAATTTTATCGCAAGCGACTGATTCAATCGTCCGATCAATCGTTAAAACCAGGTCAGAACCGTTATTGGCCTTTTTAACTTCATCGTTATAAATACTGACAAGCGCGCCGGACGGATCTTTTTCTGATTTCAAATAGCCTTGTTCGCCGGAGAGTTGTTTGTCAAAATAACCCTCGAGTCCGTATTGGCCCGTTTGCTTATCTTTACTAAAACCGAGAAAACCCGTTAATTGGCTCGCCATATTTTTTTCCGGATAATAACGAAAAACTTCATTGGCGAATTCAATGCCTTTGAGATTTAATTTTTCAATCGCCGCCACCTCTTCGTCGCTCACGCGATGCCTGATGGTCTCATATGGATCGTCTTTTTTCGTGAATTTGGCCAGCAATTCCGCTTCCGGAATTTGAGTAATCTTGGCTAATTCTTTGGCCGCGAAAGACGGAGTGTCCATATCTTTGGGAACGGCATAGAGTAAGCCATATTCTTTATTAGTAGCCAAAGGATATAAGTCAAAAGAACCGTCTTTGCCTTTTGACTTATAGTCCTGCAGGAAAATTTCTCCCCGGCGCGGAAATAATTGCTGATAAATTTCATGCTGGTCGGAAGCCAGGGCGAAATAAAATTTGTATTCCAAAACCTGGAGGCTAAAAAGGCGGAAAATAATCAAAAAACTAAATGCTAAGGCGGCATAAAATAAAACATTTATTCTTCTATCTTCTGAAGTTAATCCCCTCTTTTGATTTCGGCTAACAATAAAATTAGCCCTGCTCTTGAATTTTCGGCTATCATCAGACATATGATAAATATGATGCGAATTATGCGAATACGTGCTAATCTTGCGAATATTTATTCGCAAGATTAGCATCGTTTTAAATGCTAAACGCCTTAGCCGCTGCTTCCATCTCCACCCAATCGTTCTCTCTTTCATCCCATTTGTAAGCTTTAAATTTATAAATCTTCTCGTCGGGCGATAAAACATAATCAACTTTGACACCGCTGCCGATTCTATTCGAATAAGTCGTTTTTTTATCGAGCACGACCGGGCGCTCGGTTCTCTCGAGCTTCATCCGGCCGAGCGGGCCTTCAAAAATAATAAATTCCAAATTTCCGCCAATTCCATCGTCAATTACTTTTTTGCCTTTTTCTTCAACTTCAAACTTATCATCCACCATCGATATTATTTCCTGCCATTTTTCATTCGTCATAAATATAAATTGATGCTAATTATGCGAATACGTGCTAATCTTGCGAATATTTATTCGCATCTTATATCTTCATAATATTATTTAATGCATTATTCGCCACTTCTTCGGTAATCAAGTCATCGGCGAGAGCCTGCTTAATCGCATTTTCCATAGATATCATGCCTTCTTCGGCATTGGTTTGAATTACGGAATAAAGCTGAGCTGTTTTATTCTGCCGAATCAAATTCGACACCGCTGGCGTATTCAACATTATTTCTCTCACGGCAATCTGACCGCCGCCTTTTCGCGGCAAAAGCTGTTGCGAAATAACGGCGCGCAGACTTGAAGCGAGCTGCACTAAAACCTGCCTCTGGCGATAAGCCGGATACAAATCTATTATTCTCTCAATGGATTCCGGCGCGCTCCAGGTATGAAGCGTGGAAAAAACCAAATGGCCGGTTTCCGCCGCGGTCAAAGTCGAAGAAATGGTATCAAGGTCGCGCATTTCGCCGACCAAAATCACATTCGGATCCTGACGCAAAACATACTTGAGTCCGTTCGAGAAAGACAAAGTATCCTGTCCGATTTCTCGCTGTTCAATAATGCTTTGTTTTTTTTCATAAACAAATTCAATCGGGTCTTCAATGGTGACAATATGCAATTTGCGATTATTATTAATCACATCAATCATCGTCGCGAGCGTTGTTGATTTGCCGCATCCTGATGGGCCATTCAAAATCACGAGCCCTTGACTTAAACGCGTCAGATTAACAATAGTGTCATCTAAAGTTATTTCATCAGGCGCGGGTATTTTTGACGGGATCAAGCGAGCCGCGAGTCCGATTTGGCCTTTTTGCCAATGAACATTAATCCTGAATCTCGCCTTATTAAATTCAAAACCCAAATCAAGTTCCAAGTCTTCTTCTAACTTGTCTATATCTTTTTTAGCCAAAAGACTATAGATCATTTTCTTTAGAGTTTCTCCGTTAAGGATAGATGAATCAATGGGCATTAATTCCCCTGAAATTCTTAAAGTCGGCTTCTCGCCGGCTACAAGATGAATGTCGGAAGCGCCTTTTCTAATTGCTGTTTCAAAATATTTTTGGATTCCTTTTTCAATTGGCATAGGTTTAATTTAAGAATGAAGATTTATGATTTAAGATTATAAATTTCACCTTTATTATATCATAAATTTCAGTAAAAACAAAAAACGCCAATTTCATTTTAAAGGAACGATGTATACTATACCAGGCAAGCAGTCGTATGCTCATCGTAAGATTGAACTAAATATTCATCCGAAGCGACAAAATCCGCGTGTGGTATCAAGGAGAATTTCTTTGCGAGCTTCTGATAGTTAAATAATTTTACTTACTAACACTCCTTCCTGAGTGACATTAAGCTAAACGCCTACACTATTTTGAACGCAGATTTCCGCGGATTTTTGAATACACAGATCTCACGGATTTTGGTAACGCGGATACTGCAGATTATGGATTGGTATGTATTTTGTTTTCTTGAAAAATATTAATAGCTACGCTTAATAGTATTATATAGCCGATTCCCAGCGGATGATTGAGGTAAGGGGTGAAAATATTAGTGATCAGTAAAGCGATTAATCCGAGTAGTAATCCCAAAGTTAAATATTTATCGTAAGTTGTTAGCCGTACATCATTAGTCATAAGTCGCGCGATTCCCTTCTTTACAATCTGCCAAATCAGATATAAATAAATTAACAAACCTGCCAAGCCAATTTTTAGCCAGATATCCAAATAGCCCCACTCAAAAGCATAGGTGGTATAAATTCCATTCGGGCTTGAAGCGAGAATTCGCGGATCTAGAGTTTTGTAAGTTACTGTTGTTCCAAAGCCTGATCCGATGATCGGATGCAGGGCATCGGCTAGTAGCAAAGGCACTAAAAGATTTTTGCGGCTGGAGCCGGCGGCGTCGCCCGGTGAGGCCCTGTCCCCGATTAAGCTCGCGAGTGAAACATCACCGGCTGTCGGCGGAAAACTAATAAAGAGATAAAGAAAGCCGAAATTCAATATAGCCGCGAGAATTAAGATGCCGAATAATTTTAATAATCTCGCCCAAGTTTCTCGAAAAATTAATTTTAGCGCGACAAACATTAGCGCGAGGCCGCCCAACAATCCCAGCCAGAAACTGCGGGAAAAACTAATTGTGATTGTGAGAAAAGAGAAAAAAGAAAGCAGAAAAGTGAATGTCATTCCGAGCGTCAGTGAGGAATCTCTTGGTTTAATGCGTTGTTCTCGGGATCCCTCACTACGCTTCGCTTCATTCGGAATGACGTTTGTGTTTTTTGTTTGCTGCCCATAATACCAATAATAATCAATCGCCAAACATAGTACGATAAAAAATCCAATCAACGCGTAGATTTGCGACTGAAAAAATACGCGGTAAAAATTGCCGGCCACGGGAGTGACTTCCCCTACTCCGCTCATTCGGAGCCAGCGATAGAGATCATAGCTAATACCGATAATTTGATGTGAAAAAATCCAAAGGGAAAATAATGATTTTAAAATAATATCAATTAAGCTGGCGGAAAAAATAGAAATAATATTATATAATTGCTCTTTGGTTTTAAATACGCTCAAAAAGGGAAAAATATAGGCAAAGTAAAGCCAAGCATTAGCGTCAAAGAAGATGTTATTAAATGAATTGCCGCGAAGGAGACCGTAAAGTATGCCCCAGATAATGGCTAGGAAAAGCAACCAGTAGGTTGTTGGAATTTTGTGATTTTGTAATGTTGTAATGTTTTTGGGGTTGTTAATCGTCTTACTATTTATTTTTAATCGGCTTCTAAAGATATTAAACAGCCAGACTGACATTAAGATTAAAAATAAGCCGATTCGAATAGATACGGATGTCCCGCCCAGTTCAAAATAAAATAAATAGCCCTTAGAACCGATAAAGAGTTCGGCGAGGACAATATAAAGCCCGTATTCTAATTTTATGAGCGACAAAATTAACGTAACCAAAAGTATAATTAAAAAGGCCGTTTTATTGAAGGTTGGATAAGCGTAAGCGCAAAAAGAAAGCAATTCTAAAAAGATGATGAAAAGTAAAGTTGTTTTAAAGGTTTTGTTGAATAAATTCATAATGCAATTGCGGGTAGGCCGTGAGCCCTTGCTCCTGACGTACCCTTATTTTGAATTTTTCCAAAAATAATAAACCATGCTTTTGAAAAACAGCCATTGTTTAATTAAAGTCATTCGCTGTTTAAAACTTTGCCCGCCGTAATGGATTATTTTTGCTTCAGAATTATACATAATTTTATAACCGGCATTTTTCGCTCGGCGGCAAAAATCTACCTCTTCAAACCAAAGATGGAATTTTTCATCCAACAAGCCGATTTTATCGAAAACTTCTCGTTTCACCATAAAGAAAGCCCCCATAACCTGATCGACTTCATTTGGCTGCGTGTAATCAAAGTCAGTGGCAAAATAACGCTTTAAAGGGCCAATATTGGGCAGGAAGTGCGTAAACTTGAGAAAGATTAGCAACTGGTCAATAATGGTTGGAAATCGCCGTACCGAGGGCTGGAGCGTTTTATTGGGGTTAAAAATCTTCGGACCAGCGATACCAACTTCCGGCCGCGAGCGCATAAATTTAACCATCCTCTCCATCGCGCCATCAATAATCTCCGTATCCGGATTTAGAAGTAAAATATATTTCCCCTTTGCTTCGCGAATAGCCAAATTATTACCGCCGGCAAAGCCTAAATTTTTTTTGCTTCGAATCAAATTGACTCGTGGAAATTTTTCCAAAACCATTTTGCTCGTCTCGTCAATTGAATCATTGTCCACGACAAAAACTTCATAATTTATATTATGAACATTATTAAAAATGGACGATAAGCATTTCTCTAGCAAATCGCGGACATTCCAGGAAACGATGATAATAGATAAGTCCATATTTTATTTTATAATTTTAATTTTATAATATCCCTTGCTTCGTTCTAAAAATTTGTTAATTTCTTTTTTAAAATCAGGATTAACTTTTGATAATAATTTAATTTCTCCATTGACTAAAACCCAAGGATCAAGATAACGAACTTTGTAGCGGCAAAGATAGTCGTAATTATTTTCATCAAAAACAAATTTAGTGTTCAGATTGAGCAAGTCAAGTTTTTCTTGAATTTCTTTGTCGGCAACTTTTTGGAGCAACGCCATGAATTCATCATCGGTTGAAAAAAAGTCTTCTTTTTTGAGCAGAGATTTATCAAAGGCGATTTTGATCGCTTGGCCGGCTATTTGCTGCTCGACTGCTATTCGCGGATCAGCCCAGGTATTTTCATTCGCCCACATAAATTTTTCGCCCAGCCATAAAGCTTGTTCTAAATCAGAAATCACAATTTTTCCCGCTTTAATGAATAGAGTTTTAAGAAAATCAGCAATTTCCTCTTTTGAGATTGATCCATAATAAAACATGTCCCGCAGAAAATAATCAATTCGGTCGGCGCAAACGCCGGGCATTTCCTGATCAAGCAAACTGAATTCACTATGTTTCGACACTATCGCCGGATTTACTCCATGTTTGTTTAAAATTTCAGAAATTTCCGAATGCAGAATAAATTCTTCATGAATAGAATCTTGATAGTCTTGTTTTGAAGCGTCACCTAGAACATAATCGATAAGATGCGAGAAAGCGGTGTGAGAAGCGTCGTGAAGCAGACCGGCAATTTGTTCGTCGTAGCTCGCGCCGAGTTGTTTTAAAATCAAATAAACGCCAATCGTGTGTTCGTAGCGCGTTGTTTTGTATATTCCCGGACAGATATAATAATGGATGCCACAATTATGAATGCCTTTTAATCGCTCAAATATTGGCGAAGAAATTAATTCAATTACCAGCGGATCATTGATTTTTATATCGTCCCAGATTGTATCTTGATATAGCATAATTATAGTAGATGATGTTTTTCTTTAATAATTTTTACCGCTTCTTCGTATTTTTTAACTGATTTTATTTCAAGGCCTAATTTTTGCCAAGGAATTTTGTATATAATTTTTGGCAGCCATTGGCTGATTCCCAGCCGACTTGGTTCTAGTTTGAATAAAATTTCCGGAATATAAACACCTTCATGACCTTGTTCAAGCATTGTGAGCCAAAGATCCCAATCCTGCAAGCGTTTAATCTGATTATCAAAACCGGGAAAAAATTCGCGGCGGATTAGTGACGTAGTATGAATATAGGGCATTTGTCGCAGACGTTCGGCAGTATAGGGCCATAATTGAAAAAGTTTCCAACCTAGTTTGAATGAAGAATAAGCAAAAGATTTGGCGGGGTTGATTTTGAGAGCGTCAAGCATTTTTTCTAGCATATCTGGCTTCATCGTGAGATCCGAATCACAGAATAATAAATATTCACCTTTTGCTTCCGCTGCTCCCCTATTTCTTGTCGGATTCGAACCTTGGTTTTCCTGATTGATGATTTTGATCTTCCGTCGATCGTCTTCCGATAATTTAGTAATATAACTGTTTAACAATTTAACCGTTTCGTCAGTCGAGCCATCATTCACTATAATAATTTCAAAATTTTTATAGGTTTGGTTTAAAATACTATCTAGTGTATTATTGATAGTTTTTGCGGCGTTGTAGGTTGGTATAACTATACTGATTTTAAGTGTTGACATAATTTGATTTGATTGGTTATACTGCCCTTAGCAGCTGATTAGGGCGACAAGGATTGAAAGAATCGGCAAGGCGGAGCCGTGTTTTTCTATTTTTTCAAACCAACGGGGCTACCTCCGATTATTTCATCTTTCGGAGGGAAATCCTATCGGATTAATCAACAGAGTTGCACCCTCCTTCAAGCAACGATGAAGTTGATGAAGAGATAGGATGTGTAAAAATGGGGAAACCAATCCTTTTTATCGCCCGCCTCGTTCGGAACCCCGAACGAGGCACTTTGTTTAATATGCGATATGAATATACGAATAACATGCGAATCTACGAATGTGCGCATACATTTATAATCTACTAACCTTCTCGGCTTCATTCTCCCATTTAAATTCCCTCTCTACTCTTTCTCGCCCTTGCTCTCCTAGTTTATTCCTTAAATTATCATCGGTTAATAATTTTATCACAGTTGCTGTCGTTTCTTCTACGTTATTAGGATCGACTAATAAACCGGTTTGGCCATCAATCACAGCATCGCTCACTCCTCCGCTTCGGCCGCCGATTACCGGTTTGCCAAAGCTATTGGCCTCTAAATAAACTATACCAAATCCTTCAACATCACCATTGATTTCCCTAGAAGGCATGATAAATATGTCGCATAGCTCGTAATAGGACGCTAATTCTTCGTCACTTACTTTGCCGGTAAGAATTACATTATTTTCTAATTTGAGATTTAAGATTTTAGATTGAAGATTTAAGAGATTTTGACCCTCGCCGACAATCAGATAAACAGTATCGGGAATTTTTTCTAAAATTTTGGGCAAGGCTTCAATAACTTTATCTTGGCCTTTGCGCTCAACTAATCTGCCGACGGTTAAAATAATTTTTTTATCCGCTAAATTGTATTTCTCTTTTATATTATTTTGTATCTTGTATTTTGTATTTTGTATATTAGAGCACGGATGAACTATTATGATTTTATCACTGGCAATCCCTAGCCCAATAATTTTATTTCTAGTATAATCTCCGATGGTAATAATTTTATCAGCTTTTTTTAAAATTGAAATAACCATTTTTTTCTTCCATTGATTCTTCATCGGCTCTGTGATATCCATACCATAAGTGAAAACAGCATAAGGGATTTTAAAAAATTTGTGCAAAATGAGAGCAGTGTAGCCGACCGGTAAAACTTGTCCGACTAAAATTTTTTCTATTTTTTCTGTCTTTACTATTTTGCACGTATGCCAAAACAAAAATAGCCATTTGGGCCAGAAGAGAATATTTTTAGCGAGTAATTTGCGTCGGCATATTTTGTATTTTTGCGTGTGATCAAAAAGATAGCTCTGTGGCGCGCGAGGAGCTAAAACCACTATTTGCTCTCGAGGCAAATTAGCGCAAATATTAGCCAAATAATTGGCAACTCCGCCCACCTGCGGCGGATATTCGAGGGTGATTAGAAGTGTGTTTTTCATATATTACAAAGCGATATGAGTCTATGAATTTAATGTAATTATACTATTGACTAGTAATTTTCAATTTCTAATTTCCAATTTTTAATGAATGTTTTAATTTTAAAATTAATTAATTATAAAATTGATTGAAAATTAAAAATTGTAAATTATAAATTAAAGTATCAATATCATAATATTAGCTACTCGAACTTCCTTACTAATGCCTCATAGACAACGATAATATCATGTTTTTTGAAGCCGCCAATTAAAAGCATAATAACAACATAAATGAGCGCGCCTATGGGGATTAAAACCAGAAAATTAACTTTTGGCAGGAGGTAAACAATCCATGATGCCATCAGGATAGACGCGAATAATGTTTTGAAAAATACTTTGTATAAGAAATTTTTATTATATTCAATAATTTTTGGCACATAATGCAGACCTAAAGCGAATAATAGAGCGCTTGAAACTATAGAAGCAATACTCGCGCCAATGTAAGAATATTTTGGAATCAAAATTATATTCAAAATAATATTTATTACCATAGCAATGCCGAGATTGATAGTGTTTTTTGTTTGATAATCGCAGGCATTAAGCAAGGAACCGATTGGGAAATTGAGAAAAATAAAAACCAAACTGCATATTAATATTTCAAGAGGTATAATCGCCGGCGCGTAAGCCACGCCATAAATTTTTAAAATAATTTTATCTGATAAAGCCAGCACGCCAAACGATATTGGCACGGAAATAATCATCAGATAAAACATTGATTTTTCGAATGTTTTAGCCAAAAGTTCCTTGGAACAGGCGTAATATGAGCTCATCGCCGGGAAGATCGCCGCGGCAAAGGCGGCCGGCACGAATTGCAGGGCAAAGGTTAATTTGTAAGCCACGCCATACCAACCAACCGCTTTGTCGCCCGCGAGCATGGAAAGAATGACGGAATCAATGTAACCGTAAACGCGAGTAAAAATCGCGGCAATACCAAAAGGCAGGGCGATTTTGAACAAGCCATAAATTACTTTTTCGTCGAGAACCAGCCCTGGTTTGATTTTAATTTTTTTCTCCAGGACAAAAAGAGCCAAGAGAAAATTAAATAAACTGCTCCCCAAGAGTGCGATGATTAAAATATAAAGCGGAAATTTGAGAAATAATCCCGTCAAACCAATAGAGACGGTAATCGCCTGGCCGATCACAATGCCGATGGATTCGAATTTCAGATTCTGATAACCGCGGAGCACGGCGTAGAAGCTCAAATTAAAAGAATCGACGACCATAATCAAACCCGCGATGTATACTAATGATTTCGTCAGCGAAGAATAATCCAAGACGTTGATTAAAACCGCCGCGACGAAATAAGTAATTAAACTTAATAATATTTTTACGCCCAAAATATTATTCAGATATTCGCTGGATTTGCTCTGATCCTTGGCGGTTTCCCTCGTCAAAACCGAGCTCAAGCCCAGATCAATAAACACGCTGAAAATAGTAGTAAAAGAAAGCGCAAAAATATATTTGCCGACATTATCAACCCCGATCATTCGGGCGACAAAAATAAAATAGACAAAAGAAAAGAGCTTTTGGATCACATAAGCCGCGGTCAAAAAAGTCGCGTTTTTGGCAATTCTTTGTGGATGATATTCAGCCATGGTATAAAAAAAGAAGCAGGTGTTTGTCATTGCGAGCCCCGCATCGTGCGGGGGTAATGACAGGGAATAAACACCTAAGCTCTAAATTAGTACTATAATTTTACTATAATTTTGACTTTTTTAATATATTGACAAGATTTTCACTCTATGCTATACTGATATGTTAGTTCATTGACGCACTCAGACCCCTCAAGCCGAACACTCGGCTTTTTTAAATTGTTTAAAATTTATTACTTCATCGGTTATCACAGAAGTTTGCGATCTAAATTGTTT
>JAGVFQ010000024.1 GCA_020057505.1 Patescibacteria group bacterium | reverse complement strand
GTTATGTGAAATAGCCAGAAATTTCTTTAATATTTTTTAGATTTTTTTGGCAATTATTTTAGCGGTCGAGCATAACTTTTCAATAAATCACTTTTATTAATTATTAATATAAAATTATGGGGTTTGAAAAAATTAACATTACACCAGAATCACAAGAGCAACAAAAAGTTAGAATTGCTTGGAAAAGTAAGGCAACGGGGGCTGAGGGTCATGGAGAATATATGGACATGAAAACTGCCGAGGCCTGGTTAGAAAAAGCAAACAAAGAATATCCCGAGCTTGAACATTGGCTAGAATCAGAAGATGAGGCAAAATAAATTGCCAAAAAAATTATTTTAACGAAAAGAAATTTCTGGCTACATCACATAACACGGGATAAGCGGTTCGGGGCAAATGCGATTTATTATTAACATTAATGAGTTGCATTTGCCCCTCACCCAAATTTTGCTTTGTCTACGACTTCGCAAAACTTCGCTTATCCCGATACGTTATACGCCATAATAAAAAGCCGATTATGAGTTTGGATAACGATTTGGTGTTTATTTGGCGAGGTCGAAATAACTCAAATAAAGCAACTTATTATTAATTAAAAATTTTATGACAGAAAAGTTGGAAAAAGTGCCACAGTCGCCTGAATCATTATTGGGCGACAAAATAAAAAAAGTTTTAAGTACATTGTATGATCAATATCTGAAAGACAAACCTGAAAATCCTCCACAGGATAAAGAAGGATCTTTTAACGGCCATGAAAGATTTAATGCTTTCCATAATCCAGAAGATTTAAAAGCTATCTTAGAGCAAGCCGGGATTGACACAGCAAATCTAATCATAGCAGTAGATACAGAAAAAAAGATAACCAGTCCTACTGCAGAGCAAGCTGGTAAAGGCTTTTTTTGGACTGGAACTCAAGTAACTATTGGGACAAAGGAAGGAGATAAAACAATTGTCTTAATCAATAAATTTTTCGAAGACATTGATCCATCAGAATTTTAAACATAAAATTAAAATCCTTAACGAATCGGCTTTTTATTACAGCGTATAACAGCGTGTATCTGGCTACGGAATATTGGCGTTAATTAAATCTTTAAGGAGTGCCAATTTTCCTCCGCCCAAATTTTCATCCCTTAATTTGATGAGGATTTGGGTGGAGTTTAAAATATCAAGCGTTATCTGATAATCAAAATTTATCATGATTTAATCGGGATGAAAACTTTAGATACACGCGAACGTTGTACGAAATAAATTTTTTATCCTTTTTTAAGATTTTTTTGGCAATTAAGTGCTATCTAACAAATTTATGGAAAAAGAACCTTTTTTAAAATCACAACCTGAATCAAGACCACGGCCTGAATTAATTGAGGTAAAAACATGGAAAGAGTTTAGGACAGCAGTTGAAAGATGGATGTGTCTTGATGGTGACGATTATTGTCCTGAATGTTGGGAAAAATTTAAAGAAAGACTTAAGGAAAAGGGCTTAAGTGAAGATACAATAAAAAAAGATTCAGGGTCAGTAGTGGAATTATTAAAATTTAGAAAAATAGCCGATGGTCATCAGGTTGCATGCTCTGATTGTGGGAAAAATGTTTTTCGACCAACATTAAAAGAGGATAAAGAAAAGGAGTAAAAAATGGGGATTTGTGTTCGTTAAAACTGCCAAAAAAAAAATAAATAATAAGGAAAAAAATTTCTAGCTACATCACATAACACGGCATATCTGGTTTCGCTACGCTGCACCTAAATGCTTCGCACTTCAGATGATGCCGATACGTTAGCTGAAATATTCCTTTTCTTTTTTGGGCTATCGCCCAATTGTTTTAAAAAATTTTAAAATTTCTTTTTCATTAATTAAAGAGGGGTAATAAGGTGTTTTCTCCGCTCCGGTACGAAAACGATTTAATCAAAAAAACATTTATAAATCGTAATATCTATAACATTATGCCAGAAAAAGAACAACTGAATACAACGGCCGCTGAAAATCCCGAACGGAGAATAAAACAGGAAATCATTGCCACGGCCGGAAATAATGTGCGAAGATCTTTAGAGGCGTTGGAAAAACTAGGCTTTAAGCGTCCACCACTTAATTTCCCCGTCTCTCGCTCAATAAAATTAGCTAAACATTTTAATTGGCTATAATTGGACATAGTTAAAATATCCAAAAAACATAACAGTTTGTATATATCTTTCTTGCCTTATTCTAATATATATGATATTATTAGAATAAGCTAATTCCTTATTATAACCATTAGAATAACGAAATTCCTTATTCTAACCGCAAAATATGACTAAAAAACCATTTAATCCGCCTGATTTACCGCCAAAAATTAACTATGAACCGCTAATTGACCATATTATCAAGGCCCACCGCGCCATCGCCGGGCTCGACTCCCTACTAAACGCCTTGCCCAACCCGAACCTTTTGGGCAGAACCATGCAAACTAAAGAAGCGGTCGAAAGTTCAAAAATAGAAGGTACGCAGGCCACAATCAATGAAGTTCTGGCTTATGAGGCTGAACCTGATAAAAAGGAAGATGCCAAGAAAAAACAAGACATAAATGAGGTGATAAATTACCGTCAGGCTTTAGATTTAGGAGTAAAGAGCTTAAAAACACTGCCCTTGTCCGAAAATTTGATCAAAAAACTGCATGCCACTTTACTCAAATCCGGCCGAGGCTACAATAAAGCGCCCGGAGAGTTTAGAAAAATGCAAGTATACATTGGCAAGCCCGGAGCCAGCATAGCTGAAGCGTCATATGTTCCGCCGTCAGCCAACAATATAATTACTTTATTCAGCAATTTAGAAAAATACCTAAACTCCAATGAGGAAAAAGATAAATTAGTACAAATCGCGGTAGCCCATTATCAATTTGAGGCGATACATCCTTTTTTGGACGGCAATGGTCGTGTCGGACGATTAATTATTTCTCTATTTCTGTATGAGAAAAAATTACTAGCTCATCCGTTTTTGTATTTAAGTGAATTTTTCGAGGAACACCGGCAAGATTATTATGAATTATTGCGCGGCGTCAGCGAAAAACAAGATTGGGAAAACTGGATAAAATTTTTCTTAAATGCCATAACCGCACAAGCACAAAAAGCCGAGGAGACCGGAAAGGAAATATTGAAGCTCCACAGTACCTATAAAGAAAAAATTATGGACATCGGCTCTATTTATTCTAATAATCTACTGGATGCGATTTTCATCAGGCCTATTTTCACCACCGCCAGCTTGCGGCCACATATTAAGATAAAAAACACACAGACATTTTTTAGTCTAGTGGCTAAATTTGTGGCTGCCGGAATTCTAAAAGAGATCAATCCTGAAAAAAAACGCAATAAAATTTATGCCTTTACTGAACTAATAAAATTATTGAATAAATAAGGAGTTTTGAGCTTCGGGAATTCACCCCTGGCCCCTCTTCCTGAAGCCCAAAGCGAAAAAACAAAATTGAATTCTTTTTTAGAGCAATCCGCCTTAGGCGGATTAAAGGAAAACATGTACATCATATAACACGCTATATCCGGCTGCGGCTTCACGGAAGCCTCCGCTTAAATTCTGCTCCGCTTCGTTCCGCAGAACTTCGGATATAGCGATACGTTAAGCGCAATAATGCTCGGGACACACGAATTAATAACAGGCAATCTCTAATAGCAATATTTTTATAATCATTTATTTTGATAACAAATACTATACAACCATACAGAATAATCTTTGAATTTACCAAAGATAAAAAAACAGCATATTTTCATTCTGCAGGGGATCACAATATTTACCAATAGCATAGAGCGGATATTTTATTAATAAAAAAGCCAGCTTTAGATGCTGGCCTGAGACTGGATACGGCTGGTCTAGAGGAGCGGCGGCTGACATTGATAATTTAGAAGAATTTCTAACAACACCTTGTTGGCTAAGGCCTGCTGGAACGAACCATTGAAGCTGACCCAGACGGAACGCAAATCCAGCTCCTCAATCATTAATCGAGAAATAAAAGCGCCTTCTTCGCCATACCGACAAAACCTTTTGGCAAAAACTCCTTGTTCGAGTAGCACCTCTTTTTCTCCTTCGGGCGTCATAATAGTAAGAACTATTTCTACCAATCCTTTACCAATCTTTTGGGAAGTGGCATTAAGCGCCAAGCATTCCCAAATTTGACCTGCTTGAATTTCGGTTACCATTTTTTCTCCTCCCAAAAGGGTTTGTTTTTTTTACCCTAAACCATTTTCTTTAAAAAAGAACAAGACAAAATTTCTCTTTGTATAAAAATACACCATTGTGCAAAAAATGTTACTTCTGGCTCGGAAATAAAGGTAAATCATAAAATCTTTAAATTTTTCTCGATTAAAAAATTAATCTTAACTTTCGGCCAGATTGACAGTAACAAATTTTTGCCCTATAATCTTAAAGTATATGCGAATGGATATTCGCATATTTTAATACAAAAAATGAACATCCCCCGCGTCCCGTCACTCGAGAGCGACAGGACGCGTACCCCCTTTTGATAAGGGGGAATATCGCCCACCCACTCTTAATCTCCGCTCTTCTCGCTTGCTTGAAGAACGAGCCGGCATGGGGAGAAATTGTACAACCCCTTTGTTAGAGGAATTACTCAATAATAATTTAATAATCATTATGCAAAAAACCATTAAACCACTGCCAAAATCGCAAGTCGAAATCACTTTTGAACTTACCGCCGAAGAATTAAAGCCTTATTTCGCCCGGGCGATTGAAAAAATTTCCTCACAAAAACCGATTGAGGGCTTCCGTCCCGGCAAGGCGCCTTATGATATTTTGAAACAGCACTACGGCGAAATGAAAATCTACGGTGAAGCGGCGGATTTGGCTATTCCGGAAAAACTTTTTGAGGCGATTAAAGAAGGCAGCTTCGATGTGATCGAACAGCCTCAAGTTGATATTATAAAACTTGCTCCGGCTAACTCCTTTATTTTCAAAGCGACTCTCACTCTCTTGCCAAAAATTATTGAGCTTGGAGATTTTAAAAAAATAGAAGTTAAGCGCAAAGAAACGAAAACCGAAGAAAGCCAGATCGACAATCTCCTAAAAGAAGTCCAAAACATGCGAGCCAAGGAAATCGCAGAAGACAAAGTAGTTGAGAAGAATGACAAAGTGGAAGTTGATTACGATATATCAATCGATCACGTAGCGCTCGAAACCGGCTTGGCGCGCAAATATCCGATTATTATCGGCACGGGACATTTCCTGCCCGGATTTGAAGAACAGGTAATCGGCATGAAAAAAGGCGAGACCAAGGAATTCAAGCTCACCTTTCCAGAAAAACATTATGACAAAAAACTCGCCGGCAAAGAGGCCAATTTCAAAGTCACGATAAATAATGTCTATCGCCTAGAATTGCCCGAGATCAATGATGAATTCGCGAAGAGCCTCGGCGCTTTTGAAAAGCTGGAAGACGTAAAAAAACAGCTGCGGATGAATATTACAGAGGAAGCCAAAGCCAAAGAAGACCAGAGAATTGAAATCGAAATGCTCGAAAAAATTGTTGATATATCCAAATTCGAAGATATCCCGCCTAGCCTCGTTGATTCTGAAGCGCACAAAATGATCCATGAACTGGAAGAAAATGTCGAAACCCAAGGAATAAAATTCGACGATTATCTTATGAGCATCAAAAAGAACCATGACCAATTGCTTCTTGACTTCGCGTCGCAAGCTTTGAAACGCGTGAAAACTGCGCTCATTATCAAAGAAATTGCCAAACAAGAAAAGATCCAAGTCGAACCAAAAGAAATCGACGCCGAAGTTGAGAAAACCGTCGCGCAATATCCCGATAACGACGATATTAAAAAACAGATTCGATCCGAAGCCTATCGCCATTATCTTGAAAATGTTCTCACCAACCGCAAGGTCATCGACTTCTTGAAATCAATCATCGTGGAATAGTTTTAAAAGAATCTATAAAACGCTCCACATCTATGGGGCGTTTTTAGTTTAGAAAAAATAAAATACCGTGCGTGTCCCCTTGATAAAGAGGTTAGGGGATTTTTATTAGACACAATCGTCTTAAAACGGTAAAATAAAGTAAGAGACTAAATATTTTTATTCGAATATTATTCGCGTATATTCGCGTCAATATTCGTGTGTTTCCTATGAAGATCGCTATTTTCTCCGACTCCCACGACAATGTTCCGAACACGGAAAAAGCTTTGAAGTGGATCAACAAAAACAAAATCAAATTAATCATCCATTGCGGCGACCTCTCGGCGCCTTCAATGTTGAGCAAGGTAATCGCGCCGAATTTCAAAGGCGAGGTCCATTTTGTCCATGGCAATGTCGGCGACAAAGAACTGCTGAAAGAAGTGGCAAAGAAATTCAAAAAATTCAAAATTCACGGCAACGCCGGGAAAATAATTATTAATAAAAAAACCATCGGCTTCACGCATTTCCCTTGGCTCGCCGAAAAAATGGCCAAGACCGGCAAAGGCAAATATGATCTGATTTTCTTCGGCCATACGCATAAACCTTGGGAATACAAAATCGGCCAATGCCGATTGGTTAATCCCGGCACGCTCGCCGGCATGTTCTACAAAGCCACCTTTGCCACTTATGACACGGAAACCGATAAATTGGAATTAAAAATTTTAGAACGATTGTAAATTAACCGTGACGAACGTATTCGCATATTATTCGAATATATTCGCATACTTATTCGCATGTTATACAAAACCATCGCCATTGTCGCTGCCAAACAGGCCGGAAAATATCTCTTAAAAAATTTCCAACACGATCGCCGCGCCAAAGCATTTTTCAAAAGCAAGCACGAAATT
>JAGVFQ010000022.1 GCA_020057505.1 Patescibacteria group bacterium | reverse complement strand
CCGATGGAAAAGATGAGTCAGAAAAAATCTTCGCGAAACTTTTGCCGAGTTTTGGGAATTTATTAATGCGGTTACTCTTGACATTTATATTTTTTTGGTATTAGATAAAGACAAATTTACCAAATAGTTCCTTAAACATTGGGAGGATAAAAAAATGAGCTGGAAATCATCATGTGGCGGTAGGCCGGGTCCGGGAATCCGGCGAGGTACAAGGCTGCGGAAGGCGGACAAACGCCGGAAAATGCGTGAGGAGTATCGCCTCGACTGGAATCGCCGCAATGCGCGAGAAAACATTACAGCTTCTTTCGAGCGTGAGATGTATAATCCTGCAGGCGAGTGGAAATGCCGGCGATGCGGTACCGAAAATGCCGGTGCGGATACTAAATGTGGCTTGTGTGGTCTTCAGCGCGTTGAACTATCTGACTGCTGGCAGTGTGAGAAGTGTGGCGATTACAATTTTAAAAAACGCACCATCTGTTTTAATTGTTCTGCGCCGCAGCTGCTACAAAAGGAGGGAAAACCTCTGACGTGGCGTTGTCCAGGCTGCCATACATGGTATCCAAGTAGTGTGGAGATCTGCCAGGAGTGTGCCCCGATGAGGATATGTAAGGAAGTGGTTTCCATGCTAGAACATCTGAAGCCGGAGCAGTCGAATCCTCATAGTTGGCACTGCCCGAGCTGCCATACAGATAATGCGAACCGCCATGAGCGTTGCTGGAAATGCGGCAAACTGCGTCTGTCGAATGATTCTACTCTAAGGTCAAAGTCGTCGGCGGAGCAGGAAGACGATTGCGAAGAAGCATGGACTCCATGGGGGTTGTAGTAGAAAAAACGACCTTCTTTACAGGTATCGCGACAATTGTGGCACGCCACGGCCGGTTTTGATTCATCGAAGGTAGTTTTAAAGGAGCTACCTCTTTTTATTTATCTTGATTTTTATTCGATTTTGAGCTAAAATAAAAAAAGTGATAAATATGTCATGGTGAGGCTCTCGAACCATGGCATTAAAATTTTTCGTCACCCTTCGAGAGCCTCAGGGTGACATGATTTTTATGTCTATAATAACCAAAATTTTTGGCGATCCGAATGAGCGGGTTGTCCGCAAAATCAAAGATGAAATTGTCAGTCAAATTAACGTGTTTGAATCGAAATACAATAAGTTGTCTGATGAAGAATTACGAGGTCAGACAGAAATTTTTCGCGGCCAATTGAAGGACGGCAAAACTCTAGACGATTTGTTGCCGGACGCTTTTGCCGTGGTGAGAGAAGCGGCTAGACGCGTGATTGGCCTCCGCCATTTTGACGTCCAGCTAGTTGGCGGTATTGTGCTCCATCGCGGCCAAATCGCGGAAATGAAGACTGGTGAGGGCAAGACTTTGGTTGCCACTCTGCCTTTGTATTTAAACGCTCTTACGGGCAAGGGTGCGCATTTGGTTACGGTAAATGATTATCTTTCGAAAATCGGTGTAGGTTGGATGGGACCGGTTTACCATGCTCTGGGGCTCAGCGTCGGCGTGATTGTCCATGAGCAGGCTTTTGTTTATGATCCAACAGTCAACGACGATAAAATCTACGATGAACGTTTGAAGCATTTTCGGCCGGTGACGCGGCAGGAAGCCTATCGCGCCGATATTACCTATGGTACGAACAATGAGTTTGGTTTTGATTTTTTGAAAGACAATATGGTCTATGGCCTGGATCAGATGGTCGGGCGCGGCGAGAATTATGCCATTGTCGATGAAGTCGATTCGATTTTAGTTGATGAAGCGAGAACGCCTTTGATTATTTCCGCACCGGACGAGGAATCATCGGAGAAATATTATCAGTTTGCCGATTTGGTTTCGCGCCTCACGGAAAATGAAGATTATAATATTGATGAAAAAATGCGCGCCGCCACTCTCACCGAAGAAGGCATTCACAAAATGGAAAAATGGCTGGGAGTGGAAAATATTTATGTTGAAGGCGGCATTACCTCTATTCATCATATTGAACAGGCATTAAAAGCTCGCACTCTTTTCAAACGCGATCGCGATTATGTCGTCCGGCCGGCGAATTCCGGCGGAGAGGAGGTGGTAATTGTCGATGAGTTTACGGGACGGTTGATGTTTGGCCGACGCTATTCCGAAGGCCTGCACCAGGCGATTGAAGCGAAAGAAGGAGTTAAAATTCAGAGAGAAAGCAAAACTCTCGCTACTGTCACTTTTCAAAATTTATTCAGATTGTACAAGAAACTGGCCGGTATGACCGGTACCGCTCTCACTGAAGCCGAAGAGTTTTCTAAAATTTATAATCTTGAAGTCGTGCCGATTCCGACGAACAAGCCTATGGTGAGAAAAAACAGGGTTGACCGGATTTATAAAAATGAAACAGGCAAATTCAAGGCAGTGATTGAAGAGATAAAAATGCGGCATGAAAAAGGCCAGCCAGTGCTCGTCGGCACGATTTCCATTGAAAAGAATGAATTACTAAGTGAGATGCTCGCCCGCGAAGGCATTGAACACAATCTTTTGAATGCCAAAAATCATTTAAAAGAAGCGGAATTTATCAGCCAAGCCGGACGAACCGGCGCCGTGACTATTGCCACGAACATGGCTGGTCGCGGCGTAGATATTATTCTCGGTGGCAATCCATCCGATCCGGAAGAACAGAAAAAGGTAATTGAAGCCGGTGGTCTGCACGTGATTGGCACGGAACGTCACGAATCAAGGCGTATCGACAACCAATTGCGCGGCCGCGCCGGACGCCAAGGCGATCCAGGTTCTTCGCAGTTTTATGTTTCCATGGAAGATGATTTGATGCGCATTTTCGGTTCGGACAGAATGAAACGCATTATGGAAACTTTGGGCGTGCCCGAAGACATGCCGATTGAAAATAGAATGATTGGAAAATCAATCGAGTCGGCGCAGAGAAAAGTGGAAGGCCATAATTTTGATATCAGAAAACATTTACTTGATTATGATGACGTACTGAATAAACATCGCGAGGTGATTTATAGAAAACGGCGGGAGGTGTTGGAGATTAGTGAAGGGGGTAGAGAGGGATTAGAGGGCGAAGGTCGAGAAGAGGGAGTAGGCGAGGCTCCTATGCCTCGTCACCTTAGAGAAATGATTTTAAAGATGGTCGAAGATGAAATTGAACAGGTTGTTTTGTTTCACACAGCTTCGGAGGAAGAGAATAATTGGAATCTCGAAGAAATTTATGAAGTGGCGAATACTATTTTTCCCATCCCCGCTGACGCGAGAATTAAAATGGATGATTTGCGGCATTGGGCGGGCGACAAAGCGCATGACGCGGCTGTAAGGACCGCCATAATTGAATATCTCGTTGAACAGGCAAAGAAAGCTTATATTGCTTTGGAAGAAAAAATTGCTGATGTTACAAAAGATTCAAAAGCGATTCATCAAGTCGAACAAGGAATAATTCTCCGGAGTATTGATACTTTGTGGATTGAACACTTGGAAGCCATGGATCATCTGCGCCATGGCATCGGGCTTCGCGGCTATGGCCAACGCGATCCTCTCGTGGAATACAAAAAGGAATCTTATAAAATGTTTCATGAATTGCTTAATCTGATTAATAAGCAAATAGTTTATAGTATTTACAAAGTTGGAGTAGCGACCGAAATGGCGCCTTCGATGATGGAAAAGGCTAAAAATGTGACTTTCCAAGCGCCAGCTAAAGAAATGGAAAAAGGAGCGGTTAGTTTTGGCACGGAAGAAGTGAGTAAAAGCCACGATGGAATCACTAAGGTTCGCGACGAATCCGGCCAAAAGATAGGGCGAAATGATCCGTGTCCATGCGGAGCGACTAAATCCGATGGTCGACCGATTAAATATAAACATTGTCATGGCAAAGACGTTTAAAATATAAACTAAGTAAGCGGAGTCCGCCAAAGCGATCTTGTTCGCCGAAGTTTTAACGAAGGTGAAAGCGGCGGCGGACGGATCGGGGAAAAAGTATAAGAAGTGTTGTGGAAATAATATGTTTAAATTAGGCAAATACAAACATTACAAAGGCAAAGAATATGAAGTGATTGGCATCGCCAAACATAGTGAAATACCTGAAAATTTGGTAGTTTATCGAGCGCTTTATGGAGATTATGATTTATGGGTGCGGCCGTTGAAGATGTTTTTGGAAGAGGTTGAAGTTGAGGGAAAGAGGATGCCGAGGTTTGAATATATTGGCGAATAATTTTATGAAATACAACAAATTAGTCCGAGATAAAATTTTGGAAATTATCAAACAAAAAGGTGAGACAGTTATTTCACACATTGCCGATAATGAGGAGTATTGGGTTAAATTAAAAGAAAAATTGCAGGAAGAAGTTGGTGAATTTATAAAGGATTCAACGATGGAAGAAATTGCCGATATTTTGGAAGTTGTTGACGCGATTTGTGAATTTAAAAATTTTGATAAAACAGAATTAGAAGAATTAAAGAAGAAGAAAAATATGGAACGCGGCGGATTTAAAGATAAAATTATTTTGGAAGAAGCGTAAAATTGAATTAAATTTATATTTTTAAAATGGAGGGATTATATAAGAATAAATATAGGATAAAATCAATTCGTTTATCGGAATTTAATTGTTCAGATCAAGGATTATATTTTATTACCATTTGCACAAATAATCATATTAATTGTTTGGGTGATATAAAAAATAGCGACATTTGTTTATCCAAAACTGGAGAGATTGTAAAAAAATTTTGGTTTGAAATGGCTAACAATTGTAATAATATAAAATTAGATGAATTTATTATAATGCCGAATCATTTGCACGGAATTATCGAAATAATAGACGGTGGTGTAGAGGCAATTCACGAATTGCCTCCAATGATTCGCGATACCGATGAGACAATTCATGAATTGTCTCTACAATGTAAAAAACGTCGCAAAATGTTGATTCCCAAAATTATTGGTAAATTTAAAATGCAATCGGCAAGATCAATTAATCAATTATTGAATAATCAAGGACAATTTTGGCAATCAAATTATTATGAACATATTATTAGGAATGAAAAAGAATTAAATCAGATTCGGAAATATATCATAGAAAATCCAATGAAATGGGAATTTGATCGAAATAATTTAAATTAAATCTTAAGATATATGAGACGCGATGTATCAATTTTAATTCCGTACAAAATTACAAATGGTGAAATTTTGGTATTTTTGGAAAGGCGTTCCAAAACCGCCAACAGATTGCCGGATTATTTTGGATTTTGGGGCGGAGGAATTGAAGCTGGTGAAACGCCGGAACAAGCGTTAAGTAGGGAAATTATAGAGGAAATGAGTTTTAAGTTAAGCAATTTTGAATTTTATAAAAAATATCAATTTGGCGAAAGTGTTAAATATATTTATAGTTTATTGGTTGATGAAAGTTTTGAGTCGAAAATAAAATTTATTGACGCGCAATATGGAAAATTTTTTACTGAAGATGAAATAATCAAAGAAAAAAGATTGATTGAAGATGACAAAAAGGTTTTGGAAGATTTTTTAAGTCTGTTAAAAAAACGCACACCACCCCTACCCCTCCTTTGCGGAGGAGGGGATGAAATTTATATGCGCAAGATCCTCACCCTCTGTATCATCCATCAGCATCCTCGCGTGCTTCTCGGCATGAAGAAGCGCGGTTTTGGCGCGGGCAGATGGAACGGCTTCGGCGGCAAGGTGGAAGCAGGTGAAACAATCGAAGAAGCGGCGAAGAGAGAATTATTAGAAGAATCCGGTTTAACAGCCGCTGATATAAATCAATTGGGAACGGTTGAATTTTCCTGGCCGAATATTAAAGATGATGTTTTGGAAGTTCATATTTTCAAAGCGGAAAAATTTACAGGCGAACCAATAGAATCCGAAGAAATGCGGCCGCAGTGGTTTGAAGTTGCTGACATACCTTTTGATCAAATGTGGACTGATGATAAATATTGGTTTGACTATTTTTTGAATAATAAAAAGTTTAAGGCCAAATTTTACTTTGACGAAGCGGATAAAGTAGTTGACTATTTATTGGAAGACGAATAAAATATATAAAAATAACAATAACGTTCTTTAAACTTTAAAGCGTCTAGCAAGGGAGGAAATGATGAAAAAGTGTGGATGCGATCATGGCAATTGTTGCCACCACGAGAAAACCCAAAGCGAGATAAAGAATGATCCTGAGACCGGTCTCGAGTTTAAGCGGACAATCTGCGCCGATTGCGGTAAGTGGCTTAGCGATCAAATTTTACCGCGTTGAAAGGAGGGATAAAAGGCATTAGCCCATTTTTACGTTTTGACGGCAAAATGGGTTTTTATTTGCTATATTCCCAAAATAGCGATAATATATTATAAAGTTATTCACAAACTTCTTTTTTTATTATTTTATGTCTAAATTTACAAATTCTTTAGGGTTTATTTTTCATCCGACTGCCCGAGGCAAAATTCGCTGGGCTGTTTTTGGCATTTTAATCTTGGCCTTTTTTTCCGGTTTGCTCGATTATCCGGCGTATTATAATAAAGGCGTGGATGCCCTTAATTCCTGGGCTGGTTTTAGTTTGTCTCATTTTTATGACAAACCTTTCAGATTAGGCCTTGATTTGCAGGGCGGCACGCATTTGCTTTATGAAGCGGATATGTCAGCGATCCCCGCGGGCGACCGGGCGAGCGCTATTGAAGGCGCGCGTGATGTTATTGAACGGCGCGTGAACGCTTTTGGCATTGCCGAACCAGTCGTCCAGACCAATAAGTCAGGCGAGCATTATCGAATTATTGTAGAATTGGCCGGCGTTAAAGACGTGAATCAAGCTATTAAAATGATCGGTGAAACGCCGTTGCTTGAATTCAAAGAACAAAGTGACGGCGCAACGCAGCAACAGCTGACTGTTGATCAAAAAAAGCAGCTGGATGATTATAATAAAGACGCGAAAACCAGGGCAACTCAGATCCTGCGCGATTCTTTCAAAAAGGGAAGTGTTTTTGCCGACTTGGCCAAAGAAAAATCTGAAGATGCCGCTACCAAAGACAAGGGCGGCGATTTGGGTTATATCAAGGCGGACGGAGTTTACGCGGATTTCTATAAAAAAGCCCGCATTTCCGGCGAACATACTATTTATGAAGAACTAATCCAAACTGCTGAAGGTTATAATATTATTAAAGTTGGCGATTATAAATCAGAAAAAGAAGTTAAGGCCAACCATCTTTTGATTTGCTATAAAGGCGCGACTCGCTGTGAAGAGGATATTTCCAAGGAAGACGCCAAGGAAAAGATTGAAGAATTAAAAGCCAAAATCACTGCCAATAATTTTATTCAAACAGTTAAAGATAATTCTACGGAACCGGGAGCGTCCACGAGTGGTGGCGACCTGGGTTGGTTTGGCGCGGGCGCCATGGTGAAGCCTTTTGAAGACGCGGCTCTCGCGCTCAAAACCGGACAAATTTCCGATGTAGTGGAAACTGAATTCGGTTTTCATTTGATTTTTAAAATAGATGAACGCTACGTGCCGGAATTTCAGGTTAGCCAAATTTTAGTTAAGACAAAAACAGAAAAAGATTATTTACCTCCGGCTGATCCATGGAAATATACTGGGCTCACCGGCAAGCAATTAGTGAAAGCGCAGGTTCAATTCGATCCGAATACCAACGCGCCGGAAGTTAGTCTGGAATTTAATGATGAAGGTAAGAAGCTTTTCGCGGATATCACAAGCCGCAATGTCGGCAAGCCGGTGGCGATTTTTCTTGATGGCACGCCGATAACTACGCCGACTGTCCAGCAAGCGATTACCGAAGGCAAGGCGGTCATTTCCGGCAAGTACAATATAAAAGAAGCGAAGCAACTGGCGCAACGACTCAATGCCGGAGCTCTGCCTGTGCCCGTTAAATTGATTTCTCAGCAAACTATCGGAGCGAGTCTTGGCAATGAATCAATTCAAAGAAGCTTAGTCGCCGGTTTTGTCGGTTTATTTTTAGTGGCGCTTTTTATGCTTGTTTATTATCGATTGCCGGGTTTGGTTTCGGTTATCGCGCTTTTAGTTTATGGCGCACTCGTACTCGCGATTTTCAAATTAATCCCCGTGACCCTTTCTTTGGCCGGTATCGCCGGTTTCAACCTTTCAGTCGGCATGGCGGTTGACGCTAATATTTTGATTTTTGAAAGATTGAAGGAAGAATTAAAAACCGGCAAAGGTTTGAACGTTGCTTTGACTGAAGCTTTCCATCGAGCCTGGACCTCCATTAGAGATTCGAATATTTCAAGTTTGATTACTTGCGTGATTCTGATTTGGTTTGGATCAAGCATTATTAAGGGATTTGCCATTACTTTGGCAATTGGTATTATTATTTCAATGTTTTCCTCCATTACCACTTCCAGAGTGTTCTTAAAGTTAGTTACAGCTTGGATACCGCAAGACAGACATCTTTGGCTTTGGGGCAGAATTAAAACACGAATCGACACGAATAAAAACTAATATAAACGAATATACTAAATATAATATTCGCGTTAATTCGTGATGGCGAATAAGGATGATTATTTTAGTAGAAGTTAATGCAAATTAATTAAAGTATAATCAACGTGAACTAATATTCGCGTTAATTCGCATTTATATGATACAGGTAACTCAGAAAAGAAATATTTTTTACGTCTTTTCCGGCATATTACTAGCTATTTCGCTTTTTAGCATTATTGTCTGGGGAATGAAATATGGCTTGGATTTTACCGGCGGTTCGTATCTGGAAGTTAATTTTAAATATGACCGGCCGACTACCGCTGAAGTGACTAACAAACTGTCCGCCATCAAAGATCTGGGCAATATTATCGCGCAGCCGATAGGGGACAAGGGTATGGTTTTGCGGTTCAAAGACGTTAGCGAAGAAACGCACCAGCAAATTCTTTCAATCCTGAAAAAAGATTTCAAACCCGCTGAACCGAAAGACGTAGATGAAAATACCGTAATTGAAGAGCAGCGTTTTGAATCCATTGGCCCGACAATCGGCCGGGAATTGAAAAATCGGGCCATTGTAGCGATTATTTTTGTCTTAATCTGTATTATTCTTTATATCGCTTACGCTTTTCGTAAGGTTTCAAAACCGGTTGAGTCTTGGAAGTTCGGCGTGGCAGCCGTCGTGGCTCTGGCTCACGATACTATTATTACCGTCGGCGTATTCTCTCTGCTTGGACATTTTATGGGAGTTGAGATTGATAGTTTGTTCGTGACGGCGCTTCTCACATTGCTTGGTTTTTCTGTCCATGACACTATCGTCGTTTTTGATCGCATCAGAGAAAATTTGTTCAAATATTATTCCGGCGATTTTCTTGAAACTGTGAACAAAAGCATTAATGACACCCTCGCGCGATCAGTTAATACTTCCATGACCGTGCTCTTGGTTTTGCTGAGTATTTATTTCTTGGGCGGCGCGTCAATCAAGTTTTTTGCCTTAGCTTTGATCGTCGGTGTTATTATTGGTACTTATTCTTCGATTTTTGTCGCGAGCCCGTTGGTCGTTGATTGGCGGAGATTTGATCTCTGGCGTGCGAAGAAAAAGGAAGCAGTAGAATAATTTAATTTATATTAAAACTGCTGATCAAATAGATCGGCGGTTTTTTGTTTGAATAAAAAATAGTGTTTGCCTCGAATATTTAATTTGTATTTTTCAGGGTTGACTCTTTTGTTGCTTTGTATTAGAATATTTATGTTGGGCTTGACTTGCTTAAATAATTGTGCTTTAATTCTTTATTAAGTTATAAAACAGCAATTTTTATTTAGATTTAGCCAATAATTTTTTAAGCATAAAAAATAAATTAATTTTATGAAAAACGGCCTAAAAATTACAATTATACTTATCTGTGGAATAATAGCAGGTTTTTCTGCGTATTATTTATATATTTTTTTCCAAACTCCTTCCGCTTCTTTAGTTAATCAAAATAGCCAGCTCAATAATCAGAATGTTAATATCATAAAACCAGAGATTAAATCATCTGAAATTATACAATTAGCCAATGGCTGGAAAAAGTATATTAATTATGATTTGGGTTTTTCCATTCAGGTGCCTGATAAAACATATCGAGGTGAATGTTCTAAAAATTCGCTTACTCCCGTTGAAATAGTAGAACCAGCAGGTACAGTGGGAGAATATAAAACACTGAAGATTGGGAATAAATGCAATGAAAAATTTCTTAATGGCTGGAATCTGAAGATATATAAAAATGTAGATTCATTTGTTAAGTTAGAGGTATTATTTAAAGAAACTTATAAGGGCGCTGGTGATTGCGAAATTGGGCAATTAGAACCAATGGGCGATGGGAGTTATAAAGTAATAAATAAATATGATGGTAAGGATTTATTTGAATCCAAGTGTTTTGTAAATTGGAATGCAGCATTTAGGTATAACCCGGAAAAGCAAGTAGTAATTAAATGGAACATGGGGCAAGATGAATTATTTTTTGATAAAGAATATGTATCTACAACTGATCAAAAGTATTTATATGATGGACGGATTGTCGACAGTTTTAAATTTGAATAGATAAATTAGCAAATAATTTTTTATATTTATAATTATAAAATTTATGGATACCACGAATCAAAATTCTAATCAAGAAATCAAACAAAGCCTCAATTTTAGCGAGGTAGTTGCCAGTTTGCTTTCCATCCTCGGGCCAAGAGAACAAGACGTCATTAAAAGACGCTATGAATTGACCGAGAAAGATCGGGAAACTCTCGAGGAAATCGGGCAATCTTATAAAATTACTCGCGAACGCGTAAGGCAGATTGAAGTTGACGGCATTAAGCGTCTGCAAAAGATTGATTTGAGCGATGAGAAATTCATATCTATCAGATCCGTTGAACAAGAAATCAATAGGCTCTTGCGCGCTCATGGCGGCATTATGGAAGAGAATTATCTTCTCGATGAATTGCTTAAAGTCTTCGGCAATAATGTTTTGAATCGAAAATCAATCAATTTTATTATTGGTCAGCTTTTGTCCGATAAATTTTCTTATATTAAAGAAAGCGACGATTTTTATGGCGTGTGGAAGTTAAACAATGTTTCTTGGGATTTTATCAGTAATATTTTGATTCAAATTATTAATATCCTTAAAAAGGAAAATAAACCCTTAAAATCCGAAGAAATTTTGAATTTATACAAATCGGAATATCGCGCTCTTGGTCCTGAAAAAGATATAATCAGCTATCTTTATGAATTAAAATTGGATGTTGACAGCGTTGTGTTATCCTATTTGAAAATCAGCCAATACGTTAAGCAGAATATTCTCGGTGAATGGGGATTAATAGATTGGAACGTTATTATGCCCAAAAGAATGTCTGATAAAATTTATCTTATCCTTAAACAAGAAAAGAAACCT
>JAGVFQ010000004.1 GCA_020057505.1 Patescibacteria group bacterium | reverse complement strand
TACTGGTTACACTAATTTTTTCAATAAAAAATACAAGCGTTCGGGAAGTTTATTTTAAGGTTCATTCAAGTCCATTCACATAGATTCAAATGAATATCTCCTTTGGGTGTCGGCCTATGTTAATGCCAATGCCGAAATCCATAATGTCACGGAAAATATAGAAAGCTATCCTTGGTGCAGTTATCAAGATTATTTGGGCTTAAGGAATGGTAAATTATGCAATAAGGATTTTATTTTAAGCCAATTTAAGAATCCCGATGAATATAAAAAATTTGTAAAAAACAATATTCCATTAATTCAAAAAAAAAGGAATTGCAAAAATATTTATTAGAATAAAATAAGTATTAAGGTATCTGATAAAAGATATCTTCGGCTAACAGATAGTTCTTTAAAACAACAAAGGAGAAAAACCATGTCAACGATTTGGGTAATGGACGAAAGTATTGCCAGATTTCCCGGCGATTGGATTATCCGTCCAGCGACACTAGAAGACCTTGTAAAAAAAGACAAGCTGATTATTATTAGATCAGCGACGTTGGAGGATTTGCCCGCGATGTTGGTTTCGGAAGCGAAAACTTGGCCGGAGGAAAGCCAGAGAGCCACAAAAGAACAAATACTCTCCAGGGTTAAAATCTTTCCTGAGGGCCAATTGATCGCTATAAAAAAAGGGGAAGTTTTAGGAATTTTAGCCTGCGAGATAATGGATTATCCTTGGGATAATCATATAAAAACCTTTAACAAAAGGAATGACAATGGACTCATTAGAAATCATGATTCAATGGGAGAAACAGTTTGCGGGATGAATATTGGAGCAATCCCAGAAGCTCCTCGGCATGTAGCAACGGCTCTTATACAAATAGGAACTATTCTGACCATCAAAATGGGAGCGAAATATGCCCTTGCTTCGCCTATAATACCTGGCTACTTCAAGTATAAAGATGAAATGACGGCTGAACAATATGCTCATGTCCAAGACAAAAATGGTAAATACCTCGATCCCGTTATCAATCTTCACGCCAAACAAGGACTGACTCTTGAAGCCGTCTTGCCAGATTATTTTCACGACGAAAATAGTAGCGATTACAGTGCGATCATGCGTTGGAAAAATCCATCTCTGCCCTATTCCTTTGAAGATCGCTTTAACCATTGGACCGGCAAGAAGGAGAATTTTTTGATTTTTGCCGTTCCTACAGGTTGCTATTGGGCAAAAAAAACAGGCGGCCGTTGCACCAACTGCGGATTTCAGTTCGGCATTGATGAATTTTGGCAGGAAGCCGAAAGAATCGACATGAATCTGACCGACTTTATCGCCATCTTCAATCGCGCTCTGCTCCATCTTGGAAACACGGAAAACATCATCTTCTACACCGGCGGCAGTTTCTTTGAGATACCCGACTATCTGATAACAACACTCTTCTGTCGGTTAAACAAAATCGGCCAAATCAAAGAAGTGATGTTTGAGACCCGGCCAGAATTTGTAACACCCGAAAATCTGCAGAAAATCAAAAAACTGGGCCGACCCGACCTCCGCATCAAAGTGGCTATCGGACTTGAATCAGCGAACAACCAAGTCCTTCAGGGAAAAATCAACAAAGGCTTTACTCGCGAAGACTACGCTCAAGCCGTAAAGCTTTTGAAGCAAGAGAATTTTATTCCTTGCACCTACGTTCTCTTGAAGCCGCTCGGCTTGTCAGAGCAGGAAGCCATCGCTGACGCAGAGGAAACAATCAAATGGTCGCATTCTGTTGGCTCGGAATTGACTCTTTTACAAGTGGCTTTTGTCCAGGATGGCACACCGCTCGCGGAGCAATATAAAAAAGGGGAGTACCGTCCGCCGCGGCTTTGGAGCGTCTTAGAAATTCTGACTAAACTTAGCCAAGAATTTCCTGTCTACCTCGGCCGTTTCGAGGATTATCCGCCGCCGATTGCTCGGCCGTCTAATTGCGGCCAATGCGACGAGGCAACTAATCAAGTCCTAGAGATTTATCGCCAAACCAATAAGTTGCCGAAAGAATTACCTCAATGCGACTGTTGGATTGCGTGGCGAAAGGAGGTTTGAAAAAACAGAATAACATTGTGGGTGATTAAATTCATCCACTTTTTACAAATAATTCATTTATATATTAATTATGATTTTGGGTTTAATTGCCAATATATTATTTCTTTTATTATTGGCATATTGGGTTAAAAAAACGAATTTAAGAAATAAAACAAATAGAATATTTTTTGCTTTCTTGATTTGTTTGCTCTTTTGGCTTACCTTTAATTTTCTCGAAAATGAGAATATTGGCTTGAAATATAATAGTTTATTTTTTAAATTAGATTTCCTTTTTGGTGCCATTGGTTTATATTTAATTTTAATTTTTTCTTTAAATTTTCCATCGCGAAGAAAATATTCTTATTTGGAAAAAATTTTATTTTTGCCAACAATAATAATTGGAATTTTAGTACTATTTACTGATTATATTATTAAGGATATTAATTTTCAAAATAATACATTAAATTTTAATTTTGGTTCTTTATATTATTTAGATATTTTTTATCACGCTATATATTTTGGATTAAGCATTGGGAAATGGATAAAAGAATATAGAAAATCAAAAGGAATAAAAAAAATACAATTAAAATATGTACTTTGGGGATTTTTAACGTCTTTATTTATTATCATAACAGTAAATTTGTTATTTCAAAATTTTGTTAGTGTTGAATTTTTTAGGTGGTTTGGTAATTTTATAGTCATTTTCTTTCTTGGTTTTATTACTTATGCCATCATCCGCTACCGTCTCATGGACATCAGAATCATTATTCAAAAAGGTTTAATTTATTCTTGTTTATTAATTATTGTTTTTGGTATCTACGGCATATTAATTTTTATCCTAAGCAGATTCTTCGGCGAATTGAGTGGCGCTAATGTTATTATGAGCGCAGCGCTGGCTTCAGCCATTGTGGTTTTAAGCTTCAAATCAATTGACTTTATATTAAAACGGATTACGGATCGCTTACTTTTTAAAGCTGGCTACAATTATCGGCAGATTTTAATGGAATCGGCTTCAAAAATGAACGCTATTATTGATTCAAACCAGCTTACGCGATCAGTTGTCGATACCCTGGCTGATCAAATGAAACTGCGGAAAGTAATTTTCTTCATATTCAATAGAAAAAGGAATTGTTTTATCGTGGCCGATGGAATTTTGGAAAATAAAAAAGAAAAAGATATTTGTTTTGACGATAGCAATCCTTTAATCTGGTATTTTACTAAAAACAATCAAGTTCTAATTCAAAATGAATTAGAACGGCAAATTGTGGATGAATATTTTAAAGACGAAGAATTAAAAGGAGTAAAAAATAGATTCGAGGAAATGCAAAAATGGCAATTTTCATTATGTTTGCCTATTACCCACCAGAATAAATTAATTGCTATTCTCTGCCTCGGAGAAAAGCTTTCCGGCGAAGCTTTTTATATTGGAGATATTGAAATTTTAGAAATTCTTGCTAAACAAATAGGCGTAGCCCTCGCCAACGCCTTGCTTCTTCGGAATTTAGAAGGCATGGTGCGAGATCGAACGCTGGATTTATCCGCAGCCAATCAGCAATTACAGCGCCTTAATCATCAATTGGAAGAAATCAGCGCAGCCAAATCAGAATTTGTTTCTATCGCTTCTCACCAATTGAAAACGCCCTTAACGGTTATTAAAAGTATACTCTCTATGCTTGTGTCCGGAGATTTTGGCAAATTAACGGGCGAGCAAAAGAATTATTTAGCAAGGGCTTCCCTTAATACCGAAAGATTGATAAAATTAGTCAAGGATATCCTGAATATTTCAAAAATTGAAGCTGGCAAAGTGCAGCTAACGATGAGTAATGTGCATTTGGATAGCCTGGCCGAAGAAGTAATTAAGAATTACAGTGATATAGCGAAAAATAAAGGCCTTAAAATTATCCTTGAAAAAACAGATATCCCGACTATTAAGGCTGATAGAGAACAAATAGAGCAGGCAATCGCGAATCTTCTTGATAACGCGATTAAATATACCGAACAAGGTGAAGTCAAAATATGGTTTGAAAAAGAAAATGGCGCGGTTGTCTTTAAAATTAAAGACACGGGGACGGGAATGACCAAAGATGAAATGAAAACCTTGTTTGAAAAATTCATCAGGGGCAAAAGCGGCGAAAGGCTATATACCGGCGGAACGGGAATCGGACTTTATACCGCGAGAAGAATTATTGAAGTCCATGGCGGCCGCATCTGGGCCAAGAGCGAGGGATTGGGCAAGGGTAGTTTATTTGCGTTTAGTCTGCCGCTGGAATAATAAAAATTTAAATATTAAAAATCAAAATGCAAAATGACAATATAAAGTTTAATCTAAATATAAAACCTTAAACCAAAAATATGTCTAAAACGTCAAAATCAAATCAGCCGACAATCTTAATCGTCGAAGACGAACCAGATCTTTTGAATTTGTATACTATCAAATTTAAAAAAGAAAATTGCAATGCGATCGGCGCCAAAAATGGCGAAGAAGCGATTAAAATAATTAAACAAGGGGACATACCCGATGCTATATTGCTTGATATCTTAATGCCCAAGATGGATGGTTTCCAATTTTTAAAAGAGTTAAAAGAAGGCATGAAGATTACTAATATTCCCATTATTATTTTATCCAATTTATCGCAGGAGTTTGAAGTTAAAGAAGGTTATCGGCTTTCCGCGGTAAAATATTTAATTAAAGCAAATTATACCCCTGAGGAAGTGGTTAATGAAGTAAGGCAGGTACTTAAGAAATAAATTAATGGCGATTATTTAGTATTTATAGCAATTAATTAAAATACTAATAAATGTAATATATGCATTATGCCAAAAAATAATAGAAAAAAGATTCTTATTATAGAGGATGAACAAACTTTAATTAAGGCTCTTGAACTTGTCTTAAATAAAGAAAATTATAGCATCGCGGTTGCTATTGACGGCGAATCCGGGCTGGATCTTGTCAAAACATTCAAACCGGATCTGGTTTTGCTGGATATTATTTTACCTAAAATGAACGGTTTTGAGGTTTTAAAACGCGTAAAAGCGGATAAGAAATTATCGAAAATTCCTGTTTTAATTCTTTCAAATTTGGGTGATGAATCGGATGTTACCAAAGGGATTACATTAGGAGCGGTAGGATATCTTATCAAAACCAATTACAAAATTTATGAAGTGATGGCTAAAATCAGGCAGATTCTAAATAGCTAGGCGAAATTTAAGGCCAATTTATACACAAACCTTAAAAATTGTGTTATAATCTATATAGGGTTTTTAATGAAAATCGCATATGGGAACAAGAGAAGTTAAAAAGGAGGCAAAGCGAAAAATTTTAGTCGCGGAAGATGATGTTTTCTTAAAGAAAATACTGCAAACCAAGCTTACGCTCAAAGGATTTGAGGCAATATCAGCTATAGACGGCGAGGAAGCGCTGAAACAAATTATCGCCGTAAAGCCGGATTTGATTTTACTCGATTTGATGATGCCGAAGAAAAATGGCTTTGAAGTGATGGAGGAACTCAACAAAAACCATCCGGAAATCAAAGCGCCCATTATTATTTTATCAAATCTTGGTCAGGAAAGTGATATTGAACGCGGGAAGAAATTAGGAGCGGTAGATTATCTCGTCAAATCAAATTTTTCAATAAACGCGATTATTGATAAAGTTAATGAGTATTTAAAATAAAAAAATATTATTTAATTAAACCAAGTTATGACTCAACAAAACACAAAAAAAGGTTTCACTTTATTGGAACTTTTGGTTGTAATCACGATTTTAGCCATTTTGATGGTTATCGTGGTTATCTTCATCAACCCGGTTGAAACTTTACGCCAAGGCCGAGACGCTCAAAGACTTTCCGATTTACGAACAATGAAAACGGCTATCAGTTTGTTCTTAAATAAAACCGGCAATACCTTGGGCGGTTCATCAGCTTGCGTTTCAAGCGGTCCGGCAGCTAATGGCAGCGCTGACGCGACAAAGGTCCACGCCAGTCTTCCTTGCACGGGAACAGGCGGAACATGCACTGCTTATCCAATAACTAATGCCAATGCCAATTACGCTTATACAACTGAGGATAGATACCAACTCAATGATGGCACCGGTTGGGTAAATTTAAATTTTTCCAACTTGACACAGGGACCGATTATCTCCAATTTGCCGATTGATCCGGTGAATACTGCTGCCGGTGCGCTCTACTATCGCTATGTTTGCAAGACGGACGATACTTATGAAATGGACGGCAATCTGGAAAGCACTCAGTTCGGAGACAAAGAAACCAAAGACGGCGGTGATTCCAACACGGACACCAGCACTACGGAAAGCGCCAGGTACGAAACTGGAGCTGATTTGCGCCTGTTGCCGAAATACGCGCCAACAGCTTAAAAATAGATTTTATTGGGGATTTTAGCGAATTACGAAACGTTGGGGAGTTTGTCATTGCCCCGCACGATGCGGGGCTCGCAATGACAATGACAATAAGTGTTTTGTAATTCAAATTCTCCAAAATATTCCGCGATCGCTTATTAAAATTATATGAACATCCTTACGTCTAATTATTTGATAGCATGGATTCCATTTATTGTATATTTTATAATTTTATTAACCGCGGCGTTTTATTACTTCAAACAAGAAACTATATCAAAAAAATTTATTTTATCCGCGATAATAATTGTTTTAGCGCTTTTATTGGCAAAAGCCGTTATCCAATCAATCAGTACGTATTATTTTTGGAAAAATAGCGCCCTCGGCCAATATTTGGTGCCGCCGTACAATGAAGCTTATTTTTATGATTATATTCGGCAACGTTATTTTTATCCGCTAATAAGCGCGGCTGTAAGCAGTTTTTTGCTTTTTTTGCTTGTTATTTTTGGCGCAAAATACAAAAAAGGAATTTTTGAATTAAAAGAAGGGGGACTGGCTTTTTTGGGCGGCCTAATTGTTGGTTGGCCGAATTTTTTAATTTATTTCGGTTTTACGATTCTTCTCGCTATCATTTATCTTATAGTTTTAAGAAAATTGGAGAAAGAAATCGATCTCGCGCCGCTTTGGCTCTTGGCGGCAATGCTGACGCTTTTTCTTGGAAAATTCATCAGCGAAACTACAGGACTATATTTATTAAAAATATAAAAAAGTTAATTTTTATAATTTTAAACTGTGCACATCGCGGACGAAAAAATAAAAAAAATCCTGCTTGATGCCGGCATTACGAATGAAAAAGATTTTGAATCAGCCAGAGATGAATCACGGCGTGCCAATCAAACGCTCGTCAATGTTCTGATCGGCAAGGGACTTGTCACAGAGGAGTATCTGATTGAATTGCTTGGTGAATATTTTAGTATTCCAAAAATTGATTTGAGAGCAGGAGCGGTCGCGCAAGACATACTTGATATCTTGCCTGAAAGCATTGCCAAGTCCAAACGCGTTATCGTTTTTGATAAAAAAGCCATTGGCGATAGATGCCGAATTAAAGTCGCCATGAATGATCCGATCGATCTTCAAACAATTAACTTTATTGAAGCAAAAACAAGTTGTTCGGTCGAGCCGTATTTCACGACTGTCTCAAATCTAAATTCTGTTTTCAAGCAATATAAAAGAAATATCAGTGAGGATTTCAACAAAATTATAGAAGAAAATATTGCAGAGGCCGCGGCTTTGGAGAATGTTGGACCGGAAAAATTGGCGGAAAATATTCCAATAATTTCCATATTGGACAGTATCATCGAATACGCTATATCTCTTAATTCATCTGATATCCACTTTGAACCTCTTGAGGATAAACTTTTAGTCCGTTTTCGAGTTGACGGTATTTTGAAAGAAATTGTCACTTTGCCGAAAATAATCAATCCGGCTCTGATAGCGAGAGTTAAAATTATTTCCAATTTGGCAATCGACGAACATTTAAAACCGCAAGATGGCCGATTCAAATATAAGCTTGAAGAACAATATGTCGATGTCCGCGTATCCGTCATGCCGACATTTTATGGCGAGAAGGCCGTGATGCGATTGCTTCGCGGATCAGCGAGACCTTTAAATCTGGCCGAACTTGGTTTCCCTGCCGCTGCTCTGAAAATAATCCAAGATAACATCAAAAAAACGCATGGCATGATTCTCTCTACCGGACCTACCGGATCGGGTAAAACTACCACTCTTTATACTATCCTTAATATTTTAAATACGCCTGATGTTAATATTGTTACGGTTGAGGATCCGATCGAATACGACATTCCAAGAATCAATCAAACTCAAGTAAATACCAAGGCCGGCATTACTTTCGCGACCGGATTGCGCTCGCTCCTTCGGCAGAATCCCGATATTATGATGGTTGGTGAAATTAGAGATTCGGAAACTGCCGAAATCGCTGTTCATTCCGCTCTCACCGGGCATTTGGTATTATCCACTCTTCATACTAATGATGCGCCTACGGCAATTCCTCGTTTAATTGATATTGGCATTGAACCATTCCTTATTGCCAGCACTATAAATCTGATAATCGCGCAACGTTTAGTGAGAAAAATTTGCCCCCAATGCATCACTAGCCTTGCGGTAAATCCGGATATAGCCGAAACAATCAAGGAACAATTAGTTTTAGTGCCGGGAGCTCTGAAAAGAAAAATTCCCACAACCCTTTATCAAGGTACGGGTTGCAAATTTTGCGGCGGGAGCGGCTACCGGGGACAAATTGGTATT
>JAGVFQ010000009.1 GCA_020057505.1 Patescibacteria group bacterium | reverse complement strand
GTCGGCCGAGGAATGCCCGGCCCAGCGGCGATTCGTTTGAAATCAGCCCTTTCTCAGGGATCGACTCGCTTGATCCAACAATGGTAAATTCCCTTTGGCCGCCATCAACGGATACTTTGATCGTCGAACCGATATCTACCGTCCCCGTGTTTCTTTTCTCATCCAAAACAATAGCATTGTTAATAGTATCTTCCATGTCCAAAATTTTTCCTTCAATAAAAGCCTGCTCATCTTTGGCATCGGTATATTCGGCATTCTCGGAAAGATCTCCAAGATCTTTGGCGATTTCAATCCTTTTAATAATTTCTTTGCGCTTGACATTTTTTAACTCTTCGAGATCTTTTTTTAATTTTTCCAAGCCTTCTCGGCTTATATAAATCGATTCAGCCATTTTTTTTAAATAAAGATTAGTTAATCCGGCAGTTATAGATATAAAGATAACTGTGAACTCATATTTTGTCAACCTGCCACTAATGGTAAATTTTTGTTTTATTTTAGCTAATTTTTTTCTTGTAGCCCTGTTTTTTTGTTTGTTTATTGGTGTTTAGGGAGTTATCCACACCGTCGGAGTTTAGGATTTGTCTTTCTAGTTTAACAAGAAAATCTATTTAATACAGTTTTAGTATTTTAAACTATCATCAAAAATTTTCAATTTCTAATTTTTAATTTTCAGTGAATTTTTAATGAATCAATTTCCAATGTTTTAATGGTTGAAAATTATAGAATTAAAACATTTGTTTATTCATTCATTGGAAATTAAAAATTGAAAATTAGAAATTATTTCGTAGTAAAGTACAAATAAAATATTTCTTTCGCCGCTTGAGTGGCGATCACGCTGCCTTCTATGCCCTCTTCAACCATAACCATAACGACAATTTCCGGTTTTTCAAAAGGCGCGAAACCGATAAACCAGGCATGCGGTGGCTTGTCTGTCCTCCATTGGGCGGTGCCGGTTTTGCCGGCTACGGCGACGGGCAGATCCAAGAGCGATCGGCCGCTGCCGGAAGTTACAGTCTGTCTCATGCCTCTGCTCACTATATTAATGGTTAGCGAGCTGATAAAGTTGGATCGAATAGTCGTTGAGCCTATTTCTTCTTTTTTGCCGGTTTCCGGGTCAACTATTTCTTTTACCAGATGCGGCTTATAAAGAATTCCTCGGTTGGCGAAGACAGCGGTACTCGCGGCCATCTGGAGCGGCGTGACGAGAACATCGCCTTGGCCGATCGACATGTGATAAGTATCGCCGATATACCATGCTTGGTTTCTGGTTTCTTCTTTCCATTCCGGCGTGGGCATGAGTCCGCTTGATTCGCCAGGTAGATCAATATCTAATTTTTCACCTAAACCGAAGAGGCGGGCGTATTCCGCGATTTTATTCGGTCCTAGCCCGATAAAATCTTTATAGCCGCCGCCGATAATATAAAAAAACGTGTTGATCGACTCGGCAATGGCTTTTTTAACATCCGTGAGCCCGTGTCCGCCCGCCCGCCAATCGGGGAAAAACCATTGGTTGTACCAAATGCCGCCCGTGCTCCAAAAAGCGGTTTTTTCAGTTATAATTTTTTCTTCAAGGGCCGCTGAAGCCATTATCGGCTTGATAGTGGAACCGGACGGATACTCGCCTTTAATACTCCTATTAAATAATGGCTGATCGAGATTACCAATCAAGTTTTGATATTCTTTGTTAGACAGGCCTTTGGTGAAAAGATTATTATCAAAAGCCGGGAGACTGACGAGTGATAGAATTTCGCCGTTATTGGGGTTCATGACAATAACCGAACCTCTTTTTTTATTAAATTTTTTCAAATAGCTATTCAAAACATCTTCGCATTTTTTTTGAAGATTAAAATCCAAAGATAAAATTAAATTCTTTCCCGGGTGCGAGATTTCTTCCGTAATAATTCTTTTTTCTTTGCCAAAGGCATCGACTTCGATTTGTTTTTTGCCGTCAGATCCCCGGAGAGCGTCTTCCCATGAAAGTTCAAGGCCGGATTTGCCCAGATAATCGTTCGCTTCGTACTCATCGCTCTTTTTGTCTAATTCTTCTTTGCTAATTTTGCCCACGTAGCCTAAAACATGAGACAAGCTCAAAACTTTTGTCGCATCGGTCGGTTTGTTGAGATAGTCGCGTCTCGTATCGATTTCAAGAATGATGCCGGCGAGATCGATACTCGCGATTTTTAGTTTAATCGCTTCTTCTTGGGTGACATTTTCTTTGATAATGATTGGCTGGTAATAGAGTAATGGATAAGGATCAATGGCTTCGTGGATCGCTTCCGCGGAGAGATTTGACAGTCCGGCGATTTTGTTAATGATTTCTTCTCTCTTGCTCTTTTCCTTCGGCAGATCTCCAGGCACGATTGAATAGACAAAGTTGGGTGAATTTTGAACTAAGGGAATATTGTTTCGATCATAGATTAAGCCTCGGCTCGCTTTGGTGGTTTGAACCCGGATGCGATTTTCTTCCGCGATGGCGCGATAATAATCCCCTTTCACAACTTGGAGGTAAAACATTTTGGAAGATAGAATCAAAAAACCGGCCAGTACTACGAAAAGGCACATCTTTAGCCGATAAAAATCAATCGCGGGGCTTAGAAATTCTTTATTTATTCTGGTTTTGTTTCCGGTTAACGAATGAGAAAGCATATCGTCAAACCAATCCGGCTCTTCTCGGATTAATTTGATGCTGTTGGATTTAGTTTTTTCAAAACTAAAATCATTTTTTATATTTGATCTCCGATGCATTTTATTTTCCAAGGATAAAATTAGATCTTAATTTTCTATTGATTGAATCAAGCGATAAAAACATCAGTGCCAATATTGCCAAATTCAATCCGATCTGCCACGAAAAATTATAGAAGAAAGTGATATTTAAAAAATTTATATTATTATCCACCGGATTGGAGATAAAATTTAGAAGATTGAATATCGCAAGCATTGCGTTAAAAATAAAAGTGCCAATTATGCCCAGGGCCAAAAGAGAATACAGCGAACGATTGGTAAAGAAATTATCGAAAAACAGATTAAGGCCTATGACAGTCAGGATTAGGGCTATCGCTAGCAATCCAAATGGATATATAGAATACAGATCAAGGATCAAACCAAAACCAAAAGCCAGCCAAATGCCCATCTTATAGCTTATAATAGCTGTGATAAAAATAATTATACTGATAATCAGATTCAAATTATCTATCGGGTAGCCCAAGGATGGCAGAAAACTTATTTGAAAAATTGAGCCGATGAGCAATATTATTAATATTACAGTTATTTTTGCCATATTATTTAAGGAATGATTACTGCGACGAGATTAATACTCTCATAAGAGATTATGGGATTGACTATCGCGGTTTGGAATAAGTCGTTAGTGCTTGTTTGAAGCCTGTTCACTTTGCCGATAACCAATCCCTTGGGTATATTGCTTTCCAGGCCGGAGGTAATGACAATATCATCTTGGTTGATTGTTTGGTTCTTCGGCAATAATCCCATTTTCAAGCTTAATTTATATTCGCCTTCAACCACACCCATAGAATTATCAGTATTCAAAATCGACGCGGCGATTTTGCTTTGGCTGTCGTTTAATAATAAGGCAAATGAAATAGAATCGTTAGCTTTGATGATTTTGCCGATCATTATGCCATTACCAAACACTACTGGATAGCCGATTTTGATGCCGTCCAATTTGCCTTTGTTGATAATAATAATTGACTGGTTGTCGATATTTTCGCCGATAATGCGGGCGATCGCATAATTATATTTGTTATTCTCGATAAAACTCAATTCCGCTTTCAGGTTCTCGTTTTCTTTCTCAATGATTTTTAGCCGAGTATTTTCTATTATCAAATCATTAATTTGAGATTTTAGGGCGTTGTTTTCGCTATCAAGATTCTTAGCATCTGCCTTGGATTGGAAATAATTATTTATTTTGCCGCCGGTTATATAGGCAAAATTTTGCAGGGGGTTTATCATGCGATAAACCAAGTTTTCTACGGGATTCAGAATATTAATCAGATGAAAAAAAATTAGCAGTAAAATTACTGCTATCAAAACAGAAGAGAGTTTGAGCGTCTTCAAAATATTAAGTTTCATAGGTTCCAATCAAATAGAATTTATCTGGCGTTGGTTTCTTCCTGAGTCGATGGTACTGCCACCTCGGCAAGCAACTTGTCATTATCCAGAAGCCTGCCAATACCGCGAACAACGCAGGTCAGGGCGTCATCGGCGATATGGACGGGAATTTCCGTGGTTTTGGAAATAGCTTTGTCCAGGCCCTTCAAGAGAGCGCCGCCGCCGGTTAAAATAATGCCTCTTTCATAGATATCAGCGACTAATTCAGGAGGTGTCATTTCAAGGGTCATTTTGATATTATCAATAATCGCCTTGACGGATTTTGATAAGGCTTCGCGAATTTGTTCGTCATTAATCGTGATGGAACTCGGCAAGCCGGTAATCAAGTCTCTTCCTCTCATTTCCGTTTCAAGAGCTTCGTCAAGCTCAATCGCTGAGCCGATTTTAATTTTAATATTCTCCGCCACTCTTTCACCGACGAGCAGATTGAAATTATCTCTCGCGTAAGTGATGATATTTTTGTTCATTTCATCGCCGGCGATATTAATTGATTTCCAGTTTACAACGCCGCTTAAGGAAATAACGGCAATTTCTGTTTTGCCCCCTCCGATATCAATGACCATATTTCCAATCGCTTCTTCGATGGGCAGTCTGATGCCGATGGCGGCGGCCATGGGTGCTTCGACCAGATAAACTTGCCGGGCGCCGGCGGATAATGCCGCGTCTTCAACTGCCTTTTTTTCAACCTCAGTGATATCAAGCGGAATGCCGATAATAATCCGAGGTCTCGGAATAATAGTAAAATTTTCTTGATGGACTTTTTCAATAAAATATTTCAACATTTTTTCCGTCACTTCAAAATCGGAAATAATGCCGGCTGTCAAAGGTTTGATCGTGCAAATATGCCCCGGCGTTTTTCCGAGCATTTTTTTCGCGTCCTCGCCGATAGCGACGATCTGATCAGTCTTCGTATTAATTGAAACAACTGAAGGCTCATTAATCACAATGCCTTTATCCTTAACATAGACCAGCGTATTGGCCGTTCCGAGATCAATACCGAGATCTTTGGAAAATTTTCCCAACAATCTATTAAACATATATAGAGACGATTTTTTTGTTTAAAATAAGCCTAAAAAATGGATTAGGCTATTTTTTATTAATTTCTGAGCTTCTGTTCAAAGATCCTGTATTTTGCGATGTCTTAGTTAAAATATTATATATCCATAATGATTTTTTGGCAAGATTAGTATGAGCGCTTGAATGATATTAAAAAGAATTCAATAAGCGTAACTGCCAAAATAAAAAGAGCTACATTCCACCATGAAAGCAGTCTAAGGCTTTGAAGAAAAAGCAAGCCCACTATTAAAACTGCAAAAAGAACCCCTTGGCGCAAAGCCGTACTGACTTCTTTCGCGATAGATTCTCTTTCGGCAGATTTTATTCTAATAATTAGTCCAATAATAGTGATACTTCCCGTCAAAGCTAAAAACAAAGTCGCGTAAAAAAATATAAAACCGAATACTCCGGTCGCGGAGGGATTGATAAAATTAATTATCAACGCCCAGCCAAACCACAGAACGGCCGTGCAGATCGACATTAATATTATATAAGATTTAAGACTCATGAAATATTATAATTATTTCACCGCGTTGGTATTGGTTGAAGCACTAGTGTTGATATTGGTGTTAGTTGTTGAAGTATTGGCGGTATTTACAATTGCGGCTCCTGCCGATGGCAATTTTGATTTTATTTTTTCGTAATTTTCCAGATCGAATTTAACTGTTTCCGCGTTGATTAAATTTGAATCTGCTCCAAAAGACTTTTTTATCGAGCCATATAAAAAATAAACCGCGATAATAATAAAAATAATCAAAAAAGCCATAACTACCGCGGATATTGTTATATAATATTTTTCTTTGAATTTTTTCATAAATTAAAACATTTTTATTTTAAATAGACTCTCCCCGATAGATTGATTTGCGATTTGCTCGAAATTCCTTGACCGCTTCCGATATTAAAACTGTTGATTCTTACGTAATAAGGAATTATTTTTAATTTTTCCAAGAAAGCGATAAAACTGCTGATATCGCCTTGAAGATCGATTGTAAAATTAATATTCCTTGGCTCGCTATTCGAACCCTGATTTATATCTCCGGAAAAATGAAAGGTTTCGGCGTTATTGGTTTCTTTGGCGATTTTCTCTATTGTCGACAAAAAATTAATCAATTGGTCCTCTGTGGGTAATAGATTGTTGACGTAGTCGATATTATCAGCGATTTTTTTATAATCATTTTGCAGCATGATCAGTCTCTCTCCTTCATTTTGTTGCATAACTGAATCAGCGCGCAGATCGGCCATTGCCTTGCTATCGCTCGTAATTTTTCGGCCGATTAAGATAATTGCCGCCAAACACAAAACGCAAACAATCAATGTTTGTAACAGCAATCGAAAAATATTTTTTCTAAAATCGTTTTGCATATTTATTTATTATATTTCAGAGAAACGGAAAATACAATATTCTCGCTTTGAACAAAACTCGTGACCGGCAATATTACGTCTTTAAAATGCGGATCTGATTCTATTTTTTTCTTAAAAAATAAAGCGCCATCACGAGACGCGGCAATCGCGGTTATATTAATCGGATTATCCAAAGATGACGCCGAAATTAAAGTTATGGTGATTCCGGGCGTTACTTGGCTCATAATTATTTTAACAATAGGCGCCCAGTCGGTAATATTGGTTTGCGCTTTGGCAATCAACGCGACGTCGCTATTAAATTTGATCGCTTGTTTTTCCAATGTTTCCAATTCGGGCAATTGCGGCTGGCGTCCGAGCAGAGTTATTTGTTTTTCCAGATTCACTTTTGTATAGGAAAAAAATATTGCAGTACCGGCGAATATGGCGGTAAAAGCGATAAATACCGTTATAAATACTTTGCTTAGAAGAGAAGTGTAGGAAATTAATTTTTTCTGATTATAGGCCTCCTCGGTGCCCACGGGCATAAAACTGATATAATCATCTTCACTGCGCGGAATAATACCCCGGGCCGCGGCGCCAAATATCGGCCACCACGAATCGTCAATCTTTTCGATATCTTTCGGATTAATTTTATTCACAGGCTCTAAATTCAATATTTTTACGCCAAGCGATGACAAATGCTTCGCCAGCCCATTTTTCCATTTTGCCGGAGCCAAAAATACTATCTCATCTATTTTAACGTTCTCTTCCGCTTCAAAATAATTAATCGCTTTAAAAATTTCAGCTTTCAAATAATCCTTTATAGCTTCGAGCGAAATTTCATTTTTGGCGGTTTTTTTATCTTCTTTGCCGAGAAAATCGTTCCAATTCATTGATCGCGAAAATTTTAAAGTTCCGGATTTTATTAAAATTATATCAGCCCCAAATTCACCTACATTAGCGATAAGGCCATTTTTACCGGCGAAATTATTGCAGATAAAACTCAAACTTAAGGCTGAATTTTCAATGGCAAAGGGCATGAAACCGCTTGCTCGGAGCGCTTCAATATAGGAATTGATAATATTTTTCGTAGCTAAGGACAGCAATACTTCTCTGCTCCCTGTTTCCGAAGTTTTTATATCCTGCCAATCATAATAGATTTCCCCGGCCGGAAAGGGCGAAGCAAAACCGATATTCAGCTCTATCGCCGAATCTATTTCTTCATCTGAAATGAGCGGAAATTTTGAAGCCTGGCTAAAAATATTAGCCGATTGGATTGTAAGAATAATATACGGGCTTTTGATTTTAGTCTGGACTTTGCGCCGGAGTTCCTTCAATGCCTTGATTAATCCTTTTTTATCTTTTACTATTCCGTCTTTGATTATATTTTTATCAAGCTTGATGGATTCTTGGCACGCAATATTAAAATTATTTCCGTTTTTATTCAAAAAAAGATAACGGATTTTATCGTCTCTGATTTCCAGTCCGCCGATTTTTTCTTTGGGGTACAATAATCCCAATAGATTCATAAGCTCAATGAATAATTTTAGAATTAGGAAAAATAATATTAATCAACATATTCATTCCATGACGCCATCGTGACCTTGCCGTTATTGTCGACGTTAACGATCGCCTGAATTTTGCGATTGCCATTTTTAACGCTTCCTGTTGAAAATATTGTTGTTTGTCCTGCGACGGGTATGCCTTTTTGTATTATTATTGTAGCATTTCCCTCTCCTATTGACAAAGCGTAGCCAACGTTTTCAAATTTTTTATTCCTTGTAATTTTAATCAAAGCGTCGGCGATGCCGGATTCGGCGATATAAAAACTTTCTTGGCTTCTTAATTGCTCTTGGCTTATTGATAATTCAGCGAGCCCGCCGCTTGCCATGGATAATCCGGCGACAAGAGCCACTGTGGCAATCACGAGAATCGAGGGCAGAGCGGCAAGGCCGGATTTATTTATTTTATTTTTTAAAATCATAATAAGACAAATTAAGATTACTGTCTTAATGAGGCCGTTGTTCTCGATGAAGCGGAAAATTGATAATCAGTATTGCCTTGATTATTATAACTGATTGTCAGATTTGTTTCTACGGTGGATTTCGCTGGCGAACCGTTCGAAATTTCGAAAAAATTTAAAGCATCAACCACAACTTTGTTAGTAGTTAAAGCCTGAATTGGATCAGCCCCCTCTTGGATGTTTAAGACGCCGCTATTCAGACTGAATATTGTCGGATTGAGAGCGACATCCGCCATGGCTAGACTGAGCGTACTCGCGCTCGTGCTATTTACAGCCGTGGCGCTATGAATAACTTGAGTTATTCGCTCCATTGAATATCTTAGATTTTGCTGGACCTCGAGAGCTGTGCCTGATGCCGCATTGCCTTTGGCGATGGTGGTAAAAGCATCAACAGTCACCACCGAGAATACGGCAAAAATTGAAATATAAATAAGCAATTCAACTAAAGTAAAACCCTTAGCGGACCTGCGACTTAAAAATAAAAGTCTGAATTTTTTTTTAATTTTTGCGAACATTTTTTAATCTTTAACTTTTTATGGACTCCAGTTTAGAATAACGTCGTCTACGCGCGGCGTTTGGCTTTTATTAGTCGTTGGGTTGAGTATGGTTTTATAACGCAAATATCTTTTGCTATTATGATCTGTCAAATCTATTTCCATGGGCGTGTCAGGGCCGGAAGGTTCATAATATGTGGCAGAACTGCTGCTTGGACCAAGATATGTCCATGGGCCGGATGAAGAATTGGATGAGGCAAATTGGAATTTTACGTGGCTGCCGCTTGGCAAATTCCCTTGCCACATGATTGAATTTAAAGCCGTTCCGTCTGTCACTTGGGTGTCAAAAATTGATGAAATTAAATAGCCGGAACTGGCATATTTGCCGGTGGTAGGAGTGTAAGCGTAAGTGAATATAAGCTTGGCCGACCAAAGAGATATGGCCGCGCCGGTAGCCCGGAGATTCAGGGTGTAAGAATACTCGCCCGGACTGGTTATAGCCATATAACTGGTCGCATCGTATAATATTTTGAATGGCGTTGTTTTACCGCTCGCGTCCAATATCAGGGTTTGCACGCGCGGCGAAGCGAACGTTCCATCATCAATGGAAACATCAATAACTTGGCTTGCCGTCGGGCTGGAGATGCCTTTTATTTCAAATTGCGCGCTCTTGACTGATGTAATATCATCGCCAATAAAAATAGTAAAAGGCATGTTCACTATGTCGCCGGAAGCGTGCTGTGTTGTTTCCTGGCCGACAAAAAATTTCAAAGTAGTTACTTCTTCTGCCTTGGCGGAATTGATGGGAAGAAAATACAAAAATAACAATACAAATCCTCCAAAATACAGATATCTTTTAAAACCATTAAACATAAAACAGAGTCATGAATCAAGAATTATGAATTAAGGTTGTTTTCTAAACCCTTGATTCTTGATTCATAATTCGTAATTCTAATTAAGGCGTGTAATAGTAAGTTAAAATCAATTTGGCTGAAAGCAATGACGTGGTCGAAGCGCCGCCGAGAGTAATTTTCAAATCATTGCTCACGGTCGGGCTGCTTGGAGTGGCTATAACTAAATCTGTATCAGGCGATGGGATACTATACAAAACCGTAAACGCTTCAGTGCTAAGAGAGGAATCCAAAGAAGCGACAAGACTGGCCGCCGTATTGACTTGAATGGTTATATCATGATCAACGTCGCCGGATGATACGCCGCTCACTTCAATAAAAGCGCTTTTGATTACCGGACTGGTCTCTGAAATATAAGCGATAAAAGGCCACGTAACTGTGGGACTGGCGTAGGGGGATGTCAGTTGGCTGGTATTTTGATTAATATAGTATTCAATGGTTTTCATGGGCCGTAGCACTGCCGCTGTGGTCGTGAAAGAACAATACGGCGAGACGGCTGGTGATATTCCTTCGTTGTTTAGCGCGTCTTTTGATCGAACGCGAAAATAATAAGTTGTCGCCGCTGTCAAGCCGCTCAAATTAACCGTATGAGCGGTCACCGAATCCGAGGGCGAACTGGGGAAAAGCGTACTGCCTGCCAAATTGGAGTCAGTTCCATATTCAACTTGCGAGGTGGAATTTTCATCGGTTATCCAAACTATCGTAGCCGAAAGATCAGTGATTGAACTTGATGCTGTTGTGCAAGTGCCATCAGAGCCTAAAGTTATTACCGGCGCAGCGGTATCAATGTAGAAATCAATGTCTGCCGGATTAGTAGGCGGATTTTCTACATTGCCGCCAAAGCTTACCCAATTGCTGTAATATGTCCCCCGCCTGATTCTCGCCCGCCAATGATAGGAATTGCCATTCACTAGACCTGGCGCAAAAACCCAGCCAATGACCGGAGTGCCGGTATAGCTCACACCTGTGCCTTCAAGAACGCCGGTTTCATCAAAAGCCGTGGTAACAATTTTCACTTCCACCTGCGGATAAAGAGTGTCATTTACGGAAGCATCCATAGTCATTTTTAATTTAACCGTTGTTTCGTTGGTCCCGCCGCCGGTTGAAATCGCTGTTATTGCATCAATTTTGTATTGTCCCAAGCTGGTTGGGTCGCCCGGCGTTGCTGATAAAACAGTAAAAGCCGTGCCGTTACTATTATAATTATTGCTTCTTAATATAACATTGCCCGTAGCCGCTCCAATCGGCACCAAAACATTTGCCTGTGTATGCGTCCACGTCGAAACATCAGCGTCGGGAACACTAACGCCATTATAAAAAGTAATATTATCAGCCGCGGTATTTCTATTTCCCGCCGTGGGGCAGGTGCCGGTTTCGCAAAAATGGTTGCCATTAATCTGAACCGGGTCGGTTTCCACGCCGCTTGAAGGAACTAACGACGTAATTCGCGGCAAAATTCTAAAATTATTATAAGTATTAGCTTTGGAATCAGCCGTTCTTGTTAAAATAATATCCCCCGTATAAAGCGAATCCGAGATAGCCGTTGGCACTTCCAAACAAACAGTTGATGCTCCATAGCCACCGCTAGTGCATGATCCTCCAACTGAGGCATGCTGGGTAGAAACTGAGCCGAGTATAGCAGCTGTTCCCGCGGCGCCAAAATGGCTGCCTGAAAGCATGATTAAGCCGTCAGTGTCGGAAGCGCTATACTCTCGAGCCGCGTTTGTATCAAGAGAAGCAACGGCAATGATACTTGGCAAAACCACAAAGCCCGTTGAGGTGTCGGTTTTCGATCCGGTGCCTGAAGCGCGAGTTACTTTTATATCGCAAGAATCATCGTTATCAGCAATGCCCGCAGGTACAGTGGTAGTGATTGAAGTATCATTCCAAGTATTGATTGCGGCCGAGACATCACCCGCTCCACAATTTTGAAATACTACTGTCCCTTGGGTTGTATCAAAACGATTGCCGGTTAAAGTCACGGAATCGCCCTCTTTCCCCTCCCCTGCTCCAGAAGGCGAGACTGCAGTGATATTAGGGAAAACCCAGAATTCCAAAGCTCCGCCGATGTCATTTACTCCGTTCTGAGTAACACAAAGACCTGATCCTGCCGCGCCGCAAGTAGTCCCTGATCCGCCAAAATTGGTAATGACGCCGGGCAGGGCAAAAACTATTTGCGTATTTGTCCAACTGCTAATATCGGCCGCGGGAATCGTATAGCCATCAATTCTAAGACAGCCATTGCTTGCTCCCGAACTGCAAGTATCTTTGTTTGCCACTGCCGCGCCGAAACTCGATCCAGCAACAGTGATTATCTGGCTAATACGGCCGCCGCAACCCGTAGTAGCGCAATTGGCGTAGTTTAGACCTGTTTCAGTATTGGTATAACTTGTGGCATCTGGGCTGGGGGTGGGTTTGTCCCAAACAAAATAAATCGTGTCAAAAAAATCCACGGAAATAACAGTTTCGTGTATATATTGGGCGGGAGTTGTAAAGGCAGAGCCATTCCACAAATATGAACGCGCACTGTTTAGAAGATCCACGCCAGTAAACATAATTTGCGCGGGATCTTCAGAATTTGGATCAAGATGAATAAGTTCTATGTCATCGGAAAAAAGAGTATTTGCAGTACCGCCAGCAGTTTCAATATCAGTAAGCGCTGCAAGAGTACTACTGTCCCAACCATCATCATCATGATCAAAGAAAAAATAATCAATACCCAAAGCGTTTGCATCAATATAGGTAAAAAGAAAACGATTCCCTACCTGCTCAAACGCCACCTCAACAGTTCTCGAACGGATAGTGGTAGAAGGAAGCTCAGCTGCAGAATCCTCCCAAGTTGCCTGGGCAGATGGATTGCCAAGCCAAGTGCTGCCATTCCACATCTGAGCAGAAACATCTGCTCTAGCATCAATGAGTATCATGGCGATATAATCATTACCTACACCAGAGGTAAGTTTTAATTGGTGGGTAGCGGCAGCGGTTGTAAGACAACCATTACCAGTGCCAGTATTTGTACACAGCACTCCTGCGCCGGTTCCATCGGTCCAAGTACTCCCGCTAAAAGTCCAGAAATCACGCGCAGTGCCGTCGCCGTACATCACAAGCGCGTCTCCGGAAACTCCTTCCCATGCCACATCAAAAGGATCAGAGGTGGCAATGGAAGCAGTAGAAGTAAGAAGTTGCTCGTTTGCCCAACTATCAGTTGCGCCGTCCCAACGGATAGCGCGAATATCGGAGTTTGCATCCTCTGCTGCGAGCATTATATCGTCGGATCCCGGCTTCATTTCAAGTCTCACCCAAAAAATTGCACCATTGACACCGCTAACAAACGTAAGAATACTTTCATTGCTCCACTGGGTACCATCATAAGTACGATAATAGACGACCTTGTCCGAAGTGGTATTTTTTTCATATACTACGAGAGCAGTTCCGGAATTTTGTTCATAAGCAATGTCAAAACCGCGATAAGCATCATTGGTTGTGCCTACATTACCGTAGTTACCTCCTGCGGCTGCATTCGTACCATATACCCAAGAAGCCCCATTCCAAACCTGAAAATTAATG
>JAGVFQ010000008.1 GCA_020057505.1 Patescibacteria group bacterium | reverse complement strand
TCCATGGCGGCGGAATTTGAATTTTCACAGGTATTGCTCGTTGTATAATTTTAGGTATTACTTGAGCGCCTGATTGGTCACCGCCAGATGTTGACTGTTGACTTGTTATAGGATTTTGAAGCCCAGCAACGATTTGTTTAACTTCGCTTTCATATGATTTAACTTGTTCATCAAAAGTGTGATCTGACACCTTCGCAATTATGGTATCGAGGTACTCACCAGTTGAATATAAAGTACTTATTTTATCGACTTCATCTTGTGCTAAATTGCCAACAAAGTAGTGAATATTTTTTGCCCAGCTATTTGTAGCAATAATTTTTTTTGTAAATTTATAACCGCCATGTTCTTTGTATTCACTAATTAAATCTTCAGCTCTCCTTATCTCTTGAATGATTATTTTTGCAGCATCTCGTTTCTTTTTTCGTTGCTCCCAGTAATACAAAAAAATTGCTACAAATGCAGTTAATATTGTCGTTAAAGCCGTAAAAAATCCTGAATTTAAAAAATTAATCATATAACTTTTTATTATTTCCAGCCTTGATCAATAATTCTAAATCCGATTTGTTCTTGTGGAATTTGAATCGGTCCTTGCGGTGTCGGCTGTGTTATATTAAGCTGTTGTTTTTTATATTCAATAGATAGTTGAAAATAGTTTGATAACTCAACGCTTTCAATGTAAGCAATTTTATAATCTTTTTTAATCTGATCAGTTCCCACACCTAATTCTACTTCAGGACTCCAACTTGTTATGTTTAAGCCCATTTCCTTTCGGTATTCTTCATAAAGTTCGCTTAATAAATTCGACGTTTCATCGTCCGCAAAAATAACAGTATCAATTTTTAAATCATTTTTGGCCTCTTTTCTGCCTATGTAGTATTGATGTGAATAAAGTTTTTCTGTTAAGTTATCCACGATTTTTTCTATTACATCTTCTGCCATGGGGCTATTATGGCTTTTAAGTAATCTTTTTGCGAGAACTCTAATTAAATTGTGGGTACGATTAACGTTCCCGAGCGCTAATGGGTGTATCTGCGGATTTGATTCTACAAACTTATTAAATATTTTAGTTAAATCCTCGTCATTTTTAATTCCAAATTTGTTTTTTACCAAATCAAAATAAGCCATAACATCCTCGACTGAAATCGGGATTTTATTTTGAGGATTTTGTGGATCGCTTGGGTTGAAAATATTTGCGGTTGATGGATCAATCGGTGAAATTTCTGATAAATCTGTCATTACAATTTCGTCAGCACCTAGAGAAATCATGCTTGCAGAGCTGTGTGCTTTGTAAGGAATTAAAACAGAAAATTTAGTGCAGTATTCTCTTATCATGGAAACTAATCTCCATGGAACCATCGTATCGCCACCTTGGCTGAAAATAAATAAATCAATGTTTTCGACCTTGCCAATTTTTCGTAGTTGTTGACTAATTATTGGTATAATGTCGCCAGCAATTTTTGCGTTAAGAGGACCCGGCCGATCACTTGTTAAATAGGTTATTACTTTTGAATTTCTTTTAGCTTCAATTTTTTTAATTAAGTCTGTTTTGCTCATATTTTTAAAGTTAGTTAATTAAAAATTCTAAAACTCCTTTTTCAAGCATTACTAAACTAAAAAGGTAGTCGTTATGATTAAAAGTTTCGCGGAGTGGTTTCGTGGTTGTTTTCCAGCCAAGTCCGTCAGTGATCCAAATAAATTTATATTTTCCATCCAAAACATCAAACAAATTTCTATATTCGCCTGCGGTTGATTTTAGCTTTGATCCACCTCCGCCATAAAAATTTGTTTCAGAAATAAAAAGCTCTTTCCCATTGTCTATAACAAAATCATATCTTCTTGAAGATTTATCAACTGGCACATCATAGCCAAATTCTCGTTTAATCTTTTCTGCGTTTGCTTCTTTCAAATATCTAAATTTATTTTTATTACACAAATCAATGATAAAAGCTTCAACAATATCTTCCATAGCATGACCTCCGCGATTTTTTCTTCCGTTGCTGTCCAATCCTGCTTCAACCCCGATCATGTAATCAACTAGGTTTTTAATTTTTTTATTTATGATTAAATCTTTCAAGCCAGTTTCTTTTACAAAAATTAGATATTTTTCAATATCCTCGTCTGACAATTTTTCCTTTGTAAAATCATAATCTTCATAAACTAACTTTTTATTTTTGTAATCTACCAAAATTTTGAAATTCTTTTTGTTTGAGCCGTCTCGTACGACTAATGCAGGAATAGCTTTTGCTAAATTTGGATTTTCTTTGAGTAAAAACTTAAATTCTTTGTCAAAATCATCTTTGCCAATAAGATAATTTAGGTTATTTAAAGCCAATTCAATTTGTTTTGTATTGCGTAAGACTTTTTCCCAATTTACAAAATAAGACCAAAGCATATTGCTTGGTTTTAAATTGGCGATTAAAAAATCAAAAACCTCATCTTCATTTTTGCATTTTAAGTTTTCGTTATAAAAAGGTAAATTTTTCATACTATTTTTTCGAAAGTTTATTTTTTAAATTCTTATCCAGTTCTTCAAATCTTTTGATAGATAAATCAAGATATTGTTTTTCAGTATCTATACCAATAAAATTTCTGCCATAAAGATAAGCCGCAAGCCCCGTTGTTGAGCTTCCAGCGAAGGGATCTAAAATTAAATCGCCCTTGTTTGTGCTTGCTAAAACAATTCTTTTAAGCAAATCGAAAGATTTTTGCGTAGGGTGTTTGCCAAATTTTTTTTCAATCGGTTTTGGCGTGTTGATTGACCAAACAGATCTCATTTGCAATCCGGGCTTTTTCATTTGATCTTCTGGCCATTCGCCATTTTTCATTAAATCATAATTAAAAGTATGCTTGCCCATCTTCTCCTTTCTCGCCCAAAGCAAAGTTTCATGACTGGCTGTAAAAAATCGGCATGACAAATTTGGCGAAGCATTTGGCTTAAACCACGCAATATCATTTAAAAAATGGTATTTGTTTATTTCTAAAGCAAAACCGCATTGATAAATTGAGTGATATGTTCCACTAATCCAAATTGTTCCGTTTGGCTTTAAAACTCGCCGACATGCTTTTATCCACTCATTATGGAATTCAAAATTCTTTTTCGTTCCGTTAGTTAAGTCCCAGTCTCCTTTTTTTACACTAACCATTTTTCCGTTTTGGCAAGTAAAACTACCACTAGATAAAAAATAAGGCGGATCTGCAAAAATCATATCCACCGAGTTTTCAGGTAGAGAATTTAAAAGTTTCAAACAATCTGCTTGGTATAGTGTGAATCTCGGTTTTTCGTAAAATGGTTTCTGCATAATATGTTGATTATACCCTAGAAAAAATTATAAATAAATCGTTTCCGTAGCGGAGCGGAGGAAACACCATATACCCCCCTCTTAAAATAATTAAAAATAAAATTTGTTCATTATAGAAAAGTGTAAGGCGTTAGCTGTAAAAAGAAAAGCATATTTCATATAACGTTTAGCATATCTAATGTCCTGCCAAACTCATTGGTTTATTTTATCAATTTTTGGCAGGATATGGGAGAATGAGCGCAACGAAATGAACTAGATATGCTGAGTTAGGCGAGGGTGAGTGAGGTACGAGCGAAAGCGCAGCGTCCCCTTGCGTATTACGAAACAATGATTAGGTTGTAATGCCAAATTGCCTGTCGAGAGGAGGATTTGAAAAATACGCCCGTACATCGTACTTCTGATCCAAAAGTTCGATCATGTAAAAATCAGGCTTGTCCATACGTTTGAACTGCGGAAGAGAGAGGTATTTTTTCTCAAAGACAGGAAAATCGGCAACTGTAAAGTCGGCATCGCCTAGTTCTGGACGAGTACGATCGGGAATACGAATTTTGAGTAGTTGTAAATTGCCAGCAACAGTAGGAAGTGGCTCGATCTGATAAAGCGATCCTGTAGGCGTTTCTTTGATAACTTTGCCGATTTTTCCTGTTAATTGTCTCAATAAATCATATTCTTCTTCGCTTTGAGAAAAAATACATGCGTAATTTACGGGCGTATTATTCTTTCCAAGGTACTCATCTTTAAGATCGTTAGCCCTTTTGACAATAAGTTGTACCTTGGATTTCAAATCCTCTATGTTCATAAATTAACCTTATTAACTAGATTGTTTCGTAATATGTCGCCTAACTGGTTTCTATGCGAAAACATTTCGCTTTTGCTACCTAATTGTGTATGAAAAGCGAAGTTATGTTATAATTAAACTATCTTAATTATAACAAAACCCCCACCTTATGCAAGAATATTTGGATAAAGTGAAAATTGAGCTTAAATATCGGAATTATAGTCCGCAAACTATAGACAGCTATTTGGGCTGTTTAAAAGATTTTTTTACTTATCTTGGCCAAAATTATGACCAATTTAATGAATTTAAGGTTAAGGAATATCTAGTAAAGAAAAAAGAAGCTGGCGCCGCTGGTTCAACTATTAATGTCTATATCAACGCGATCAAATTTTTTTATGAAAATATCGTTAAAACGCCATTTAAGCTGGATCTTAATTACTCCAAGAGACCAAAGCGTTTGCCCGTTATCCTTTCCCGAGAAGAAATTAATAAAATAATTAATTCTATTGATAACCTGAAGCATCGTTTGATGATTGCTTTAGCTTATGGCGCTGGACTTCGTGTTTCTGAAATTGTTGGATTAAAAATTAAAGATATTGATTTGGCTGGTTTGCAGATTAATATTAGGCAAGCCAAGGGGCAAAAGGATAGAGTGACGGTTTTGCCGGAAAAGTTAAAAAATGAAATCGCTCAAGCCATGACTGGCAAAAATTCTGACGACTATCTATTCTCCAGTGAACGGGGTGGACGGTTAACTGAAAGGACAGCTCAAGCAGTATTTATGCAGGCATTAAAAAGAAATGGTATTATGAAAGATGCGACATTTCATTCACTCCGCCATAGTTTTGCCACTCACCTCTTGGAAAACGGCGTTGATGTGCGTTATGTCCAAGAATTACTCGGCCACGCCAATATTCGAACCACGCAAATTTATACTCATTTGACTAATTTAGCCTTAAAAAATATCAAGAGCCCGTATTAATTCTCCCACCCCCTCTTAATCTCCCCCTTCCCGCAGATGCGGGACAGGCTCGGCAGGGGGAGAGATCTTTTATGCACTATATCGCCGATCTCCATATCCATTCCAAATATTCGCGAGCTTGCTCGCCCAGGTTGGAATTGGAAAATATTGCTTTTTGGTGTGCGAGAAAAGGCATTAATATTGTTTCCACGGGCGATTTTACGCATCCGGCTTGGTTTTCGGATATTAAAAATAAATTGGAATTGAGTGATAATGGATTATATAAATTAAAAAATAGCCTCACTATGACAGCCTCGCCGGTTAAATTTATTTTAGGAACGGAAATTTCATCGATCTATAAGCAGGGCGACAAAGTGCGCCGGATTCATACTTGCATTTATTTTTCTAAAATTAAAGATGTTGAAAAATTTATTACTTGTTTAGAGAAAAAAGGTTGCAATCTTAAAGCCGATGGCCGGCCGATTGTCGGCCTTTCAGTTAAAGAATTGGCTAAGATTTGTTTTGATATTAGTGATCAGGTTTTAGTTATTCCGGCTCATGCTTGGACGCCTTGGTTTTCGGTTTTTGGATCTAAATCCGGTTTTAATTCTCTGGAAGAATGTTTTGAAGAAATGACGCCTTATATTTATTCTATTGAAACGGGCCTCTCTTCTGATCCGGCGATGAATTGGCGTTTATCGCAATTAGATAAAATTACTTTGGTTTCTAACTCAGACGCCCATTCTTTAGAAAATCTGGGGAGAGAAGCGAATGTTTTTGATCTCGCGAATAGCATGGATTTATATTCACAGATTACACGGATATTGAGAGAAAAAGACAGGGAAAATTTTTTGTACACTATTGAATTCTTTCCCGAAGAAGGGAAATATCATTTTGACGGCCACGCACTCTGCAAAACCAGATTATCGCCGGCGGAAACAAAAAAGAATAAGGGCCTTTGCCCGGCTTGTAAAAAGCCCTTAACTATCGGCGTACTAAATCGCGTAGAAGAGCTTGCTAACCGTAAAGAGGGAGAAAAGCCACAGAATGCCATAACTTATAAAAGCTTGGTTCCTTTGGCGGAAATTATTGCTGAAGCCTTGGATCAGGGTAAAAACACCAACGGCGTGGTCCGCGAATATGATAATTTAATTGCCAAGGGCGGAAGTGAGTTTGAAATTCTTTTGAATTTGGATTATAAAGAATTAGCAAAAATAACCTTGCCTGAGATTGTGGAAGGCATCAAGCGGGTGCGCGAAGGAAAATTAATCGTCGAACCCGGCTATGATGGAGTTTATGGCACGGTGAGTATTTTTTCCGACAAAGAAAGAAAGGGTTTTGAGCAAAAGAAACTATTATAACGTAATTAGTTTTAAGCTAAAAGAGCGCCTGAAGCGCTCTTTTTGTTTTCTCAAAAACAACAGCCTCTTAATATTTTAAGAGACTATTGTTTTTGAGAAAAGATAGCTGTTATCGCTTCTTTTTCGCTACCTTTTTTTTCTTTCCGGCCTTTTTCTTGGCCTTTTTTTTGGTTGCCATGTTGTTTCCACCCCCTTTCCTTTTCTCCGCCGAAGCGGATTGTTAAAGAAAATGTTATTGTTTTTTAAGTATACACCTAAAATTAAAATAGTGGAAGTATTTTTTTATTTTTTTCGAAATATAAGATAAATAACCGCTCCGATGATTATAATCGCGATACCAAAGACGGCGGCGTAAATTCCGAAACCTAAAAAAATAAGATATTCGATAATATTTTTCGCGCCACCCGGGTTGGAATTGATTTTACCCGCGAGCGTGGTGAGAATCGGCATGGAGATGCCAATCAATCCGAGAATAAGCAGACTGAAAGAAAATATTTTGATCGGTCGACTGCCGGTTCGATAAAGAATTGAGGTAAAGATCAGCCAAAATACTAAAATCAGACTGTGCGGGATTTGCGGCCAAAAAGAAAAGCCTATAGCTAGAGCAAGCGCTATGCCCAAGGGCAGACTGCAGATGATTGAGATGATTAGATTTTTTTTATTGACTTTCATTTTTATTTAAATTCTACTCCCGGCATTTGGGGGAAAGCGCCGCCTACGCCCGGAGGCATATCGACGATCGCTTTGATCTTCGAAGGGTCGGGTTTGCCCATTTCGTCAAGAGTAATATCTAAGGTAATATCCGGTCCGCCTAATCCTGGGTATTTTATTTCGGGGATTGGCAGGGTTTGCGTCATTTTGCCGACGCTAATCGTGAATTTGCCAATATTGCCCATGAGAGATGAATTTGTGAGGCTGATATTAAAACCGCCCACGGAGCCGGTCATTCTGGATTGGATTTGCTCAAAAACTGCGGCGTATTGGTCCTCGGGAATGGTTTGGCCATCAGTCGGATTTTTCATCGCCGCGAGATCAGCTTGGATGTCCACCTGAATGTCGCTGATAGAAACTGTCCCGCCTTGATAAGTGCCGGCGGGCATATCAAATCGGCCGAGTTTCGCGCGATTTTCTCCCGGGTGAAGTTTCAAGGTTTGGGGTCCTGTCCAGACGGCGACCTCGCCCTTGTCCGGCGTGCCAAAAGCAATTTTATCCATCGTCGGCCGCACCTCAATGACCGTGATGCCTTCGGCGAGATTCGCATCAACCATATAAAAATCAATTTGTCCCACGAGAAAGGCAAAGTATGGGATCAAAACAAAACCGATAATTGTCGCGACAGTAAAGCTCAGTTTTCTCGCGATTACGAAAGCGATGATCGCCCCGATAAAGCCGGCGATTAAAAAATATTTCAGATTGGCCGTGCCGAGCACGCCGATTTTTAAGGCATATTCCGTAAAGAGCGCACCCAAAATTCCCAAGACCGGCGGGATGGCGATTGTAATCAGAAATTTTTTCATAATTTTTTTAATTATTTTTATTTATTAAGGATTGAAATATAAAAAGTCAGAGTTTTATTTTTATTATGGAGATTCAAGAGTTTTGAATTAGGAATTTTAGGAGCGGTCCGATGAATCGGGCCGCCGAAAGAGTCCTACTTCTTCATGAGTTTGGGTGACATTAATGCTATATAAATCGCTCCCAAACCGACCAAATCATAGACGATTCTTGATAGCATTGACATGTCGCCGAAGATCGCCATCACGAGATCAAATGAAAATAAGCCGACCAAGAGCCAATTCAAACCACCGACAATTAAAAGAATGAGAGCAATCCAATCTAAAGCCATTAATTTCCTCATATAATTGCTTTAATCCGCCTTTGCTTTCGCCTTTGTTGAAAATTCGGCGAATAAGTTTGCTTTGGCGGATGAATGGTAATAAAATATCTCTAAATCACGTCGACCTCGTGATCGTTTTGATTATTATTACTTATATTATAACAAAAATCGCCCAAAAGAGCGATTAATATTTTATTCCAAGATCATACGAGCCAGATGAAGGTCGTCATAAGAATATTTGCCGCCAAATTTTTCAAAAACCGGCGAAAGGCTTCTAGTTTCCAGTTCGCGAAAAGCATTATGAATTTCGGCTAACGCGGCTGATAGCGTCGGGCTGATTAGGCGGGCGAAGTCGGCGCGTTCGATTTTCCCTTTCGCGGCGAGGCGCTCCAAATGACTCAAAATAGTTTGTTCTTTAAGATCGCGCAATTCAGAGATTTCTTTGGCAGTTTTTCCTTTTTCCCAGAGAGTGAATGTTTCAAGATAAGTGTCGATTTTGATCTTTTTTCTTCTTATCGGATAAAAATTTTCCGTTCTAATCGGCTCTATCATGCCGCCGCTGGCAACGATAAAATCATGATTCTTTTTTTGAAGTTCTATGGGAGAAAGTTTTGAAAATACTTCTTCCGCTTCCGCCGAGGCCAGCTGAAAGATTTTGTCTTGGACTAAAATTTTCGGATGGACTTGAAAGGCGCGTTCATTCCAGCCGAAAAGATACAATCCTGAAAGTCGGCGCACTCGCGAGAGCGCGACATAGCCCTGGCCAAATTCAAAAACATCGCTCAAATCCATCGTGGCCGCTTCCAAACTCATGCCTTGGCTTTTGTGGACCGTAATCGCCCATGCGAGGCGCAGAGGCAACTGGCTGATGCGCGCCAACAATCGGCCGTTTTCTTCCACAGTCCAATCCATGGGAGAAACTTTGATCCGCTTGCCGGAGCGGGTTTTTACGACCGGGAAATTATCAAATCCATCAATCTCTTCCACTACGCCGAGCGTGCCGTTAACAAAACCTTCTTTAAAATTATTTTTAGTGAACATCACTGCCGCTCCGATTTTCAAACACAATCTCTCAGGAGAAAGACAGCCTTTTTGCAGAGCTTGAACTAAATGTTTCCGGCCCTCTTTTATCATTTCAAAATTTCGAGGTTCAGTTTTAAGTTTATTCAACATTTGATCATTCACTTGATCAACATTAATATTATGCGAGAACAACTTTGGTATGCCGGCCGGCGCCAAATGGCGTTCAATTTTTCTCGCCTGAAGATGATGAAGATATTCACTAGCAAAAGAATTGCGCCGGATAGCGGAAAGCAAGGATAGAAAATCTTTGTCATCTTGCCGGTATTGTTCGGTGAGATAGCAAACAGTCAATTTTGATCTAGCCCAAGCCGAAGAGTTGTAGGCAAAGCCGATTGGTTTTTTTTCGAGCAGTGAAGTTTGAGCTTCTTCTTTAATCTCATTTTTTACAACCGGCGGCAGCTGGAAGAAATCGCCGACCAAAATTATCTGCAAGCCGCCGAACGGTTTTGTATTTTGTTTGATTTCGCGGCAGACCGCCTCCACCGTGTCGAGCGTTTCAGAGGAAAGCATGGAAATTTCTTCTATAATAAGAACTTGAGCGCGCAAAACCCGATGCGCGATATGCTGATTGGTGATAATTTTATCCAGTTCGCGCTTGTCCAGATTATTTTTAATGCCAATGCCGCTCCAAGAATGGATAGTGATGCCGCCGATGTGCGTGGCCGCGATGCCGGTTGAGGCGGTAATAGCCGGTTCAATGCTGTGTTCGCGCAAATAGGCTATGTATTGATTAATAGTATGCGTCTTACCCGATCCCGGCTCGCCGGTCAGGAAAACATTGGCGCCGGTTTTTAATATTTGAAGCGCTTGATTTTGAGTCATAAAGTTTTGGACCCTACCGGGATCGAACCGGTCACCTCCTCGTTGCAAACGAGGCGCTCTACCAAATGAGCTAAGGGCCCACGGAAATTATACTTTATTATTTTTTTATAATGCTTAGAGACCGAACGAGGCGCTCTACCCGCCCGCCATCGCTAGCCGCTCAGGCGTTGCGGGCGGGCCCAGATGAGCTAAGAGCCCTGATTTTAATAAAATTTATTTAACTTTAATATATTTTAGCTTATTAGTCAATTTTTAGCTCCTACGAAATAAAATTAGAAATTTTGACTTTTAGTCCAAATTACGCTAAGATATTTATAAATCAATGCGAATAATACAAAATTTTATATTCGCATTATTCGTATCGATTTTAAACTATGGCCGATAATTATTCGAAAAAAGAAGAAGAGATTTTGAAATTCTGGCAGGATAATAAAATATTCCCAAAAACCCTAGAGCAAAAAAGTCCCAAGGGTGATTTTGTTTTTTACGACGGGCCGCCATTCGCGACCGGGACGCCGCACTATGGGCATGTAGTCGCGAGTCTCATTAAAGACGTTGTGCCGAAATTTTGGACCATGCGCGGCTATCACGTGGAGCGGAAATGGGGTTGGGATTGCCATGGTTTGCCCGTGGAAAATCTGATTGAGAAAGAATTGGGTTTGAAGAGCCGCCAAGATATTTTGGAATATGGCATCGATAAGTTTAATGACGCTTGCGAAGTGAGCGTGCTTCGCTATGCCGATGTTTGGAAAAAATTTATTCCCCGAATGGGCCGATTTGTTGATATGGATCGGGATTATCGGACCATGGATTTGAATTATATGGAATCAATCTGGTGGGTGTTTAAGACTCTCTGGGATAAGGGCTTAATTTATGAAGGCAAAAAATCGATGCACATCTGTCCGCGGTGCGAGACGACGCTCTCCAATTTTGAAGTGACGCAGGGCTATGCCGATCTCAAGGATATTTCTGCGACCGTTAAATTCAAACTTAAAGCCGGCCAGAAAATCAATAATTCGATTGTTGAGGATAATACTTATATTCTAGCCTGGACCACGACTCCTTGGACTTTGCCCGGCAACGTCGCTCTCGCTGTGGGGGAAGATATTTATTATGTGAAAGTAAAGAAATTTAACACCAAAACAAACGAAGCGGAATATTTGATATTTGCCAAAGATCGGGCGAAGAATTTGATTGATTCAATTTTTACCGTGGAAAAAAGCGAGGCGAACAATCAAAATATCAAAGAAGACGGCTTTGATTATGAAGTCGTTGACCAATTCAAAGGCAAGAAATTTTTAGGTTTAAAATACGAACCGATTTTTGATTATTATGCTAATTCAGAGGTGTTAAAAAATAAAGGCGAGGGCGATTGGGGCCAAGCTTTTAAGATTTATCCCGCCGCCTTTGTCTCGACTGAAGAAGGGACGGGCGTAGTCCATATCGCGCCGGCTTTTGGCGAGGATGATATGATTTTAAGCAAGGAAAAAAATTTACCGTTTATCCAGCATGTCGGACATAATGGTAAATTTAAACCTGAGGTTAAGGATTTTGCCGGCCTTTCAGTCAAGCCCAAGGGCGAGTCGTCGAAGACTGATCGCGAAATTATCAAGTGGCTTGAAGCGAGAGGCAAACTTTTCAAATCGGAAGAGCTCACTCATTCTTATCCGCTTTGTTGGCGCTGCGATACGCCGCTCTTGAATTACGCGACTTCTTCGTGGTTCGTGAAAGTGGAAGATATTAAAAAGCAGATGATTAAAAATAATGAGAAGATTACTTGGGTGCCGGAGCATATCAAGCATAGTCGATTTGGCAAATGGCTCGAGGGTGCCAAGGATTGGGCAATTTCTCGGAGCCGATTTTGGGGAGATCCCTTGCCGGTTTGGCGATGTGAGTGCGGCGAAATAAAAGTAATCGGCTCAATTAAAGAATTAGCTGAAGCGAGTGGTCAGAAAATAGATAATCTGCACAAACATATCGTAGATAAAATTACTTTCAAATGCGCCAAATGCGGCAAAGACATGCATCGTATCACGGAGGTTTTGGATTGTTGGTTTGAATCTGGCTCTATGCCTTACGCTCAATTGCATTATCCTTTTGAAAATAAAGAAAAATTTGAGAATAATTTTCCGGCTCAGTTTATCGCCGAGGGCATTGATCAGACAAGGGGCTGGTTTTACACTCTTATGGTGCTTTCGACCGCTTTATTCAACAAGCCGGCTTTCAAAAATTGTATTGTGAATGGCACGGTGCTCGCGGCTGATGGCGCCAAAATGTCGAAGCGGCTCAAAAATTATCCTGAACCGGATTTGATGATTGAAAAATATGGCGCTGATTCTATGCGATATTATCTTATGACCGCGCCAGTGGTCAAAGGTGAAGATTTTCGTTTCCAAGAAAAAGAAGTGGACGAAGTTTATAAAAAATTTATTTTAATAACGCTGAATATTCTTTCATTCTATAAAATGTATGAGGATAAAGAAACCAAGGCTTCGGCCGATTCAAAGAATATTCTCGACAAGTGGATTATCGCCAAACTTCATAGTTTAATTGAAGAAGTCGAAGCTGGTATGGAAGCTTATGATTTGGTGAGAGCCTCGCGGCCGATTCAAGATTTTATTACTAATTTTTCCACTTGGTATCTGCGACGCAGTCGAGAGCGTTTTAAGAGCGACGATGAAGATGAAAAAAATCAGGCGAAACAGACGATGAGATATATACTTTTGGAATTAGCTAAAGTTTTGGCGCCATTCACGCCATTTATCGCGGAAATAGTTTATCGCGATGCCGGCGGAGAAAAGGAATCAGTGCATCTTGAAACATGGCCTAAGGTTGAAAAAAAATTAATTGATAAAATGCTATTAGCGGAAATGGAAATTGCGAGAAAGATTGTGGAGATTGGCCTCGCGGCTCGCGCCGAAGCGGGGATAAAAGTCAGGCAAGCGCTTGGGAAATTTAAGATTGAAGATTTAAGATTTAAGATTGATGGTTTGGCTGAACTTATTAAAGACGAATTGAATATTAAAGAAGTAGAATTTGTTAAAAAGAATAAAATTAAAGAAGAAGCGGGTTGGCATATTAAAAAAGAAGGCGATAATATAGTTGCTTTGGATATTGTTATTACTCCGGAATTAAAGCAGGAAGGACTTATCCGAGAATTGGTACGCCAGATTAATAGCGAGCGGAAAGAGGAAGGTTTAACCATAAATGATTTAGTGAAAATAATTTATGAGACTGATGATCAGGAATTAAATGAGGCTATCGAAAAATTCAAAGATAGTTTAGCCAAGAATGTTTTGGCGAGCGCGATTGAAAAGGGAGTAGGAGAGCGGGAGCTAAAGGTGGAAGATAAAATTATAAAAGTTAAGTTAATAAAATAATAGCGATACGAATCTACGAATAACATGCGAATCTACAAATATGCGAACAATTTTAACAAATTTGCATATCTGTAGATTCGCACAAAATTTGCATTATTCGCATCATATTCTATGAACATACAACAAATTTTCGACTTGGCAATTAAGCTCGGCATGGAAAATGATTTGCGGGGGAAGAATGCCGTTCTAAAAAATTTAAAACGAACAAAAGACAAATATGAAAAGATGAGTAAGGATGAACGGGAAGATTTTGATGTTGAAAAATTCACTAATCCTTATTCTGACAGCCGTATCTTGCATGACACTAAAAAAGAAATTAAAAAAATATTGGCGGGAATTGATATGGAAGGGCCGGAATTGCTTCTGGCAAAAGATTTGGGAGTGGATTTAGTGATCGCGCATCATCCGGAGGGCAAGGGCTTGGCTGATCTTTCTGATGTGATGCATCTGCAAGCTGAAGTTTTGGCCCAGTATGGCATTCCGATTAATATCGCTGAGAGCGTTCTCCGGCCGAGAATTTCCGAAGTCAGCCGAGGCGTTAACGCGATTAACCATAATCGCGCCGTGGATTTTGCCCGAATTTTGAATATTGGTTTTATGAACGCGCATACGCCTTGTGATAATCTTGTGGCGAAATTCATTTTTGATTTGCTCGAAAAAAACAAATCAAAATTGGAATACGTTGATGACGTTCTCAAGCTTTTAAAATCAATTCCCGAATACGCGCTCGCGACCAAAATCGAAGGCGGTCCGACGCTTTTTGCCGGATCACGGGATAATCGCTGCGGCAAAATCGCCGTGACGGAAATTACCGGCGGCACGGAAGGTTCGCCTGCGATTTATGAAAAAATGGCTCACGCCGGCATTGGCACGATAATCGGCATGCACTTGAGCGAAAAACACAAAGACGCGGCAGAAAAAGCCCATATCAATGCCATTGTCGCCGGCCATATGTCTTCCGACTCGATTGGTGTTAATTTATTCATGGATGAATTGGAAAAGCGGGGGATTGAGATAATCCCTTGCTCGGGGTTGATTAGAGTGAGTAGAGTTAAGAAGAGCAAACACACGAATAATCGCTAATATCACTAATAGCACGAATTTTTCGTAATATTTACGTTGCTAAAACTATGATTGCTTATTTACACGGAAAAATAAAATATCGCGGGGATGATTATTTGATCATGGAAGTAGCCAATGTCGGCTACAAGGTGTTTGTCGCCCGCAATTTTTTGAACAAACTCAAAGTTGATTCTGATCTTGAATTATATACTTACCAGCACGTAAGGGAGGAATCGCTTGATCTTTTCGGCTTTTCATCGATTAACGATCTTAATTTTTTTGAAAAATTAAATACAGTATCGGGCATCGGTCCGCGTTCGGCCATGGCTGTGCTTGAAGCCGCGCCGGCCGAAGAAGTGGTGAAGGCGATTTTGCGGAGCGATGAAAGAACTTTGGTCGCCGTCTACGGCATCAGCAAGAAAAAAGCGGAAAAAATAATTATGGAATTAAAAGGCAAGGTTGATAAACTCGAAACGGCTTCCAGCCAAGCCAAATCCCAGTTCGAGAGCGATGGCGCGATCGATGTGATTGGCGCTCTTACAGGATTGGGTTATTCAATTGATCAGGCGCGGGAAGTGCTCCGCCAAGTGCCGGTCAATTTGGACAAGCCGGAAGATATTATCAGAGCGGCGCTGAAAATTTTAGGAAAAAATCGATAATATGTACCAAGGGAGGAAAAGAAAATTAAACCGGTTAAAAAATTTTGATTATGCCGATCCGGGATTTTATTTTGTGACCATTTGCGTTAAAGATAGAATTAAACGTTTTGGCGAGGTTAAAAATGGGAAGATAATTTTAAATGAATTAGGCCAGATTATTAGAAAACAATAGTTATGGTTGTCTGATCAATTTAATTATGTCGGTTTGGATGAATGGATAATAATGCCGAATCATTTGCATGGAATTTTGCAAATAAAGGATATTAATAAAGATAATGACCGTAATCATAATGCAACCGTTGGGAACGTCGTAGGGACAGGTCGCGACCTGTCCCTACAAACGAGAATCAAACCTTTATCCGATATAATTGGCGCATTTAAAACAACGACATCAAAATTGATTCATTTGTCCGGTTCTCCGGAATTTCAATGGCAAAGATCGTTTTATGATCATATCATAAGGAACGAAAAAGATTTTTATCGTATTAAGAAATATATTCAAGAAAATACGATTAATTGGGAATTTGATAGAAATAATAAAGAAAATTTATACATGTAAAAATTATTATGGAACTTATCGAGATTAAAAATAAAGAAGAGTGGAATCAATTTGTGATCCAGAACGGGTCACAATTTTTGCAATCTTGGGAATGGGGCGAATTTCAGCGGTCGCTTGGAAAAAAAATTTGGATTTTGGCCGTTAAAGAAGAAGAGAAAATTCTAGCCGGAGCATTAATAATAAAATATGATTTGCCACTGGGCAAAAGTTATCTTTACTTGCCGCGAGGACCAATTATAGATTTAAGAGTTAAGATTGAAGATTTAAGAATTGGTTGCAATTCGTTGTTTGACAAGATTGTAAATATTGCGAAAGAAAAAAAAGCGATTTTTGTTAGAATCGAACCCACAATCAAGGATATTTCAACCTTTAATCTTAAATCTTTAATCTTAAATCTAGCAAAGCCCGTTCAGCCCAAAGAAGAATGGCGGCTTAATTTAACGCCTAATGAAGAAAATTTACTGAAAACGATGCATCCGAAAACGAGATACAATATCAATTTGGCCATAAAGCATGGCGTAAAAATCCGAGAAGGGGATAAGGAAAAGGATTTTGATAAATTTTGGCAGTTAATTGCGGAGACTTTCGGTAAAAAGGGGCTCAAAACTCATCCTCAAAATTATTATCGCGAAATATTCAATTTAGAGCCGGTAAAATTATATTTAGCTGAATATCAGGACAAGGTTTTAGCTGCTAATATGATGGTATTTTGGGGTGATCAGGTTTATTATTTGCATGGTGGTTCGAGTGTGGAAAATAAAAATGTCATGGCGCCATATTTGATGTTTTGGGAGACAATCAAAATTGCCAAAGCCCTAGGCTATAAATATTATAACTTTGGCGGTATTGCTCCTACGGAAAGCGGTGATAAACATCCTTGGTTTGGCATTACGAGGTTTAAAAAAGGTTTTGGCGGCGAAGAGATTGGTTATACCGGGACTTTTGATTTGCCGATAAATAAAATTTGGTATAATATTTATAAATTCGGGAAGTTAATTTTTAGATAAAAGCGAATATTGATAGTCCCTCCCCTTAAGATAAGGGGAGGACAGGAGGAGTTATGCGTTTTAAAATCTATTATTTTTTCATAACTCCCCCAGCCCCCTCTTATCTTAAGAGGGGGATAAATTGAATTAATATGATAAAAAAAGTTGTTATTGCCGCCGCAGGGCGCGGCACAAGAATGCTGGACTTATCCAAAGATCGGCCGAAGCACTTAATTGAAGTCGGCGGACGGCCGTTTTTGTATTACCTGCTTTCTAATCTGAAAAAAGCAGGTCTTGAAGAAATGATTATGGTTGTGGGTTATAAAAAAGAAGTCATGGAAGAATTTATTAAAAAATATCAAGATGAATTTAATCTAAAAGTAGTGAATCAATTTGATCTGCTGGGTGATAAATATGGCACGGCTTGCCCAATTGAATGCGTGGAGGGGTTGATCAACGAAGATTTTATCTCCGTTAACGGAGATAATCTCTATTCGGTTGAGGCTTTGCAGCAGATGAATATTGAGGATGATTTTGTTTATGTCGCCGGATTAAGGCATAATGAGCCGGAAAAGTATGGTGTTCTTCTTGCTGAAGAGGGTGATTCCAACCCAAGCAAATATTTAAATGGGATTCAAAGCCATTATTTGTATAAGATTATGGAAAAACCCAAAGATCCTATGGGCGATTTAGTAAATATTGGCCTTTACAAATTCACGGCGGAAATATTTGGAGCGGTAAAAAAAATCAATCTTTCGCCACGCGGAGAATATGAGCTCACTGATGCCATTTCTCTTTTAGCCAAAGAGAAAAAAGTTAAAATTAAAATGGTCGGCGGCTATTGGCTGGATTTTGGCAAACCGGACGACGTAAAGACTGTGGAAGATTTTATTCGAGAGGGGAAGATATAATCTAAATTTGATTCGCCATGATTGAAATTGAACAAAAATTTATTTTAAGCGACGGAGACAAAGATCGGCTGGCGCGTGATGCTCAATTGGTTAATAAGAGGGCATTTGTTGATATTTATTATGATACGGCGGATTATTTGCTCACTGCCAAAGATTTTTGGCTGCGCGATCGCGCTGGTAGTTTTGAACTCAAGATGCCTATTAAAATAGATTTGAATCGTTTGACTAATCAATATCATGAAGTAGAAGATGAGGCGGAGATCAGGAAAATATTAGGCGTAGAAAAGGGTGAAAATTTCACTTCCGATTTAGAAAAAAATGGTTATCATCCTTTTTGCCGCTGTACAACTACTAGAACGAAATACAAAAAAGGCGATTTTATTATTGATATGGATGAAGTTGATTATGGTGATTTTAAGTATAACATAGGCGAAATAGAGCTATTAGTTAGTAATAAGAATGAGATGAAGTTGGCCAGTGAAAAAATATTATCCTTTGCCCAAGAAAATGGATTGGCGATCCTGCCTGTCCGGGGGAAAGTAATTGAGTATCTTAAACAAAAGAAGCCAGAGCATTATCAGACTCTGGTGCGCGTGGGGGTAGTAAAGGATTTTTAAATAGGATTGACAGCGCCTTGCGCTGTTAGTGTGACACCGTAAGACAGCGTCATTCCGTGGAAAAAAATCGAGCCGACTTTTTAGGGTCGGCTCTTTGTTATTTCCTCCTCGTAATAGGATGCTAATTACTGGATTCTCCATGCTTCTGATTCCTGCGCTTCTTGCAGTAAGACAAGAGCAAGAACGGGCCGAGAATCGGCCAGAAAAGCAGGTATGCGAAGAAGGCTGTCGGCGCGTCGCCATTTTCTGGCCGCCCCTCGGGTTGCAATTCATTGTACAGGCGGAAACATCCAAGCCCAATAACCATGTAGATCACCGTAATTACTATAATCATCTTCTTTCTCCTTTTTCTGAAGTGAATTTTTTGAGTCTCCATAATAGAGACACGGTTTAACTTTCGTTTTGAAAAGACCAAGAAAAATACGGATTTTATCTATACTTTTCTCGTCCTTCTTTATATTTATTTTATTAAATTAGTATAGCATATCCCTATAATTTTGTCAAGCATTTTTATTCTTTAAATACAAAAAATGGCTGAAATAAGCCATTTTCTCCCACCCCCTCTTAATCTCCCCCCCTCAGGCAGGGGGAGAGATTTGGTGCCATTTTCTCTTTTATTTCACCACCACGCCCTTACCTTTGACCATCGGATCAGTCTCGAGATTAGTGGTA
>JAGVFQ010000034.1 GCA_020057505.1 Patescibacteria group bacterium | reverse complement strand
GAAGAAGGGTTGCCTTCTATTATTAACGGCAAACAAATATTAAAAATGGAAGCTTCAAGCCGAGGTTATGCGCCGAATAATCTGAAAGTGAGATTGGGAATGCCGGTTCGTTGGGAAATCACTGATACGGGAACCAGCGGCTGTACCAATGCTATTATCTCTCGCAGTTTATTTGACGGCCAGATAAGTCTCACGCCGGGTCAGGTAGCTATTAAAGAATTTACCCCCACGAAAGCCGGCAAGTATGTCTTTAGCTGTTGGATGGGAATGATTTCCGGCATTATCGAGGTTGTAAATACTAAAACCGCATCAGCCGGCTTGTCCAACCCTACCGGCAGCGCGGCTTTGGCAGAATCAACACCTATTCCTTCAGGAGCCAAGGGTTGCGGTTGTGGCGGCGGTGGCAGCGGAAGCTGTTCGGCGCCAAAATGACTGAACAATAATCGCGAAATTTTAACCTAAATTTATAAAAATAATTAATTTTTATGCAAAAGATAAAAGTTCAAATCAAGGGCATGAATTGCAAGTCCTGCGCCATGCTGATCGAAGATAGATTAAAAAATAAGGCGGGAATAACGGCGGCTAAAGTCAATTTTGATTCTGGAAGAGGAGTCGTGGTTTACGATTCTTCAAAAATCAAAGAACAAGAAATTTTTGACGCAATCAATAGCGCCGGCGACTATGAAGTAACCAAAGAAGAAAATAAAATCAAAGAAAAAATTCAAGAGGAAGAAGATAATAGAGGAACAGATCGTTGCCGAGAATCTTTATCTTCAGAATCAAATGATAAAAAAATATTTTGGTTAGGGCTGCTGGTGGGTATTAGTATTGTTTCATTAATAACTAATGTTATTCTTTTGGCTATTTTATTTAAAAGTCCGACGATTGAAGGGCAAAATATAAAAGCGGCCTCGGCTCAAGCTGTTAATCAGCCATTAGTCCAGCAGCCGGCGCCATCAGCCGACAATCAGCCTGCGGCCGTCCAGAAATTTGATATCACAAAAAATGATAATGTTCGAGGCAATTTTAACGCGCCGATAACGCTAGTCGAATTTTCCGATTTTGAATGTCCTTTCTGCGGCAAGATTTATCCTACTTTTAAAAAAATCATTCAGGATTATCCGGATAAAGTCCGATTGGTATATAAACATTTCCCTTTAAGCTTCCATCCTAATGGCGAGAAAGCGGCTGAATCAGCCGAGTGCGCCGCTGAACAAGGAAAATTCTGGGAATACCATGATAAACTTTTCGACAATCAACAAGCCGGCTTTAGCCTGGAAAAATTCAAGCAATGGGCCAAGGATCTTGGTCTTAAAGAAAGCAAGTTCAGTGATTGTCTTGACAGCGGCAAATACGCCTCTAAAGTCAATACTGAATTTCAAGAGGGTTCAAGCAAGGGAGTCAATGGCACGCCGGCCACTTTTGTTAATGGCCAGCTTGTGAGCGGCGCCCAGCCTTATGAATCTTTTAAGCAAGTGATTGACAGTCTCTTAACCAAATAATCTTTATGAAAAAAATCGAACCTATAACTATTGGCATTATTATTTTCACGTTAGTGATTTTTGGCGGTGTTATTATCGCGGCATTTGCGACCCAAAACGCTCCTATTCCTCAGTATGGCAATACCGATCAGAGCCGGCCGCAGTTGGAGATTTCCGAAACAAGTTTTGACTTTGGATTAATGAAAGTGGATGACGTAAAAGTCCAAGAAATTCCCCTCCAAAATAAAGGATCAAAACCATTAGTCATTTCCGATATTTACACTTCTTGCGATTGCACTTTTGCCCAATTAGTAATTAATGGCCGGGAAAGTCCAAAATTTGCCATGAATCGCGACATGAAATGGCGGGGAGAAATTTTGCCCGGCGAAAGCGCTGTTTTGAGAGTTATTTATGAACCGAGAATCATGCCGGTTAAAGGCGTTGTTAAACGGGAAGTTATTTTTAAAACCAATGATCCGGAAAAACCGCTAACTAATATCCGCTTCCAAGCGGTAGTTGAATAAAACAATATATGCTTTATTTAGTTTTGATTAACGGATTAATAGATTCTTTTAATCCCTGCGCTATCGGCGTTCTAATCTTTTATTTGGCCTTGATTTTGTCGCTTAAAGTTGAGCGAAAATTATTTATTGCTTTCGGCCTATTTTATATTCTGGCAACCTATGTGACTTATCTTTTTATCGGTTTTGGTATTTTTCACGTTATCCATCTTTTTGGCGTTCATAATTTCTTTGGCTGGATCGCGGCATTTTTGATTTTAATACTTGGCTTATTTAATTTAAAAGAATTTTTTTGGCCGAATTGGAAGGTTCCCGTTCTTTCCGCTTTCTTTAGCCGTTGCCGGATTCCCAAATGGAAACCCCAGATTACCATACTTTCCGCCGTTGTCTTGGGATTTTTAATCGGCATCTGCGAATTTCCTTGCTCAGGCGGAGTTTATCTAGCCACCATCAGTCTTTTAACGGTTAGAGAGACTTTTTGGCAAGGCATTTCCTATCTGCTTTTATACAATGTTATGTTCGTCCTGCCTCTGATTCTGATTTTTGTTTCGACTGGCAATCGGCCCGTATTTGAATTTATGCGGAAACTTAACAGTAAAACATTTAATTGGATTAAATTGATTATGGGGATTTCCATGATTATTTCCGGCCTACTGCTTCTATGGTGGCTGATATAAAAAATATTAATTATTCTTTTTTAAAAATATGATAAAGAAAATAAATTTAAAGATAGATGGCATGCATTGCGCTTCCTGCGAAAAGATAATCACCATGTCAGTTGATGAATCGAACGGAGTGAAGGTGATAAAGATTGATGCTCAAAACGGCCGAGGTGAGATAGAATACGACGATCAATTAAGCAGCGATGCCGAAATTTTAACGGCTATAAGAAATAGTGGCTATGAAGCTCAAGTTTTACCAGAAATTGATAGTAAACCCGAGTCAAGCTTTCCGCCCACCGTGGTCGAGTCTGACAAAAAGGCGCCTTTTAAAGTAAAAGTGGAAACAAAAATAGAAGCTGAAGGAGAAAATGCAGAGAAAATCGCTTATTTTCTCAGTCGCGCGCTTAGGTCGATAACTCCCGCAGATTTTCAAGCCCAAGAGCAAACCAGCGAATTATTACCCAAATCAGAGCCAAAAATTAATTTGATTTCAGATGAGATTAAAAAAGGAATTGTCGCTGAAGACCGAGCTGAGACCCTAGAAGAACCGGGAACAAAAGAGGGAAGCGCTATTAAGAAAGTCGGTTTGTCTTTAAGTGGCATGCATTGCTCTTCCTGTGCCGGGTTGATTGAGAAATCTTTGAAAAAAACCACGGGCGTTATTAATGCCAATGTTAATTTTGCTTCAGAGAAAGCGCTGGTGACTTATGATACCAAAATTACCACACCAGAAGAACTGATTAAAGCCGTCAATAAAACCGGCTATCAAGCCAGCTTAGCTGATCAGGCTGATCCTGAAGTTGAAAGAAAAAAAAGAACTGCTACCATTAAAGGCTATTTTAAAAATTTCATCGGAAGTTTTATATTAAGCGTGCCCATGCTTTATTTTATGCTTTTTGATTTTTTTAGATGGCTGCCTGGCGCCAGTTTTTTGCTGCCCTATGTCGGCTTGATTTCTTTAATCTTAGCCACGCCGGTACAGTTCATCTTTGGCCGAGGATTTTATAAAGGCGCCTGGTCCAGCTTGAAAATGAAAACTTTCAACATGGACAGCCTGATTGCTATTGGCACCTCAGCGGCTTATTTTTATAGTTTGTTTAGATATTTTAGCTATGTCCTGCTTAATAGTTCCTTTTTTGCCGAGGTTGGAATGAAAATTCCCGATCTTTATTTTGAGACGGCGGCCTTTTTGATTACTTTTGTTATTTTAGGCAAATGGCTGGAAGCCAAAAGCAAAGGCCGGACCAGCGAAGCGATAAAAAAACTCATGGGTTTGCAGGCAAAAACCGCGCGAGTAAATAAAAACGGAAAATATATAGATATACCAATTGAACAAGTAGTTGCCGGGGATTTGATTTTAGTTAAACCGGGAGAAAAAATTCCGGTTGATGGTATAGTGGTTAAGGGTTCTTCAGCGGTTGATGAATCAATGCTGACCGGAGAAAGTTTGCCGGTAGAAAAAAATGAAGGCGATACGGTGATTGGCGCCACCATTAATAAAAACGGCAGTCTTGAATTTAAGGCCACCAAAGTAGGCAGTGAAACCGCCTTGGCTCAAATTATCAAGTTTATTGAAGATGCCCAGGGATCAAAGGCTCCAATTCAGGCGTATGCTGACCGGATTTCAGCCAAATTTGTGCCAATCGTCTTAATCATTTCCGTAATAACTTTGGTTACTTGGTTGTTTTTAGGTTTTGGTATTTCATTTGCGCTTATGGCCTTTACTGCAGTTTTGGTTATTGCTTGTCCGTGCGCTTTAGGCCTGGCTACTCCGACCGCCATTATGGTTGGTACCGGCAAGGGAGCAGAATATGGCATTTTAATTAAAGGCGGCGAACCATTAGAAGCGGCTTGCAAGGTTAAAGCCATTATTTTTGATAAAACCGGAACTTTGACTAAAGGTCAGCCGGAAGTAACGGATATTGTTGCCAATGGCTTAGGCGATGAGCAGGAAATTTTGACTTTGGCGGCTAGTTTAGAAAAATTATCAGAACATCCGTTGGCCGATGCCATTGTTAAATATTCTGAAGAAGAAAATATCGATTTATTGGAAGTTCAAAATTTCAGAGCAATTCCCGGTCATGGCGTTGAGGGGCTGCTTAATAATAAAAAATATTATTTTGGCAATCGTAAATTAATCACGGATATTGTCGGCTTATCGCCAGATAAAATTGAGAAGAAAATGCTGAGGTTGGAAGAAGCCGGCAAAACCGCTATGATTTTAACTTCAGAAAATGAAGTACTGGGGCTGATTGCCGTGGCTGATACGATTAAAGAAACTTCTTCAGAAGCAATTAGGCAATTAAAAAACAAGGGCTTTACACTTTATATGATTACCGGTGATAATCAGCGGACTGCCAATGCGATTGCCAAACAAGTCGGAATTGATAATGTTTTGGCAGAAGTTTTGCCTCAGGATAAAGCCAATGAAATACAAAAATTACAGGGGACCGGCATTAAAGTGGCGATGATCGGCGACGGTATTAATGATGCGCCAGCGTTGGCTCAAGCCGATTTGGGCATTGCCATGGGTAGTGGCGCCGATGTGGCCATGGAAACTGGCGGCATCGTTATGGTAAAAAACGATTTGAGGGATGTTATCGCGGCCATAGATTTAAGCAGGGAAACTGTCGGTAAAATCAAACAAAATATGTTTTTTGCTTTATTTTATAACCTGATTGGTATTCCCATTGCCGCCCGGGTATTCATTGGCTTTGGCATTGTTTTGCGACCGGAATTAGCCGGTTTAGCCATGGCTTTCAGTTCAATCTCGGTCGTAGTCAATTCCTTGCTTTTACAGCGCTTTAAACCAGGCCGTTTTAATTTTGTCTCAACTTTAGCCCCGATTTTCATGGGCATATTTTTCTTGATAGTATTTTTGGTCTTTACCAAAATAAGTTCGACCGGCATGAATTAAACAAAGACTTCCCGGCAAATACCATCGTCAAAATAAATATTAATTTAATAATTAAAAATATATGTCAAAATCATTAATATTTAGAATCCCTAACATCCATTGTTCGTCCTGCGTTAGGTTGGTTGAACAGTCTGTCTCAAGTTTCAAAAATATCGAAGATTTAACCATTGATGAAAAAACTGGCATTGGCGAAATGATGCTGGAAAACGATTCTAATCTCAGGGAGATAATAAAAGCCATCGACGAGGCTGGTTATGCAGTCGAATTATTATAATATTCCCCAAACGTAATTAAATTTTTTATGCATAACAAAAACGACAACAATTTTTCTTCAATGATGTGGATGATGCTTATTTGCTGTCTGGTGCCGGTAGTTATTTTGTTTTTTGTGGGAGGCAAGCTGTCTTCAACTTCCAACGGATATTTATGGCCGATTCTGATTGTTGGATTTATGGCGGTTCATTTGTTTTTCATGCGCAAAGGTCATGGTGGCTGCGGAAACCATCAAACTCAAGAAAACCAAGATAGCGCTAGCAGTCTTGAAAATAAAAGCAAAACATCAGATGAAGAAAAAAATTCCAAAATCGGCAAGAGCGGTTGCCATTAATTATATGGCAGTTCTTTTAAAATATTTAGCCTTTACGAAAATTTTTCGCAAAGGTTTTTTTGTTTCCTAACTAATAAAAATATGCTATAATTATATTATAAAGTAGTCATTAATTTCAAATTTATACGCAAGCTTCTTGTATATTTTATGAAGAAAATTTTTATAGTAATCATTGCTATTACGTCATTATATGGATCGTTTTTACTATTTAGAATAAATAATACTTCCGGCCAAACAAAATCGATAGATATAGCTTTAAATTTTTCAAAGAAAATTAATTCAGCTTCCAGGGCTAATTTAAATGTAACTGATAATTCGCAAAGAGTTTCTGGGAGCCATGACGAGATTGAGCCACCATTGGTATCGCCGTCAGCGCCTGCGCTTAATCCATTGAACGAAGTGAAGACAAAGATAAATAATACAAACGTAACAATTCAAAATATTCAAGTTGTTAAACTGACTATTCTCAATGAAGATGGTCTTCGGCCAGGAACGTTTAATTTAAAAGTCGGCGTTCCCGCGCGAATTGAAATTTACCCTGAAGTCGATATCAACGGCTGTATGAGTACGATTTTGATTCCAGGTTTGTATGAGGAGCCAGCTTTAATCAGCGCCGGAGAGACAATAGTTATGGAATTTACGCCAAAGGAAGCAGGGGAATATTATTTTACTTGTGCAATGGGAATACCTTGGGGCGCGTTTAATGTTGTATTATAAAAATACCTGTCTTAACTAGCAGAAAAATGGTATAATAATTACAAACTAATTATTAACAATAAAATTATGTTTAAATTTTCTTTAAAAAGATACGGGTGGCTCTGTGTTCTCGGCGGGGAAGTGGCTTATTTTGTTTGCCTTATCGGAGGATTTATTCCTCTGCGTTCTACGCGAGGAATTGAGTTGCATCACGCTCTGTTTGAAACATTACCCGGATTTATCTGGATAAATACTTCAAGTGTTATTATTGGCGCGATTGAAATATTTATTATTTCCTGGATTTTCGCCTGGTTTATGGTTTGGATGTTGAATTACAGTTTAATTCAAAAAGAAATTAAATAAATAATTTATGATGAGTTATTTTTTTGACAATCCAGCGGGTTTTGTCGGTTTTGGTTTTGGCTGGATTATGATGATTGGGTTCTGGCTGTTAGCGGTTATCGCGATTATTGCTTTTGTCCGTTGGTTTTTAAATCAGTCACAAGGAAGCGGTCAGCGCGAAAATTCAGCTTTGGATATTCTGAAAGAACGGTATGCTAAAGGCGAAATTAATAAAAAAGAATTTGAAATAAAGAAAAAAGACTTAACTTAGTTAAGCCTTTTTGTTTTATAGTTCAGTCGAAGTTTGGAATTATATTGATTATTTTGTTGTACTCTTATGAGGAATTATCATAGTCCACATGAACAGGCGACAATTTATACTTGTTCCATGCATCCAGAAGTGCAGAAAACCGAACCCGGCAAATGTCCGGGATGCGGCATGGATTTGATTCCGCAAAGCAAGCCGTCTCCCGCCCATGCTGACCACGACATGCAGAAGATGAGCCACATAGATCATGAGTCCGCAATGACCAATCCGGCAATGGCAAAGAAAATGGAAGCGGACATGCGTCGGCGTTTTTGGATTTCCTTTGTCCTCTCCATTCCTATTTTCCTGTACTCTCCGGTAGGAATAAACTTTTTCAAACTAAGTTTACCGATGCCCATACCGGCAAGCTGGATTCTCTTTATCCTTACCACACCCGTGGTGTTTTGGGCCGGTTCTATTTTCATCATCGGCACGTACTACTCGCTCAAAGCCAGGAAACTCAACATGTCGGTTTTAATCGCTACCGGCGTGCTTGCGGCGTATCTTTTCAGCGTACTCCTCACTTTTATTCAGCCCGAAAGCGAAACGTTCTATGAAGCGGCGGCACTCCTCGTAACCTTTGTGCTCTTTGGCCACTGGATGGAAATGAAGTCGCGCCGTGGCACTTCTGATGCTCTGCGCGCGCTGTTTGATCTCGTGCCGCCTAAAGCACTCGTTGTTCGCAATGGCCAAGAGATTACCATACCGAGTTCCGAGATTGTGCAAGGCGACATTGTAGTACTTCGGCCTGGCGATAAAGTGCCCGTGGACGGCGAGATTATCAAGGGTGAAACCTCGATTGACGAATCATTGGTCACCGGCGAATCCATCCCCGTGGCGAAAAAAGGGGGCGACAAAGTGGTGGGCGGATCGGTAAATCTCACTGGCGCGGCAAAATTCAAAGCCACAAAAGTCGGGTCAGAAACCGTTCTGGCACAGATCATTAAAATGGTTGAAACTGCCCAAAACTCTAAAGCACCCGGCCAGCGCATTGCGGATAAGGCCGCAGCCATACTGGTGGTAGTCGCTATCGGCTCCGGAGCAGCCGCATTCCTCGGCTGGTACTTCGTTGCAGGCGTCGGGCTTCTCACTGCTCTTACTTTTGCTGTATCAACTGTTGTCATTGCCTGTCCAGATGCATTAGGACTTGCCACACCAACGGCTGTTGCGGTCGGCACGGGACTTGGTGCAAAGCACAACATTCTTATTAAAGACGCTGTCACACTTGAAAATACATCAAAGTTAAATGTAATTGTGCTTGATAAAACCGGAACGCTAACAGAGGGCAAGCCCAAAGTGACCGAGGTTGTTGTGTCGCAAGGATTTGACAAAAACAGCGTGCTTGCCGTTGCGGCCGCAGTTGAACGAAGTTCAAATCATCCCATCAGCGTTGCAATTATAGAAGAAGCAAAGAAACAAAATCTCTCAATTGAAAAGAAAATAGAGAAATTTGAAGCTATTGGCGGCCATGGTGTCCGGGCAATAGCAGACGGCAAAGTCGTCATTGCCGGGACCGAGCGTCTGATGAAGCAGAATAATATTGACCTCTCGCCATTGCAGAAAGAAATCAATCGCCTCCTCGGGACCGGCAATACCATCAGCGTCGTGGCTATCGACGGCAAGGTGGTCGGTGCAATCGGTGTCGCTGATACCGTGCGTGAGACTGCCAAGAAAACTGTGCAAAAACTCAAAGAAATGGGTCTTGAAGTTGTTATGATTACTGGCGATCATGAACAAGTGGCCAAAGCAATCTCCGCCGATCTTAGCATTGACCGCTACTTTGCCCAGGTGCTCCCCGAAGAAAAGGCTAAGTATGTTAAAAAACTTCAAGATGAAGGCAAGAGCGTTGCAATGGTCGGTGACGGCATTAATGACGCTCCGGCTTTGGCGCAGTCAGATATAGGTATTGCCATTGGTGCTGGTACGGATGTGGCGATCGAGACAGGAAATATCGTACTCATGAAATCCGACCCCTACGATATCGTGGCCGCCATCAGACTCTCAAAAGCCACGGTTACCAAGATGAAGCAAAATTTGTTTTGGGCGGCTATTTATAACGTATTGGCTATTCCTGTTGCCGCCGGAGTATTTTATAACTCCCTTGGCTGGTCGCTCCGGCCGGAGATTTCTGCTTTGCTTATGTCTGCATCATCCATAATTGTCGCCACGAATGCGGTATTATTAAAAAGAGTAGAACCACGTTTAAAAGAATAACTATGTGTTTTTCAGCCACAGCAAGTTTTGTAGCCGGCTCCGCGTTGTCAGCAGTCGGAGCGGTAACCATAACAAAGGCCAAACGAAAGGCGGAGATTCCTTTTGCCACGATTCCGCTTTTATTTGGAATCCAACAACTTACCGAAGGATTGATTTGATTTTCCTTTCGGTTCGAGGCTCTTTGGCTTAATACTACTATGACTTTCGTATATGCATTGTTTGCTTATGTATTCTGGCCGGTCTATGTGCCTTTTGCAGTACGGTCATTAGAAACTGTACCTTGGCGTAAAAAATTACTTTCCTTATTTCAGTTGGTTGGAATTGCAGTTGGCGCATATCTATTATATTTTCACATACAGGTTCCCGTTACCTCTCAAATAATAAATAAGAGTATCGTATATACCGCCCTTCATTTTGATACCTTTTGGATTATAGTGTTTTATTTTACCGCAACCTGTGTAAGCGCGTTTTCCTCAAGTCATAAACTGGTTAATATCTTCGGGGTGTTGGTATTTATTTCGGCTATAATATCCTACTGGTTTTATGTGTCATTATTTGTGTCCGTGTGGTGTTTTTTCGCGGCGATTCTAAGCGTACTAGTTTACTGGTATTTCAAAAGAAAATCTGTTGCCGAAAGGCGGTTCGAAACAGATTATCGGTAAAATAATTAATACAATAAATATATGAAATTATCAAAAGTATTGCATGTTATTTCTGTTATTGCGGGGCTTGTTGGCATTGCCATGTCAGCTTTTGCCTTTCTCTTCTGGCCAGCCGAAGTAGTTTGGTTTGGATTAACGAGAGAAGTGATGCTCCTGTGCTCTATAACATCTCTTCTTGCCGCTATCTGGATTCAAATTGCAACGATTCATCACATGATGCTCGAGAAGCGCGGAGAGATTGTTTAAACAATTAATTCAAAACATGAGTCGGACTCCGCTCGCCGAATAGCTTCGGCGAGCGGGCAAAGTTAAACTATTATAAATAATAAATTGTGGCATTTTAGGCGTCGTTTTTTATTCAAATTTTAGCTATTGTCAAATATGTCTCGATTCTGATATAATGATCCTATCTATAAATAATAATTAAATTCAACATTGATAAAATAGTTTATTGGCGATTTACCAGTTAATTCGTTATCTGTGGTAATCCGTCAATATCTGTGTTTATCTGTATCCTAAAATATGGAAGAACAAAAAAACAACCAAAGCAGGCTTTATTTTTTATTAGGCGTGATGGCTGGGGTGGCCGTTATTAGCGCTCTGGGTTTTTTCGCGGTGTTGTCTATTTTGTATTCTAACAAAGGGCCGGTTGAAAAAGTTTTAGCCCAAAATAATGTTAATACTGACTTAAATGTTAACACCAACCCAGCCCCGACTCCTGCCGAACCGCAAGCTGATCCGAGCAAATTGGCGCCCGTGACGAAAGACGACCACGTGAGAGGCGATTTCAACGCGCCGGTGACCTTGCTATTATTTTCCGATTTCCAATGCCCTTATTGCTTGCGATTTAAGGAGACTTTAGATCAGGTGATGACTGATTATAAAGACAAAGTAAGATTGGTTTTCCGCAATTATCCGTTGCCTTTCCATGACCAGGCCCAAAAGGCGGCCGAGGCAGCTGAGTGCGCGGGCGAGCAAGAAAAGTTTTGGGAGATGCATGACAAGATTTTTGCAGCCAATAAAGCCGGCACAATGAGCGTGACGCAGTGGAAGAATGATGCGAAAGATCTGGGCCTTAACACTAGCAAATTTAATGACTGTCTTGATACCGGCAAATATGCGAGTAAAGTCAGCGCTGATTTGGCCGAGGGTTCCGCCGCCGGCGTTAATGGCACGCCAGCGACCTTCATCAACGGCGAATTGGTTTCCGGCGCTCTGCCTTACGAAAATATCAAACAGATTATTGACAGCAAGTTGAAATAAACACGGATCGCGCGGATTTTTATAGATTTCACGGATTTGAAAAAGAAGACATAGTCACCAAAGGCTTGTCTTCTTTTTTCAGGCAAAGACAAAAATAGTTAATAATAAGCTGATGGTCGGATTAAATTTTAGGAAAATTTATATTTATATTCTGTCATTTTTTTCCGGCATGAGTATTATGGCGGTGGAACTTAGCGCCTCGCGCCTCATGGCGCCGTATTTCGGTACTTCAACTTTTGTCTGGACGAATATCATCGGCGTTATCATGATCGCGCTCGCTATCGGCTATATTTTGGGCGGCAGGCTTGCGGACAAAAATACTAATCTGCGGACGCTCTTGAAGCTAATTATTTTCGCGTGCCTCGCTCTCTTCTTGGTTCCTTTTTTCACTCCCGTTTTAGTAAAAAATTTGACCAGCTCTTTCTTTTTATTCAGTTCGGCGACTTTTGTTATTTTTTTCGGTTCGCTCGCGTCGATTGCGATTTTATTTTTTTTGCCGATTTTACTTTTGGGTATAGTGAGCCCGTTTTTGATTAAATTATTATCAGTCGCGCAAGAAGATGTGGGCCAGTCCGCCGGAACGATATTCGGCATTTCCACGATTGGCAGCATTTTGGGGACTTTTCTGCCGATACTGGTTTTTATACCAACCATGGGCACGGCGCGGACCATAATATTTTTTTCGAGTCTGCTTTTTATCGTGGCTTTATGCGGCTTTTTTCAAGGAAAATATTTTGTTCTAATGCCGATAATTATCTTGCCCTGGATATATAATCTGCCGGAGATAAAGCAAGTTGAGGGCAAAATTTATGAAACTGAATCCAGCTACCAATTTATTCAGGTTGTCGATGAAGGCAAAAGCAGGCTTCTTCAATATAATGACGGCCTCGGCATTCAGACTGTTTATAATAAAGAAAGCATTTTGACCGGCCGTTATTATGATTATTATTCTCTTTTGCCGTATTTGACCAATAAAAAAGAAAAAAGTATTTTAATCATCGGCCTCGCCGGCGGCACGATTGCAAAACAGCTTAAATATTTTTTCCCCGACGCCCAGATTGACGGCGTGGAAATCGACCAGAAAGTGATAGATGCGAGCCGTAAATTTTTTGATTTGAAAAATGAGGCTGACATCTATAATCAGGACGGCAGAATCTATCTCGCGCAAAACAAGAAAAAATACGATATAATAATTATCGACGCTTACTCCAATCAGCTCTATATACCGTTTCATCTCGCGACTAAAGAATTTTTTGAAGAAGTTTTGGCTCATTTGTCGGAGGAGGGGATGGTGGCGATGAACGTCAACGCCGCTTCGGATAATTCCAAACTTTTGCGTAATATAACAAATACGTTAAACTTAGTTTTTAATAATACTTACACGCTCAAATCCGATCCTAATAGTATGAATTATTTGGTTTTGGGAGCGCAAACCGAGTTACAGCCGGAAAGATTGGCGCAAAACACGGCTATCGAATTAATTCCCATCGCGCTTTTTGCCTCTTTTAATTTCAAAAAAGTTCAATTTGATAATAATTTTAGCGTTTTAACCGACGACAAAGCGCCTATTGAATATTTGACGGATTGGATGATATTGGATTATGTTATGAGTAGAGAGTAATTTATAATCAATGGAAGGATGGCCGAGCGGTTTAAGGCGCAGCCCTGGAAAGGCTGTATGTCCGAAAGGGCATCGAGGGTTCGAATCCCTCTTCTTCCGCCAATGGAAATTTAAATAAATAATTTTTTAATAATCATATGCCGGAACCAATTGAAACAAAACCGCCAAAAATTGAAACCGAATCGGCGCAAGATTTAGTCACCACGCAGTTTGCGGATTTGGGAGTTGATATTAAAAAAGATTATCCGCAGATTTATGAGCGTCTGTTGGAGCTTAGTGATGGCAAGGAATCGCATTTTTACGATGCCATCAAAATGGCGGAAATTATAGATAAATTGTGGGACAAACTTGAGCTCGGAAACATTGGCGAGGACGGGGAAGAGAAGATTAGCAAAGAAGAAATGAAGAAAAAAATGAAGCTTTGCGCGCTTTTGCACGACGTGGGCAAATCCGGACCGCGCGATGCCAGAATTGAAGAGCGGCGAATAATTCAATTACTTTTTGCCCAAAAGACTTTTAAAGATTCCCGCGGCAAATCCATTCGTGATGCTTTGAAGGCAGAAGGAATTGAGGAACGGGAAGATATGCAAAAATTATTAAAAGAAGCCGGTATGAGTCTTGAAGGAGTACTCATGACATTGGGCATGGACTTGGATAAAAATAAAATGATTGATTTTTGGCAGAAGCACGTTGATTGGACTTATGATATTCTAAAAGCTAATCAAGGCGGGGTCATTGATGAAAGAACCATCGACATTGCTTCATCGCATCATATTTTGGATGGCAAGAATCCGGCGAATTTGCCGCTCGAAAAAATTTCTGATGATGTTAAAACTATTGAATTAATCGATAAGTATCAAATTTTAACTTTAATTGATAAATATCAAGCCTATCGCGGCCGAAGCGCTTATTCGCACGAGGAAGCTATAGTGGCATTAAAAGATAATGTAAATAAAAGTATTTTGCCCGCGGAAGCGAAAAAAGATTATCTTCGATTCATCGAGAAGACGCTTGAAAAATCAGAAGAAGAATTGAAACAAATCATTGAAGAAAATCATGATTAAAAAAAACAAGATAATGGTTTTCGGCACTTTTGATGGCCTGCACAAAGGCCATCTTAGTTTTTTCCGCCAAGCCAAAAAATACGGCAATAATTTAATCGCTGTCATCGCGCGCAGTTCAACCGTGAAAGCTCAGAAGGGCCGATTACCGCTGTTTAGTGAAAAAATGCGCCTGGAAGCTCTTAAACACGTTAAGATTATTAGCAGAGCGCGATTGGGGCATAGAATTGATCATTGCAGAGTAATTTGGCAGGAAAAGCCGGATATCATCTGTCTTGGCTATGATCAAAAAATTTCCCCAAGATTAGAGAAACAAATTAGAAAATTAGGTGTTAATATTGTAAGGCTCAAATCCTACAAACCGGAAATATATAAATCGTCGCTCTTTAGAAAAAGTCAAAAATAAAAAGGGAGGAGGAATGAGATGAGGCTAGAAAAAACAATAACAGAGATGAGAGAAGAGCGCCTAAGAAGGCGACAGTAACAAGAAAAGGAAATGCCTAATCTTTTTAAGCTCATGCGTCGAGACGGTCCAGTTCATTTTTCAAGAAATTTTTGGGAAAATCATAAAACAGCGGCAGAGATTGACGCAGCGGCAAAAAAGACGAATGATTTCTTGGATAAGTTGGAAAGGAAAACTAGAGAAGGCGTCGTTTAGTTGTTATTGACGATAAAACAAATAAAAAAAGGGTGAATTTTTTCGTCCCTTATTTTTTTTGCCTCCTGTTTTAGAAAGGATATTCGCCGGTAAAACAGCCGTAGCAGAAATCCGTTCCAGCGAGCTCTTCCAAACCTTCTTGGCTAAGATAGTGTAATGCGTCGGCGCCGATGTATCTACACACTCCGTCGGTCGACATTTGAGCGGCGATCAGCTCTTTTTTGCTAATTAATTTATTAACTTTACCAAACCGCAAATTTGTGTTAAAATTCCGATAGAAGTTATTAACATAAACAATATGCTTGATATAAAATTCATCCGAGAAAATCTGCAATTAGTCGAGACAAACAATAAAAATAAACGTATCGAAGTTGATTTGAAAAAATTAGTGGAATTTGATGATGAGCGGAAACAGTTGCAAGCGCAAATCGAGTCGCTTCGTTCCGAGCGCAAGAGAGTATCCAAAACCAAGCCGAGTGAGGCGGAAATTGCCGAGATGAGGCAAAAGGGCGATAAAATTTCGCAATTGGAAGAAGCTTTTCGTAATGTTGAAAATAATTTTAATGAAATTATTTATAAAATTCCCAATATTGCGCACGAATCCACTCCAGTCGGTCCGGATGAAAGCGGGAATAAAGTCTTGCGCCAAATAGGGGAGAGGCCAAAATTGGATTTTACTCCGAAAGAACATTGGCAATTGGGCAAGGATTTGGACATTATCGACAATGAAAAGGCGGCTAATGTTACCGGCGCGCGTTTCACTTATCTCAAGGGCAAACTGGCGCTTTTGCAGTTTGCTCTGCTTCAGCATGCCTTTTCGATTATTACGGACGAGAAGCGCATCAAAAAGATTTTAAAGAAGGCTAAGCTGGATTTGAAATCAACGCCTTTTATTCCCATTATTCCGCCGGTAATGATTAGGCCCGAGGTATTTCAGAGAATGGCGCGTCTGGAACCGAAAGAAGAGCGTTATTATATACCGAGCGATGATTTGTATTTGATCGGCAGCGCCGAGCATACTCTAGGGTCCTTGCATATAGATGAAACTTTCAACGAGAATGATTTGCCGATTCGCTACGCCGGTTATTCTACGGCTTTTCGCCGCGAAGCGGGCTCTTACGGCAAGGATATGAAAGGCATTTTGCGCGTCCATCAATTTGATAAATTGGAAATGGAATCTTTTTCTTTGCCTGAAGATTCAGTAAAAGAGCAGGATTTATTTGTCGCTATCCAGGAGGAATTAGTGCAGTCTTTGGGTCTACCTTATCAAGTCGTGCAGATTTGCACCGGTGATATGGGCGGCCCGGACGCGCGCCAAATTGATATTGAAATCTGGATGCCAGGGCAGAATAAATATCGGGAAACCCATACTTCGGATATGATGACCGATTATCAGTCGCGCCGATTAAAAACTAAAGTAAAAAGAAAAAATGGCAAGACGGAATTTGTGCATATGAATGATGCCACGGCCTTTGCCATTGGCCGCACTTTGATCGCGATCATGGAAAATTATCAACAAAAAGATGGCAGTATTAAAATTCCTAAAGCACTTCAAAAATATTGCGGCTTTAAGGTGATTAAGAATGAATAAATTTTATTGTTATACTTCGACTATGCTTAGTATGACAATAATCAACTGGTGAATAAAATCAGTGTTCAGTAAAAAATTTTTTTCTATCCAATAAACATGGCGAAGAAACTCAAAATCGGTGTCATCTTTGGCGGGCGATCGGGCGAGCATGAGGTTTCGCTTGTTTCCGCAACTTCAATTATCAAAGCTCTAAATAAAAAGAAGTACGAAGTCATTCCCATCGGCATCGACAAGAATGGGCAATGGCTGGCTTCGGGTGATCCGCTCCGAGCTCTCAAGGAAAGAAATTTGAAATTAACCAAATTAGTGACGCCGATTATCAATCCAAAGAATAAAAAATTTATCAGAGTAGGGGACCTGCCTTCGCTAAAGCTACGACAGGCAGGCAGGGAAATAAAAATTGATGTTGTTTTTCCCGTCCTCCATGGCACGTATGGCGAAGACGGGACCATTCAAGGATTATTTGAAATGGCCAATATCGCTTATGTCGGCTGTGGCGTTCTTGGATCAGCCTTGGGAATGGACAAGGTGGTACAAAAGCAGATTTTTGAGCAGGCGGGATTGCTGGTAGTGAAATATGTTTGGTTTTTGAATTGGAGACAAGAGACAAGAGACAAGAGACAAGAAATTTTGCGACACATAGAACAAAAATTAAAATACTCTTTATTTGTTAAACCGGCTAATCTCGGTTCGAGTGTGGGGATTTCCAAGGCTCACAATCGCAAAGAGTTAATCAAAGCTATTAATTTGGCGGCCGGTTTTGACCGCAAAGTAATTGTTGAAGAGGGTGTGAATAACGCGCGAGAGATTGAATGCGGTGTTTTAGGCAACGACAATCCGCGAGCATCGGTTTTGGGTGAAATTATACCTTCGAATGAATTTTATGATTATAACTCCAAATACGTTGACGGTCAGTCGGAAGCAATAATTCCTGCCAAATTATCTCCTCAAATTAGCGCTAAAATAAAGGATTTAGCCTTGAAAGCTTTTAAATCGCTTGATCTTGCGGGCATGGCTAGAATTGATTTTCTGGTTGAGAAAAATACCAATAAAATCTTTATCAATGAACCAAATACGATTCCGGGATTTACTTCAATTTCCATGTATCCCAAGCTCTGGGAAGCAAGCGGCCTTTCTTATGAAAAATTGTTAGATAATTTAGTGAAATTGGCGATTGAACGTCATAAGGCGAAAAATCAGCTCCGGCTATCTTACGAAATCAAAAATAAATGGTATAATAAGTAGAGAAGTATTATTTATTTTTTAAAAAATAAAAATACGGATGGTCAGACGAGGATAAAACCTCGCGCCATGGCCTTCTTGGGGCCATTCGCATGTCTATTCCTACCAAGCTTGTTAGGGGAATGCGACATTCGCATGCATGCCAATGCGGAGGAAATGCCAAACACGCGCACGACGCAGATTTTTGGTTTATCGTACTGAAGTGAAACAGTACCGTAATCCTTTCTCGCGCCATAATCAAAAAAAGGCTCGCCGATTTAAAATTGTCGGTATTTTAGTCATTCTTATTGTTTTAGCCTTAAGCTATTTTCTTTTTTATTCCAAAACATTCAAGATAGAAAATATTGAAATAAGCGGTACTAGAAATATCAGGCATGAAGATATAAGATCGCTTGTCGAGGCGCAATTAAAAAAGAGCTGGTTTCTGGTATTTAATCAGGATAATTTTTTTATACTCAGTAAAAATAATTTAGCCAAAAATATTACTGATAAATATGTTTTGGACGATCTTATTATCACTAAAACATTTTCTCGTACGCTCAAAGTTGAAATTAAAGAAAAGGTTTCACAAATTATTTGGGCGAGCGGAAGTAAGTATTATAATCTCGATTCAAACGGCATTGCTATCAGCGAAATTGGCGATTTGAACGATAATAAGCCGGTAAAAAGCGATAAAAAGAGCCAGGCGACTGAAGTGATGGTGGTGGCCGAAGAACCGAAATTTTTTGAAATCAAGATTGATGGCCAGGATTTTAACAGTTTTCCCATCATTGTCGATGAAAGCAATAAAGACGTGAGCTTGGGCCAGGCTATTATAAAACCGGAAATCGTAAGCATAGCTCTTAATTTGATTAAAAAAATTCCTTCCAAGGTAAACATCAGTATCAGTTCATTTAAAATGCCCGACCCAGCAAGCCAAGAATTGAAAGCTGTCACGACGGAGGGTTGGGAAATATATTTTGACGCCAACAAAGACTTGGAAGCGCAACTGAATAATCTGAAGATGGTATTGGACCAAAAAATCAAAGATAGGAACGCCCTGCAATATATAGATTTACGGTTTGGCAATCGAGTGTATTATAAATAATATTTATATGCGCTAATGGATTATTGAGGAATTCATAAATATTTTACGACACTATAAAATAAATTTTTCTATGAATAATTTGATTATTGGACAATCCAAGAATGGTAAGGCAGTTTTTACGAATAAAGATTTTAAAAAAGGAGAAGAAATTATTGAATTTTCGGGAAAATTATTTACTTACGAACAATTACCAACGCCATATAATGAAGTTGACGACCATTATGTCCAAATTGATAAGAATCTGTATATGGGGCCATCCGGAGGCGTAGATGATTTTTTCAATCATTCATGCGATCCGGAGGCTGGTTTAAAAATTAATAATGGAAAAGTGATTCTAATGGCGATTAGGAATATAAAAAAAGGAGAAGAAATCACATGGGATTATTCTACTACTATGGATGAGGATGGCTGGGAAATGGATTGCATGTGTGGATATAAGAACTGTCGTAGAATAATCAGAGATTTTAAATATTTGCCAAAAGAAATTCAGCAAAGGTATATAAAATTAGGGATTGTTCCAAAATACATTTTAGAAAAATTAAAGCGAGATCTCAAGCAATATAATATATAGGTAGATAGTGTCGTATAAGGTATATTGTGCGACGCTAATAGTTTATAAAATCAATACTCCTCTACTGCTAATGAAAGAGATAAAAACTTTAATTGGTAATAAAAAACAGAGTTAAAAGTTAAAAACCCTGTTTGTAACGCGATAAATCATCTCGAGTCACTTTACATATTCTACAAATAACTATTTTATCATCCGCGAAAGTCGATCCTTCTATTCGACAATTATTATCCTTTCTAAAACATAATACTCTTTTACATTCCCCGCAAATAAAAAGGACTCCGCATTCTTCGCAAATTGCTTCCTCGTTATTATTTGTAAAGGTCATCGCCCTTTCCTCCTTATTTTAAAATTTAATTGTTAAATTATTTTTTATTTTTACAGCTAACGCATTTTTCCGGCATTTTTGCCCGATCAATAGCTTCTTCTAGCCTGCTCACACTCCAATAAGCTGTTTTGGTTAATCTGTGTTGAAATTCGATATTACAATCGGAGCAATTCTTTTTGTAGGACATTTCATTGTGTGGATTGTCGGGCGAGTCCTCCCAGCCGTTTTCTTTCAATTTTTTGGCAACGCGTTCAGCATCGGCTTGTATTTCGTCAGGAGTCCTGGAGATATATCGTTCATTTTTGTTACTCATAAAATATTATTTATTAATTATGGCAAATATTCAAGCGGATTCACAGGAATGCCATTGAGGCGCACTTCAAAATGCAGATGCGGGCCGGTCGTGAGATTGCCGGCGCCGCGCGTACCCGGTGTTCCTCCGCTCAAAGCAATGGTATCGCCTTGGTTGATATAAGTATCTTCTTTGACTAAAATTTTACTCACATGGCCGTAGACCGTGGAAATTCCCTGGTCGTGGATCAGCATTACATAACTATAACCCATGCCGGCGTCTTTGGCTCTGGCTACATAGCCGCTCGCGACCGCTTTAATAGGGGTTCCTTGCGCCGCTCGAATATCTATAGCGGGATGTTCGAACACGTATCGCAATGGATAATCCGGATCGTGAAAATAAGCGGTTATCCCTCGGGCTTTGCTCACGGGCCAAATCAGGCCGCTTGAGATACTGCCGATCTTGCTTGCTTCCAATTTTTTCCGTACTTCGCTTTCTAAATCAACTATCTCCGCGTCAATTTGTTGTTGTTCGTTTTTTAGTTGAGTCAATAATTTTGTGAATTTATATTCGGAATTTCTCGTATCAACTAAAAGCTTCTCTTTTATGTTTTCTTCATCATTAAGGGCGTCTTGCTTATTTTCCAGTTCACTTTTGAAAGTTTCTATTTTTTGCCGCTCCCCTTCCAGATCACTTTTTTGCGTTTCCAATTGGAGTTTTAAAATTTTAACTCGGTTAAGATTGGTTTGCAGATCTTTTTCCATTTCTTCAAGCGAGTTCAGCTCGGCGAAAAATTCGGAAAAAGAATTATTTAAGAATATTATTTCCATGCCGTTTTTACTGTCTTTATTGTATATAGTTCTCACTAATTCGCTTAAGATTTCTTTTTGGTTAGCTATTTGTTTTTCCCTGCCCGTAATCCCCAATTCAGTATTTTTGATTTCAAGATTAGCCTCCTCGATTTCCGTTTCGGCGGTTTTAATATCAATTTGAATTTTGGCGATCCGATTATCTAAGATGGCGATTTGGTTGTTCAAATTAACCGCTTCTCGCTGTTTGACCTTGATATTTTGTTCATAGACATCGCTTTGTTTTTTTAGTTCGTCGATTTCTTTCTTTTTTTGGCTTATTTGATTATTTAATTCAGTGACTAAACTATCGTCCGTGGAAGGGTTTGTTGTTTCCTGCGCTAAAATAGCGGAAGGTACTAAAAAACAAATCAATAAGCTGATTAAACCATAAGCCAATAAAGAGTATTTTGTTTTTGTTTTACGCATTTTTTTTGATTTTATTTATCGCATCGTTTATCCTTTTTAAGGTCTTTTCTTGGCCCAAAACATGGGCCACTTCAAACGGTCCCGGGCTCGCTTTCTCACCAGTTAACGCGACCCTGAGCGGCCAGAGAAAATCCCCAATTCCCTTCTGCTCTGTCTGTATAAATTGTTTGACTTTAGTTTCTAAAATTTCTTTAGTAAAATTTGCTTCCGTGAGGCCGGACAAAAATTCATTTAGCGCCTTTAAATTAACGGCGGCTTCTTCTAGGTTTGATTTTTTCCAGATCAAAAGTTCGGCCGGATAATCCAATTCATTTTGGAAGAAAAATTTAGTCAAATCGGCCACTTCGCTGAGTTTTTTCATCCTCTCCTGTTCGAGCGCGATGGCACTTTTGATATAATCCAAATTGACTGTTTCATTATTATCTATGAGATTATAATCCTCTCCGGTTGGCTTGATTAATTTAGCTTTTTCAAGATATGGCAGGCATAATCTAGCGAGTTCATCTAATGACTTTTGTCGGATATAATGGCCGTTCAACCAATCAAGTTTTTCCATATTGAAGACGGCCGGTGCCTTATGTACTTTATCCAAACTAAAAGCATCTACTAATTCGTCCAGACTAAAGATTTCTCTTTCATCACCCGGATTCCAGCCGAGAAAAGCAATAAAATTTATGAGCGCTTCCGGCAGATATCCTTGTTCTTTGAATTCCGCGACCGAGGTGGCGCCATGCCTTTTTGAAAGCTTTGATTTATCGGATCCGAGAATCATTGGCAGATGAACAAATCGCGGCGGTTCCCAGCCGAAAAATTTATACAATAAAAGATGCTTGGGTGTGGACGGCAGCCATTCTTCGGAGCGGATCACGTGGGAAATTTTCATTTCATTGTCATCCGTGACGCTCGCCAAGTGATAAGTTGGAAAGCCGTCGGATTTTAATAAAACCTGATCATCGATTGTTTTCAAATCAAAACTAACCTTGCCTTTAATTACGTCTTCAAATTCAATGATACCGCTTTCCGGTACTTTTAATCTGATCACAAATGGTGTTCGAGATTCGAGATTGTTTGCGATTTCTTCTTCGCTTAAATTTCGGCAATGGCGATCATAGCAAGACGGCAATTTTTTGGCCTCTTGGTCTTTTCTTACTTCTTCGAGCCTTTCCTTAGAGCAAAAGCAATAATACGCATGGCCGTTTTTCACTAGTTCCTCGGCATTTTTTTTGTATAATTCCAATCTTGTTGATTGAATTATCGGCTCGCCGTGCCAATCCAAGCCAAGCCATTTCAAGACTTCATATATCTGTTCAATACTGCCCGGTGCGTATCTATCCTGATCTGTGTCTTCTATTCGAAGCAAGAATTCGCCATTGTTTTTTTTCGCGAAGAGAAAATCATACAGCGCGTTTCTCACGTTGCCTATATGCATACTCCCCGTCGGACTGGGCGCAAAACGAACTCGATTTTTATTTTCCATATAAATAAATTTAATAATATCCTTTTGTTTCGCGTAGCCGATAGTCTTGCTATCAGCTATTAATTATTTCTTATTTTTTAAAACCAGCCAGGGAAAAATTATTATCGCTGTTATAATTCTTTTCCAGCGCCAAGGTTCCTTCCCAAGCCGCCAGCACCATTCCAAACCCAAGCGTCGCAAAATATTCGGGGCGCGCTTCGCTTTCCCTGAAATATAATCCAGAGTTCCTCCCACGCCGATAGCGACTTTCACAGTTTCCAAACTATGTAAATTATAATAAATCCATTTTTCTTGTTTACCGTGTCCAAAGGCGACTAATAGAATATCCGGTTTGGCTTTATTTATTTTTTCAACTAATTTTGGGTTAGTAATGTAAAATTCATTATCCTTCATCCCCTCTTCCGCTCCCACGATTTTTAACGCCGGATATTTTTCTTTTAGCTTTGCCGCCGCTTCCGCTGCCACGCCGTCTTTTCCCCCCAGTAAAAATAATTTGTAATTGGTTTTTTCGATATTTTCCGCCAAACGCCATATCAAGTCAACGCCGGTCATTCGTTTTTTAATCCTATCGCGAAGCCATGAGGAGGCTAAAAGCAAGCCAAAACCGTCGGGAATAGCAATATCGGCTTGATTCAAAATATTTTTAAATTCACTGTTCTTTTGCGCCTCGGCAACCATTTCCGGATTGGGCGTAACGATATAATGCTTTTTGCCATCAGCTAGAAAATCATCAATCTTCTCTAAAACTTCGTTGATATTGGTTTTATCAATTAAAACTCCAAGTATATTTGCTTTCATAAATTCATTCTTTAATAGAGAAATTATAGCAATTTTTACTTAAATTGACAAATAATTATATTTTTGCTAATCTACTCGCAAAAGGAGAAAAAAGGTTCCTTAGAATCAAACAAAATAAAGAGGAAACTAATCATGAACGAAAGCCAATCAATCTCGATCACGGTCGATGAAATGGTGAATGCCCTGGCGGAAAAAGATCTGGATTTCATAAAGAAATTGTTCCGTCAGCTTTTCAAAATGTCGGTGATGCGGCAGATGGCCAAGGAAATTATGGCCGAGATCGAAAAATCGCAAGGGCGCAACGGCTGACATTTCAAAACAAAGAAACGTCAAGGGGCAAATAAAATGCCCTTTTTTTATTTCTAGAATTTGATAAGATTAAGGCATGAAAGAAGCATTATTTTGGAAAAAATTAGATGGGAAAAAAGTCCAGTGCCAGCTCTGCAATCAATATTGTTTAATTTCTGATGGCGGTCGCGGCCTTTGCGGCGTGCGGGAAAATCACGACGGTACGCTTTATACCTTGGTCTATGGCAAGGTTATTGCCGAGCACATTGACCCAATTGAAAAGAAACCGCTCTTCCACTTTTTGCCCGGCACGACGAGTTATTCCATCGCCACGGTCGGCTGTAATCTGCGCTGTTCTTTTTGCCAGAATGCGGATATTTCACAAGCGTCTCTCACATCTCTCCCCCTGCCTGAGGGGGAGGTCAGGAGGGGGTGGGAGCAACGAATCCCCGGCGAAGATAGAACGCCGGAACAGATTGTCCGCGAAGCATTGCATAATGATTGCGCCTCGATCGCCTACACCTATACCGAGCCGACTATTTTTGCCGAGTTCGCTTTGGATGTGATGAAATTGGCTAGAGAACAGGGTTTGAAAAATGTTTGGGTTTCCAATGGCTATACGACGAAAGAAGCTCTAGAAACCGTCGCGCCGTATCTCGAAGCCGCAAACATTGATCTTAAATTTTTTAATGACGAAACATATTGGCGCATTTGCGGCTGCCATCTCGCGCCGATTTTGGAAACTTTAAAGCTTTATAAAAAATTGAAAATCTGGCTTGAGATTACGACCTTAATTATCCCCGGACAAAATGATGATGAGAAGCAATTAACCGATATTGCTGAATTTATTGTAAAAGAATTGGGCGTAAATACGCCTTGGCATATTTCCCGCTTTTTCCCGACATACAAAATGAACGCCGTCTCCCCCACTCCGGAAGCAACGATAAAACAGGCCTATGAGATAGGCAAAAAAGCCGGCTTGAAATATATTTACGCCGGCAACACCCTGAGTGATGGCATGGAAAATACCTATTGTCCCAAGTGCGGGCAAGTCGTTATCAAGCGTTTTGGCTATGATATCGAAAGATTGGATGATAAGGGGAAATGTAAAAATTGCGGGACAAAGATTGATTTGGTGGAATAAAGGAATCCCGACTTTAGTCGGGTCAACCGTTCAAATGGAGTCCTGTCTTTAGACGGGGCCATTGCCTCACTAAAGTGAGGACTCCATTATTATTCTGTGAAATAAAAAAGCCCCAAGAGATTCTTCCGCGTTGGAAAGAAAATTTTGGAACTGGATTGAATCCTCCTATAGGCGTGTTTGATCACGGAGCTTTTTCACTCACCGGACCGGCGATCGCGCTGAAATTTCCGTCGGCATCGAAGCTTTGAAGAATGAAGTAATAAGTTTTGCCATACATCATCCCGGTGAATGTGTAGGAATTGTTGGTGTAGCCGATTACTAAGCAGTCATCATAGTGAGTCTCGTCAACTCCTCGACAGAGTTTGTAGCCAGCGATATTCAGCAAGCAATGGATCCCACCGAACATAGATTTCGCTATATCCGGAGTTAATGGTTCTGTTGGCTGTCGCGGTAAGGCTAGTCGGCGTTGCTGGCGGCCGCACTCCTTTTGCCTTATTAGTTTTGACTACCTGAGCTAGGATCTTTGCCTGGCAACGGGCTTCTATTTCGTTGTCTTGTTGCCGTACGGCATACCCGCTTCCCCCTAGAGCGGCAACTAAAAGTAGAAACAATAAGACTCCTTTTAGCGTTTTCATTGTATCCTTCCCTTCTTTTTTGTTTCTAAACTTCGTTTATTTAGCGATTTTTGTCTTATTTACGAAAATTCTCTTTTGAAATGCAACTTGGTAAACTAAAGTTGCATTTCAGTAGGAGATTTACTTTAAAGAGCCAGTATATAATACTGGCACAGAAGAAAAATTTTGTCAAGCTTGACATTACAATAATATTATTCTATACTTCAAATTAGCACTCTCTAGACACGAGTGCTAATTTAGAAAAAATCAAAATTCATAATTCCTAATTCATACTTCATAATTCTACAATATGCCAATGCCCAATTTCACGACCAAGACTCAGGAAGCCCTGCAAAGAGCGCAGGAAATAGCAACGGAATATAATCATCAGGAAGTGGATGTCCTCCACCTTCTACTCTCTCTTGTCACTCAGAGTGAAAGTATTATCACGCCGATTTTGCAGAAATTAGAAATCAACATTGATCTCTTGAAGAATCGCATTACTGAAGACTTGAACAAAATTCCCAAGACTTTTTTCTCGGAAGAAAGTCCGATTGGGCAGTTTTATATTTCTCTTGGCATGAAGCGGATACTCGATGCCGGATTCAAGGAAGCCAAAAATATGAAAGACGAATTTATTTCGACTGAACATCTGCTTTTGGCGATCGCGAACAATAAGACTCGCAGCCAGGAAATTCTCGGCTCTTTTGGCATTACTTCTCAGAAAATTTTACAAGTAATGAAAGACGTGCGTGGCAATGCGCGCGTTACCTCGGCTGAACCGGAGGCGACATTTCAGGCTTTAGAAAAATATACTATGAATTTTACCAAACTCGCCCGCGAAGGCAAATTAGATCCCGTCATCGGCCGTGATGAAGAGATTAGGCGCGTCATGCAAGTGCTTTCCCGCCGGACCAAAAATAATCCAGTGCTCATTGGTGAAGCGGGCGTGGGTAAGACAGCTATCGCTGAGGGCTTGGCGCAAAGAATTATTTCCGGTGATGTGCCGGAAACTTTGAAGAATAAGGAAATTATTTCTCTTGATATCGGATCGCTCGTGGCTGGTACCAAGTTTCGCGGTGAATTTGAAGACAGGTTAAAGGCCGTGATGCGCGAAGTGGAACAGGCCGCCGGTAAATTTATTCTCTTTATCGATGAACTCCATACTATTGTTGGCGCCGGCGGTGCGGAAGGCGCGATTGACGCTTCAAATATGCTGAAGCCGGCTCTCGCGCGGGGAAGGCTAAGAGCCATAGGCGCCACTACTACCAACGAATATCGAAAATATATTGAAAAAGATCCGGCTTTTGAACGCCGCTTCCAGCCAATTATGGTTAGCGAACCTTCAATTGAAGATACTATCGCGATCCTGCGCGGTCTTAAAGAGAAATACGAAATTCATCATGGCGTTAGGATAACTGATCCGGCGATTGTCGCCGCGGCCGAGCTTTCGGCCCGTTATATTATGGATAGATTCCTGCCCGACAAAGCCGTGGATCTGATTGACGAGGCGGCGGCTGCTTTGAAATTGGAAGTAGAAAGCCGACCGACTGAATTAGATCAGTTAAAAAGGCGCATTACTCAACTGGAAATTGAAAAAGCGGCATTGAAACAAGAAAAAGACAAAGATTCGAAAGACCGTCTCAAAATTATTGAAAAAGAATTGGCCGAAATCAAAGATAAGGCCAAAGAATTTGAACTTCGCTGGCGGAATGAGAAAGGAATTATTTCCGAAAATCGCGATATCAAAGCCAAGATGGAAAAATTAAAACACGAGGAAGAAGAAGCGGAACGCGGCGGCGATCTGGATCGCGTCGCCAAGCTTCGCTATGGCGAAATTCCCAATTTGGAAAAGGCGCTGAAGCAAGCCAATAAAAAATTAGCTGAATTGCAAAAGAAAGAAAAAATATTAAAAGAAGAAGTGACCGAAGAAGACATCGCCCGCGTGGTCGCCCGCTGGACCGGCATCCCGCTCACGAGGATGCTCGAATCAGAGACGAACAAGCTCGCCCGCATGGAAGAAGAATTAAGAAAAAGAGTGGTCGGTCAGGAAGAAGCGATTAAGTCGGTGTCCGATGCCATCCGGCGATCGCGCGCCGGCATTTCCGAAGAGACAAAACCAATCGGTTCCTTTATTTTCCTCGGGCCCACTGGCGTCGGCAAGACCGAATTAGCGAAGACTCTTGCAGAATTCTTGTTTAACGACGAGAATGCCCTTATACGCGTGGATATGAGTGAATACATGGAAAAGCACGCCACGGCGCGTTTGATCGGCTCGCCGCCAGGCTATGTCGGCTATGATGAGGGCGGGCAACTCACAGAACGGGTGCGACGTCGGCCCTATTCAGTCATTCTTTTTGATGAAATTGAAAAAGCTCATCCCGATGTCTTTAATACTTTGCTTCAAATTTTGGATGATGGCCGGCTCACAGACGGCAAAGGTAAGACAGTAAATTTCAAAAATACCGTGATTATTATGACCTCTAATCTCGGCAATCAGGTAATCCAGGAATACTCCCCTATCGGTTTCGCGGCGGAACGCCATAATGGTTCCGACATCAGTGACAAGGAAATGAATGATAAGATTATGGAGATTTTGAGAAAAAGTTTCAAGCCGGAATTTCTTAATCGCGTTGATGATATTATCGTCTTCCATCCGCTCCGTCAAGAACAGATTAAGGCGATTATTAATCTTCAGCTCGAAAAAGTTGCCAAGCGCTTGGAGCAGAAAAAAATTAAAGTTGATTTTAGCGACAAGGTGAAAGAATTGCTTACCAAAGAAGGTTTTGACCCGCTGTACGGCGCGAGACCTTTGAAGCGGGTCATCCAAGACAAAATTTTGGATGAGCTGGCTCTCCAGATTATCGAGGGCAAGATCAAAGAGGGAGATAAAATTAAGGTGGATACTAAAAACGATAAAGTAATATTTAGTTAAATTTAATAAAAAAACTGTTCGGTCAATGCCGGACAGTTTTTAGGTTTGGATCCTCCTCCAGTTTTGTTAGAGCTGGATCGGTTTTTGGAAAAGAGCGCTGATGGATTCATTATGATGAGTGCGGAAAATGGCATCGGCGACTAATTTGGCCAGGGAAATCACCTCGATTTTTTCAATCTGTTTTTCAGCCGAAAGCGGGAAAGTGTCGCTTACAAACAACTTCTCGATAGGCGATTTCTGTAGGCGCTCAATAGCCGGCCCCGAAAGTACGGGGTGCGTTGCCGCGGCAAAAATCTGTTTTGCTCCTTTTTCTTTTAAAGCCACCGCGGCGTTGGTTATGGTTCCGGCGGTATCGACCATATCGTCGAGGAATAGGACCGTCGCGCCTTCTACGTCGCCGATGACGTTCGTCACCTCCGACTCATTCGGTTTGGGACGCCTTTTGTCGATGATGACCATGCGTAAATTGATTTTGCCTTCGGTTAATTTCTTAATCAAGGCCGTAGCTCCCACATCCGGCGCTCCCAATACCAGATCCTGCAGGTTGATACCCATGGTCCCTAAGTACCGCAAAGCGTACCTAAAGACTTCTTCGATACCTAAGACCTTATCAACCTTGATGTCTCTTGCCGAGAAAAAGCCTTCGATAGTATCGGTATGCAGGTCAACGAATAAGACGCGGTCAGCACCAGCGGTAACGATTAAGTCGGCGATGAGCTTGGCAGTAATTGGCGTCCTGGGCTTATCCTTCCTGTCTTGACGAGCATAACCAAAGTAAGGGATGACGGCCGTCACTCGGCCGGCGGAAGCGCGCTTGGCCGCGTCGATCATAATTAAGAGCTCGAGCAGGTTGTCGCCTGGTGGCTGAATCGATTGGATGATAAAAACATCGGCGCCCCGGATATTATCCGGCAACTGCACTTTTATTTCTCCATCGGAAAAACGATTAGCTACCCCATGTAGAGTAACTCCGATACCCAATTCTTTTGCTACCGCCTTAGCAAAACCGACATTTGAAGTGCCGGTAACCAATCCTAGCTTTGCTTGTCCGTCCATTATTAGTCTCCCTCTCAAAACGGTTAATTTTTTCCAATCCTTAAAAAGGATTGACCTTTTCTTTCAAAGAACTAATTAATGTATCTTAAGATTATAATCAGAATTTGTCAAAATTTACTTTAAAATTAATTATAACTATGCTATAATGTCAATATGAATAGAATAAAAAAAGCAGTAAAAATTTTAATAATTGGCGCGCTCCTACCGTCTTTTTTGACTCCCGCTCCCCCCTCTCTTGCGGCTGATTTTAATCCAAACTACATTATTTCCGATTCAGAAATGCTTGAAGCGAATTCGATAACTCTGGAAGAGGTTCAAGCGTTTTTGAAAATTCAGGGAGGCGCGCTTGCGACCTATATCGATCCAGTGACCAGGCGCAGCGCCGCGGAAATTATCTGGCAGTCGGCAGAGAGCTATGGCATTAACCCTAAATTTCTTTTGGTCTTGCTCCAGAAAGAGCAAAGTTTGGTTACCGATTCCGACCCTAAAGACACGCAATACAAATGGGCCATGGGCTTCGCGCTTTGTGATGATTGTGAAGCGACTGATCCGCGCGTGGCGATTTTTGCCGGCTTTACTAATCAGGTTGATCGAGCTGCTTGGCGTTTTCGCTGGTTTGTTGAAGAATACAAAAAAGGCACGAGCCAATGGCTGAAATACCCTCGTGAAACTTTTATGATTGATGGCGTTAATGTTACTCCTTCAAATCAAGTGACGGCCGCGCTTTATAATTACACGCCCCACTATACCGGTAATTACAATTTCTGGCGGATCTGGAATAATTGGTTCGCGACCGTTTATCCGGACGGCGCTCTGCTCCGCGACAAGGATACTAAAAAAGTTTATCTGATTCAGGGCGGCAAAAAAAGATTATTCGCCTCCAATTCGGTTTTGAAATCCGGGTATGACACAAACAAAATCATTGATGTTACAAGCGATACTTTAGATAATTATGACAATGGAAATTCCATAAAATTCGCTCAATATTCTCTCCTCCGCTCGCCCAAAGGAACGGTTTATCTTTTGGTAAATGACGAGCGCCGAGGCATTGCTTCCAAAGCGGTGTTTAAAAATATTGGTTTTAATCCGGAAGAAGTCGAGGATGTGACTTTTGACGAATTAAATAATTACAAAGAAGGCAATTCGATAACGATGAAAAGTATTTTCCCTTTGGGCGGCTTGCTGCAGGACAAGAAAACCGGCGGCGTTTATTATGTCGAGAACGGCAACAAGTATCCCATCTATTCTAAAGAAATTATGCTGGCTAATTTTAAAGGCAGAAGATTAACTGGCGTGAGTACGGATGAGCTTGCCAAATATCCGACTTTGGAACCGATTAAATTTAAGGATGGCGAAATTATTCAAGCCAAAGACTCCGAAGATATTTATGTGATTTCCAACGGCGAGCGGCGGTTGATTCCCTCGGCAACGGTTTTTGATAAGTTAGGTTATAAGAAAGAAAATATTATCAAAACAAGTTTAAAGGCTTTGGAAATACATCCGCTTGGCCAGCCGATTAATTTGACTCCTGTCGCCCCGGTACAAGTGGCTTTGAACATGTAAACATTTAAACATAAAAAAATGTTAGTCTTTAGTGCTATTACGCCTCATCCGCCGATTTTGATTCCGAATATTGGCAAAGAAAATCTGAGCCAAATCAAAAAAACAGTGGAGGCGATGAAAATATTGGAACAAGAATTATACGCCGCCAAACCGGATGTAATTTTTATTATTTCCCCCCATGGCCAATTAATCGCGGACGCGTTCTCAATTAATCTGAGTCCGATCTATAAACTTGATTTTGAAGAGTTTGGCGATTTTGAAACCAAAAAAGATTTTAAAAGCAGTATTATGCTCGTGGAAAACATCAAGGTAGCGGCGGAAAATAATCTGCCGTTAATTCTCGCCAGTGAAGAAAAAATTGATCATGGCGCGGGAGTGCCCCTCTTCTATCTCACCCAGCATCTGCCTAACATTGCGATTATTCCCGCTTGCTATTCTTTCCTTGATTATGAATCTCATCTCAAATTTGGCGATATCCTAAAGAATGAAATTTTTAATTCCAACAAAAGGATTGCTGTCGTCGCTTCAGGCGATCTTTCGCATCGATTAACCAAAGAAGCCCCTGCCGGCTATTCTCCTAAGGGCAAAATTTTTGACCAAAAATTAATCGAATTATTGCAGAAAAAAGACGTTAAGGGCATTTTGGGACTTGATCCGAAATTAATCGAAGAAGCCGGCGAATGCGGCCTACGGTCAATTCTCATCCTTCTCGGCATTATCCAGCGGATGGATTATGAATTTGAAGTCTTGTCCTATGAAGGGCCTTTTGGCGTCGGGTATTTAGTGGGTAATTTTAAGATAAAATAATAATTTTAATTTAAAAATTTATGTCACAGACATGGAAAATTGTTATTGCGGTCATTATCACGGCAATTGTAGTCGGAGGTGGGGTTTACCTCTGGCAAAGTAACAGAGGTGAAGAACTGCCAGCGTCTAATTCTAAGTTGTTAGAAGAAAATCCCCAGACACCTATTGCCGGGCTAGAATGCGATTTTAATTATCAGTGCGAAAATAAGGTTAATTGCAAATCAGGCCTTATGGAAGGTTGTGTGGATAATTTATGTCAGTGTGCGCCTGAAGTAAATGAGCCAGTCATAGGAGAACGTTGTGTTACTGATTCGTGGTGCGAAAAAGGATTATTTTCTGATTGCATTCCTAGTTATCGACAAGCATGTGATCAAGATCAAGGCATTTGTGGTTGTAAATTAAAATAAATTTTAGAATTACTGAGAGGTTCGACTTCAAAATAGCAGGTCGAACCTCTAGTGTGTATTTATGGACTCATATATCGATTTAGCTAAAAAGGCTATAGAAAGCTATGTCAGAAATAAAAAAGTCATCAAACCGCCGGCTGATTTGACCAAAGAATTATTGGAGAGAAAGGCTGGCGCTTTTGTTACTTTGAAAAAAAATGGCGATTTGCGCGGCTGCATCGGCACTTATTTGCCGTCGAAGAAAAATTTGGTGGAAGAAATTATCGCCAATGCCATTTCCTCCGCCACAGCGGATCCGCGGTTTGATCCAGTGAGCATTGATGAATTAAATAAATTAAAAATATCAGTTGATGTGTTGTCTGTTCCTGAAAAAGTTGATTCTCTTAGGGCGCTTGATCCCAAGAAATATGGCATTATTGTCGAGGCCGAAGATGGTCGCGCTGGGCTGCTCCTACCGGATCTCGAAGGTGTGGACATGGTGGATGAACAAATCTCTGTCGCCTGCGAGAAAGCTGGTATTGATCCTTCTCGCGATAAATTTTTTATTTCTCGTTTTACAGTTGAGAGGCACGAATAAGAAAACTCAAAAGTCAAAATTTACGATAATATATGTTCGCCGAAATAATTCCTATCAATCGCTTGCCATTGAGAATCAAAACTTTTAGCTATTTGATTCCATCGGAACTGGAAAATGAAATTAAGGTTGGCCAGGCTGTTGAAATCCCCTTTCGCAATAAAAATATTACCGGGATTGTTTTGGAATTAAAAAAAGAATCAGACCTTAAGATAAAATTGAAAGCTATTATTAGGATTATAGATAGTACGCCATTCATGAATGATAAGCAGCTCAAGCTCGCTTTTTGGATGGCTGATTATTATCACCTCTCGCTGGGATTGATCCTAAAGGCGATTTTGCCCCAGATACCTAAAAGAAAAGGTAAGGAAAAAGAAATAGTTAAAAATGAAATTAGGCCAATCGATTTGAGTGAAAATTTAAAATCAATTGCTGATGCAATCTTCACGGTAAACAACCCACTGGCCCCCTTTGATAAGGGGGAACAAAACATCCCCCCGCCCCCCTTAATAAGGGGGAACTTACAGAGATATTACCTGTGGTATACGAAAGACGAAGATAAGAAGCAGATTTATTTAGAATTAGCCAAAAGATTATCTCTTAGTGGTAAACAGATTTTGCTAATCACGCCGGAAATTAATAATCTGAATGATTTAACGGCTTTATTCAAAAAATATTTTAGCAATGATCTGGTAGCGATTTTGCACGGCGATCTCTCAAATGGCGAATATTTTAGCGAGTGGGAGAAGATAAGAAATAATCAGGCTAAAATTATTCTTGGCACGAGAATCGCGATCTTCGCGCCGGTCGACAATCTCGGCCTGATTATTCTTGATCGAGAGCATGATTCAAGTCATAAGCAATGGGATCAAAATCCCCGCTATCATGATCGGGAAATTGCGGAAAAGCTCGTTGAATTGACCAATGTTAAGCTTCTACTTTCTGATTCGGCGCCAAGCCTAGAATCTTATTACAAAATTAAAAATAATGATTACGAATTATTAGAATTGCGAGATGCAGACATTATCAAGCCGAAAATAATTGATATGCGTGAAGAAGTCCGCGGGCGCAATTATTCCCCTATCAGTGAATCTTTAAAAGAAGCAATAGAAAAAACACTTGAAGAAAAGAAGCAGATTTTTCTTTTTATCAACCGCCGGGGTACCTCGACGAGCGCCATCTGCGAGGATTGCGGTTATGTTTTTAAATGTCCTGATTGTAAATTGCCGCTTACCTATCACGGCGATAAATATCTAAAATGCCATAATTGCAATTTTAAGCAAGGAGTGCCGCTCTTCTGTCCCTCCTGCCGCGGACCGGAAATAAAATTTTTAGGAACCGGAACGCAAAAAATTGAAAATGAAATTAGAAAAATTGATTCAAATATAAAAATCGCGCGAATTGATATTGATACACAAAAGAAAAATCAGGCTGAACAAAAATATTGTTCAGTTGATTGCGATGTTATTATCGGCACGCAGCTGGCTTTAAAATCTTTGGACTGGACCAGAATCGGCCTGGTTGGAATCGTTTCCGCGGACACGATTCTCTATCTTCCGGACTTCCGATCGAGCGAAAGAACTTACCAACTTTTTTCTGATATAATATATAAAGCGTCCGAATACTCCCCTGCCGCGAAAATTATTATTCAAACGCGCAAACCGGAAAATTATGCCCTTATGGCTCTCTTGAAGAGTGATCCAGGAATATTTTATGATGAGGAGCTCAAGGATCGCGAAGATTTTCATTATCCGCCCTATAGCCAATTAATAAAATTAATTTTTCAACATCCAAATGAGAAAAAAGTCATTTACGAATCACGGCGGCTTTGGATGGGACTAAATAAAAAAATTGAAAGTTTGAAAGGAATAGAAATCAGCCAGCCGCAGCCAATTTATTCTGTTAAAGTTCGCGGCCGCTATCGTTATCAAATTATAGTGAAGATAAGAGATAAAAGATATCAGATATTAGATACTATTCCCGATAATTGGATTATTGACATTAATCCGGATAGTTTATTATAAATAAAAAAAGCTACGTCGTTTAGCGTAGCCGTTTAATCACCTTCTGAGATGTAGGCGGCATATTTGCAGCTAACTATGGCCACTAAAATCCCGCCGACTACCATTATTTTAGCCGTTGTCGCCGCCGTCAATATCGCCCAGATAACGCCGATGACAACCGCAATAATGGCAATTATCGTTATTGCCACTGCTGCAAGAAATGAACAGAACAGCACTTTTTCAAACAGTGTTGTTTCCATATCTAATCCTCCTATTTCTGGATTTTTTGGTTAAATTCTGCTATAAATAAAGAACGGCGTTAATTAACATTAATATAATTATAAAACTATGTCAATAATCCCTATCATCACCGAGCCAAATTCAATCTTACGCAAGAAAGCCGAAGAAGTGGCGAGTGATCTAATTCCCGATGTTAAGCAATTAATCACAGATATGATTGAGACCGTGAATAATGCCAAAGGCATCGGCATTGCCGCGCCGCAGGTTGGCAAGTCGCTTAGAATCGTTATTATCAACACTGAAGATGAGCCCATGATCTTAATTAATCCTGTCATCGTCAGCCATTCATGGAGAAAGGTTATAGATGAAGAGGGTTGTTTGTCCGTGCCCGGCAAATTTGGTCTAATTAAAAGGCCGGTGAACGTCAAAGTGGAAACATTAGACGAGAATGGCAAATTCATCAAATTTAAAGCCAAGGGACTCTTTGCCCGCGTGATTCAGCACGAGCTCGATCATCTGGACGGCATTTTATTTATCGACAAAGTGATAAATTACACGAACGACGTTCAGTTGTGACAACTTCCTTAATCCCCCTTTGCTAAGGTGGAACTCTAAGTAACACCTTTGAATTCGCAATATTCCCCCTTACAAAAAGGGGCCGCGGGGGGTTGTTCACCGCCGTTCAATTCAACTCCTTTAATGTAAGATTGTATTGCGTAAGTATGTTACTATTCTTTTAATTCGCTTATAATAAATTTTCATTGTAATTCTATAATTCAAGCCTTGAGTGTGCACAACCCCCTGTCCCCCTTTTGTTAAGGGGGAACGAAGTAATACCTTTATTTTGTTGAATATGCCTCAAAATAACAAACCTAAAATAATTTTTTTCGGTACGCCGGAATTTGCGGCTAAAATTTTCAAAGCTTTGTTGTCAGCGGATTATTCGATTAAAGTTCTTGTCGCGCAGCCGGACAAGCCAATCGGCCGGCATCAAACCATGGCTCCCCCGCCGACGAAAGTTTTAGCGCTAAAAAATAAAATCAAAGTACTGCAGCCGAGCAATCTGAAAGACCCTGTTTTTTTAGCTGACTTAAAAAAATTAAAGCCCGATTTAATTATTACCGCGGCTTATGGCAAAATTATTCCCAAAGAAATTTTAGAATTACCCAAACTTGGCGCTATCAATGTGCATGGTTCGCTCCTGCCCAAATTCCGCGGCGCCTCCCCTATCCAATATGCTATTTGGCAGGGCGTAGCGGAAACCGGCGTTACAATCATGCTAATGGACGAAATAATGGACCATGGCTCAATTTTGGCCGAAGAAGCGATTAGGATCGCGCCAGATGACACAAGCGGCACACTGCATGATAAATTAGCCGACCTCGGGGCGAAGCTCTTGATTAAGACCCTGCCCAAGTGGCTAAATCAAGAATTAGAGCCGCAAGAGCAGGATATGACCCAAGTGACTTATACGAAGATTTTGACTCGCGATGACGGACGGATTAATTGGTCGAAATCGGCTGTAGAAATTGAGCGGCAGATCCGCGCTTTTACTCCCTGGCCGGGAAGCTTTACGGAACTTGATGGCAAAAGATTAAAGATAATAAAAGCTAAAATTACCAATGAGCCAGGCAGTAAAAATGCCGGTGAAGTATTTAAAACCGCTTCAGGTGAATTGGCCGTTGTCTGTGGCGAAGGCAGTTTGATTCTAGATAAGGTTCAAATGGAAGGGAAAAAAGAAGTGAACGGCAAAGAATTTTTAAATGGTTATGTGGAGATGGTGGGGAAAGTTTTAAAATAAATATTGGAGGATTTGAGAAATTCTGTGGTGAACAACCCCCTGTCCCCCTTAACAAAGGGGGAACGAAAAAGAGACTTCGATAAAAATAAATTGAAAAAAATCAGGGACCCGCTCGCATATTGCGATTGGGTCCCTTTGTTATTCCTCCTTGTTGGTTGTGGCCTAGTTGGCCGTGGGCTGTTCGACGATGGTGGCCTTCTCCTCCGGTTTCGGCGGCGGATTGACCGGCAGGAAGCCGATGGCGCAGGAGCGCCGCTCTTCCCGCACCTTCATCGAGGGGAGGTTCGAGCTGAGCTTCGTGGCTTCGATGGCCGGAACGACCGCCAGCTTCATGTCCGAGCGGATGCCGTCGGGCACGACCTCGGCGCGGAGATAGTGGACGGTGCAACCGGGCCGCGGCTGCTTGGTCTTGAGTTCGATCATGGCGGTGTAAACCTTGCCGGGTTCGAGCGCCGTGCCGAAGACGAAGAGCGACACGAAGCCGCCATCGATCATCCGCTTGCATTCCCAGTAACCCTGGACGGTACCGTTGCTGAGGTGCGAGACGGCATTCTTGTCGATCTTGACCTGAGCCAGGATCAGCCCGAACGCGATGTCGCGCTTGGTGCCGCCTTCCAGAGCCGCCTCGTGGCCGGCCTTGGCGGTTTCGATCGTCTCGGCGATCTTGTCGACCGCGTCGGTGACGACCGCACCGTGTTCCTTGCGGCACTTGGCGCAGGTCTTCGCCCGCTTGGTCTTCTCGCCGCCGCAGATCGGGCAGCCATTGCTCTGATGCAGAACTTCCGCTTTCAGTGTGATAATCGCCATGACTTATTCCTCCGTGTGAGTGTTTCGGACTATTGTTTGTTTCGTGGAAAAATTATTTCCGCCAAAGCTAGTTGCTCTGCTTTAAAGTAACCAATTTTGACGGAAATAATAGTTGTAAAGAACTATTTTCTAATATTTTAGTATAGCATAAGTGGCAAAAATTGTCAAGGATTTTGGGGCTTAAAATTAGATATTTTGGCTTAATTTAGCTAAAAATAAATATTAATTTATTTTAAATCCCGATTAAAATCGGGATTTAAATGATTAATTTAAGTTTATATTGGCTAAATTAAGATTCGTATATTTCTCCCCTTCTTTTGGCTGCGCATTTGCTAAAACCATAATTGGCAAAGGGGCAATTAGCGCCGCCTTGGGCACAGTCGCAGAATTCGGATTCGTCGGTAGTCAAACCATAAATAACGAATTGAATAATTTCTTCAAAAGGAACTTTCGTGGCTTCAGTTTTGCTTAGTGCGTCCGAACCATTCAAAAAAGAATTGAGCGAGCGGTGATAAAACCACATAGGCAACTGAGAATTCTTGCCTTCGAATTGCAAGCGCTTGGGATCGATAGGTTCGGTATAGCCGCGCAATTCCAATTCTCTTTTTCTGATCGCGCCAATAATTTCCCGCAAATCAATTCGATGCAGTTTATTAGTCAAAATCATCACGTGGCCGGTAGATCGCAATTGGATCACTACTGATAAATTATCAGCCGTAATGCCGTAATTTGCCACCTGGATATTGTCGGATTCGATGATACCGACTTTCATTTTGCGTTTGAAATGCTTGACTCTGATTATTTTGCATTTAGCTTCATATTCTTGGTGAACATTCTGATGCCAGTCAAGCTGGGAGGTTTGGAACAGATGCAAAACCTGAAGAGCGGTTTGCACGACTTCAGTGGAAGACATATTTTGCTTGTGCATGCATTTGAGCAGATAGGCCAAATCGCCAAAGCGATTGTGCAAGCCTTCGAGATCGTCTTCGCGCACATAGCTCAAGAGCGCGTTTAGTTCCGGATTATTTTCTACACCTAAATAAGTGGCCGCGAGCGAGGCAGAAGTTTCTTTGATATTCCCTTGGCTTTGATGATGATCAAATAATCCCCCGCCAACATCAATCATTAAGACGCCTTCGCCTTCGAGTCGCGCTCGTTCTTCTTCACTCGGATCTTCGCCACTTTCATAAAAAATAATCTCCGCAGTATCAATACCGGGAAATTGCTCTTGGCCGTATTGGCCCAAAATATAAATCGCCGCGATGGGATCGAGGTGAGGTTTGTTGGGAATAAGAATTTTCTTAGCTTCCATATTAATAAATTTTATTGATATTAAAACAATAAATACTTATTTTTTATAATAGCATAAGCTAAATGAAATGTCAAGTTTCGTCTCAGTTAAAAATGATTATTTGGACAAATCAAAAAGCCCTCAAGATGAGAGCTTTTTGTAATCGTCTAATGTTCTTAGAATCTTCGCTTGAAATTGCTCTTGCGTTTGCGATTGCAATCTCGGCAATAGACTGGTCTGTCGGACGAAGGTTTGAAAGGCAATTCGGTGATATCGACACCGCAATCCGCGCATTTTAAACCCATTCCGGAGACATCGAACATCTGGCGTTGGGGTCTATCCCCAAAATCAGAATATGGCATATGTCCTTTGTTTGTGACAAGGTATTTTGTACCTTTTATATTTAAATCATCGTTGGTTTTTGACCCTTGTCGACTATCTCTCCATAAGAGAGCTATTCAAGGACTTAACTCGAATTAACGTTAAGTTATTTCGTTAAAGTAACCAAACTTAAAGCCAGTATACAGCATAGGCAAAATTTTGTCAACCCCCGCAACGATTAATGAAATTTGGCTAAAATTAGTGATAAATCAACTAAGGAGTCCCGACTTTAGTCGGGGCGACAGGCAAAAAAACTTAATTATTGTCTAAATCTTCTGGATAATATATAATAAAACTGTATGGCAGTAAAAACAACGACCAAAAAACAAATCTCATCCTTGGAGCACATAAGAGGCAAATTGCCTCCCCTAAAAGAAGCAGATATCGTTTTAATCCGCCATAAAAAAGTTAAGGGCAGTTTTCTGCGGACTCTTTTAAGAATAACTCTAAGGAAAATAACCAAAAGCTATTGGGATCATACGGCCTTGGTTTTATTTCCTAAAAATCCCCAAAAAGGATATTTCTATAACCAAATTATTGAAGCGGTCGATCCACGAGGCATTGAAATTCATAAATTAGACAAGTATTTGAAAAATCCCGAAATCTATGACATCGGCGTCAAAAGGATTCCCGGCCTCAACATGGATACAAGAAAAAGAATTATTGCTTTTATGCTGATGAATGTTGACGCGCCTTATTATAGATTAAAACTAAGGCGTTTTCTTTTGGCTATTTTTTCCAGAAAATTCAGTGAAAAACTCTTAGGCCGCCAGAGATTTTGCTGTAGCGGCTTTGTTCAAAAAGCCTTCTATGAAGCCGCCAACTGGGACCAAAGGGAAAAAATAATTTTTAAAAAAGAATTTCTTTCGCCGATCGAACTGCAAGAAACCACCACTCCAGCCGACATTGCCCGAAGCGACAAGGCTGTTTGGATTTATAATGAACATTAAAGGCTCTAGACTAGCACCTATCTCTGATATAATAGAGATATATGCTAAATCAAAATAAAATTTCGACTTTTAAGATTAAAAAAATAATTAAGCACTTT
>JAGVFQ010000035.1 GCA_020057505.1 Patescibacteria group bacterium | reverse complement strand
GTGGAAGCATTGGAACGGGCGAATTTAATCAGATTATAGGTTTTGAGATTGCCATTGTTTTCAAGCAATTGAATTTTATCGCCTTGGACTTCGACAATTTTGCCGTCATTGCCCGCGGTAACGAGATAGCCGGAATCATAAGCTACTTTACGTTCCACACCGGTGCCAACCAAAGGCGCCTCGGCATTAATACAAGGGACGGCTTGGCGTTGCATGTTTGTACCCATAAGTGCGCGGACCGCGTCATCATGCTCAAGGAAAGGAATTAATGACGTGGAGACGCTCACGATTTGGCTTGAAGCGACATCCATATAATCGATATTATTCACGGAATCGACTTCCGGTTTGCCGTATTTTCTCACTTCAGCTTTGTCGTCGATAAAATATCCATTTTCATCAAGCAGGGCGTTGACGGGAGTGGTGATTGATTTTTCTTCCTGTATCGCGTTTAAAAAAACAATTTCATTTGTCGCAATCGGTTTTATCAGGATAGTTTTTAATGAAGTTTTGGTTAATTTCTTCGCAATATCGGAGGTGATAACTTCTCCGGCTTTCATGATTACTTCACCGTTTGAATTTTTAATATCTTCGCGCGCGATTTTACCCGTAGTGTTTTTTTCATTATTTTCCACTTCGCGCAAAACTTTTCTATATGGAGTTTCAATAAAGCCATATTCATTGATGCGGGCATAGCTCGCGAGATGACCGACCAAACCGATGTTCGGACCTTCGGGAGTGGCAATAGGGCAGATGCGGCCGTAATGCGTGGTGTGCACATCGCGGACATCAAAACCGGCTCTTTCCCTTGAAAGTCCGCCCGGACCCATAGCCGAGAGGCGGCGTTTGTGTTCGAGTTCCGCGAGAGGATTCGTCTGATCCATGAATTGGGAAAGCTGGGAAGACATAAAAAATTCTTTGATGACACCCATGACCGGTTTGGCATTGATCAGTTTCGCCGGCGTGAGATTTTCCATATCAAGAGTGCTCATTCTATCTTTGATGATGCGTTCCATGCGCGCCAGACCGACGCGGAATTTATTTTGAATCAGTTCGCCTACGGCGCGAATGCGGCGATTACCCAAATGATCGATATCATCAGGATCTCTTTGAGTAATGTTTAATTTAATAATTTCTTTGATAATGGCGATCAGATCTTCTCTTCTCAAAATTCTTGTTTCCGGAGTATTGGGAATATTAAAATCAAATCGCATGTTTAATTTGTAACGTCCGACGCGGCCGAAGTCATAGCGATCAAAATTGAAAAACATGGCATAGATCAAAGATTTGGCATTGTCAGCTGTGGCGAGATCGCCAGGGCGGATTCTTTTATAAACTTCGATCAAACCTTCGGCTTCGCCGTGAGCAGCATCTTTGGCCAAAGTCGAATCGATATATTTAATATCCGGATGAGTATCCGTGTCGCGGAATATTTTCAAAATTTCTTCGTCGGTTGAAAAGCCGAAAGCGCGGAGGAGCGATGTGATCGCCACTTTTCTTTTGCGGTCGATTTTCACCCAGATGACATTGTTCATGTCGGTTTCCATTTCGAGCCAAGCGCCGCGATTGGGGATGACTTTCGCGCCATAAAATCTTTTGCCGCGTATTACTTCCGAAGTAAAGAAAACGCCGGCTGAACGGATGATCTGGGAAACAACCGCGCGTTCGATGCCATTGATAATAAAAGTGCCGCGATCAGTCATGATGGGAAAATCGCCCAAAAATACTTCTTGACTAGCGCTCTTGTTGGTTTTTTTGTTTGATAATTCAGTTTTGACGCGAAGAGGAGCTTCGTAGGTAATGTTTTTGGCTTTGCTCGTCACTTCGTCGAATTTCGGCTCATCAAGATAATAATCAAGAAAATTCAATTCCAGATCTCGGCCGATAAAATCCTTAATCGGATTTATTTCTTCAAAAAGTTCTTTCAGCCCTTCTCTTATGAACCAATCATAAGAATTTTTCTGGACTTCAATCAAATCGGGCAGGGGAATGGCCTCATGATGCTTGGTGAAAAATTTCCTTGGGCTTGTGGCTGGGATATTAATCTTCTCGAACATAAAAATTCACTCACCCCTAAGGGGGGAGAGTTTATTTAAAAAATAATATTAAATTAAGCAGTTGAGAGTATGCAAAAACCCACTTTTTTAAAGTTTATTATTTTAGCGGGTGATATTGTGTAGATAAATGTATATTAGCAGGCTCTTTATACAAAGTCAAGGGTTTTTCGTTTGTCAAGCGATTTTAATTAAAATGCGGTTTTTTAGCATAATTTAAGCTAAATAAGGCTATTTTGGGGTTAATTTATCAAAAGTTATCCACAGGGTTCGCAGCGCATATAAATATGTAAACATTTAAGCATTTTAACGTAAAAAATGAACTTATACCCCGCCGTCGATTCCCCCTTATCAAAGGGGGATCAAGGGGGTTGTGCAAGTTGAAGCTTGAAGTATAGAATCAAAGTGAAAAATCATAGCATGGTTGTTGATAGGATCTCCTGAAGGATTAAGTTGAATGATGGTAAACAACCCCCTGCCCCCCTTAACAAAGGGGGAACTTGAAAAGCTATTGACTTTTTCTATTTAATAATGATATTCTAAGGTGTCAATTCTCTAAATCGAGAAGCGACAAAAGCAGATCGGGCATATCGCCCAAACAAACCCTAGACAGCCATCAGCCGATGGTAAGGAAGGAACGCTCATGAACAATGGAAAAGTTAAAAGGCTTCAAAAAATAATGCCGGCCATCTTTCGATTCTCGGATAGCGATTGGGGTTGGGTCTTCTGGGCCGATGTTGCGGAAATGTTCGTTCGTGATCCCCAAAATCTTCTGCATTCTTTCTGGCGATTGAGTCGTCTTACTACGTTCAGGACAACAAAGGACATCGAACAGCTCGGCCTCTTGGAATGGCGTTATAATAATGGCGTCTTAGTGCAGAGTCGTATTTCGGAAGAGCATTATATAACGCCAGGTCCGGATTACGACAAGATTTACGTAGCGGCTGGTTTCGCGCGCCAGGTTATCGATTTGTGTCGGCAGGGGGTGCCCTCGGTACACTGGGCATTCTTTACCGCAGCAAACTCTGAATTAAAAGAGTATCTGACTGATGCTCTGTATTATGCGGAATACGGCTATGGTCCGAGATGGGTAGTTATTCGCGCCGATTATGCCTCCGATAAGACTCCCCGAATCAAACCGAAGCGGCTTTTCTAACTTCGATCTCGTGAGCTCATAGGGTGACTTTAAAAAAGTTGCCCTTCTTTTTTTCATATTAAATTAAATTTTTTTTATTCCCCGCTTTAGCGGGCTGGCAAAATTTTAAAATCGGAAAAGGCCCGCTAAAGCGGGGAATAATTTAAAAAAAAGAAAAAAGCCAAGGGCTCGCAATCAATTCCCCTTAGCAAAGGGGGAATAAGGGGGTTGTGCAAGCTGAAGTTCGAAGTATAGAATTATAGTGAAACTTTATCATAGCAAATAAAAATTTATATTATGCTTATAGTGATAAGATTTTACTTTTAGATAATTAAGCCGGACAGTGGTAAACAACCCCCTAGCCCCCTTAACAAAGGGGGAACTAAATGACCCCCCTTTGACAAGGGGGCACGCGATGGAGTTGACATTAATCTTATTAATCCCTATACTAATTAGATGATAAATAAATTAATAAATTAATAAATAAATCCATGCCGCATCGCATTGAACAAGTAAATCAATTTATCCAAGAAGAATTGGGCAATATTTTTTTATCCGAAATTGAATTTCCGGTTGGGAGTATGGCAACGATTACTAAAGTCGAGACAGCTTCTGATATGAAATCAGCGAGAGTCTCGGTGAGCGTTTTGCCGATTAAATTTGCCGGCAGCGTGCTTGAACTTCTGAAACGAAAAATCGGGCATATACAAAGTTTATTAAACAAAAAATTGTCGACGAAAATTCGTCCTAAGATAACTTTTGTCATTGATCGCAATCAGGAAGAGGCGAGCACGATTGAAAGCATTTTGGATCTGATCGCAAAGGAATAAAACCTACGAAAGTACGAAAAATTACGAAAACTACTAACTTGATATTGCTTTATTTTTTTTCGTATTTTTCGTAGTATTTCGTAATTTCGTAGGAATTATATGATAAACCAAAAAATTATCGAATATATTACGGGAGCCAAAACGGTTCTCATTGTTTCCCATAAAAAGCCGGACGGCGATTCGCTCGGCTCGAGCTTGGCGTTGTCCGCGGCATTGAAGCAGCTCGGTAAAAGGTGTTATGTTTTTTCTGCTGATGAGCCCGGGCCATATTTTAATTATTTGCCGAAAATTGAGAATATTTTATCCAATCCAGAAAATTTGGGTTTGAAAAATTTTGATCTGGTGATCACTCTTGATTGCGGCGATACGAAACAAACCGGGGTTGAAGATCTGATCAGCCGCGATTTCCAGAATATTTTTTTAATCAATATTGATCACCACCGCACGAATGAAAATTTTGGCCATCTGAATTTGGTGATAGACAATGCCTCGTCAACGAGCGAAATAGTTTATAATATTATCAAGAATCTTGATGTGATAGTTGATAAAGATATCGCTACGTGTTTACTCACTGGGATTCTCACTGACACGAGTAATTTTACCAATGCTGCGACGAATTTCTCATCGCTTAAAATCGCGGCCGATCTGCTTTTGCGCGGCGCGAGATTCAATCAAATCAATGAAAGCACGTTTAAAAACAAACCGCTTGCAACTTTGAAACTCTGGGGCAAGGTTTTATCCAGGCTCGAACAAAACGAGCTGGGCCTCGTTTCCGCCGTGATCACCTTAAATGATTTGGAAGATAGCCAGCTCGACGCAAGCGCGCTCGAAGGTGTGGCGAATTTTTTGAATAATATTGACGGAGCGCGGGGAGTCTTGGTCTTGAAAGAAGAAAGATCTGGCGTGATCAAGGGCAGTATGCGGAGCAACGATGATGCTCTTGATGTTTCGGAAATTTCCAAAATCTTCGGCGGCGGCGGGCACAGAAAAGCGGCCGGATTTACCATCAAAGGAAAGTTAGTCGAGCGCGAGGGAAGTTGGATGGTGGTTTAATCAGAATAAGTAATTAATTTGAAAAAAGATGTTGTATAGTTCTCCCCCTTGCGAAGGGGGAGACAGAGAGGGTTCTGCGATGGTCGGATTACCAACAAAATTTTAAAATAATAATCGTATTTCGTAGTTTCTAATATCGCACACCACCCCTACCCTCGCTTCTCTCGCTCGCTCGAGAAACGAGCTGAGAGGAGGGGATTATTATAAGCAGTCATAGATTGTTGTTTATATGTTTAAATGATCACCTTGACATTACAATCTTAAAGTTTGATAATTAAAATAATAATAATAAAATAATAAATAACAACATGAACAATAATCAGCCAAAAAATTATTTAATTCCTACTGTAGTCGAAAAAACTAATATGGGCGAGCGCGCTTATGATATTTATTCCCGTCTGCTTAAAGACAGAATTATTTTTCTCGGCGACGCGATTGATGACGGCGTAGCGAATACTGTTATCGCTCAGCTTTTGTTTCTTGACAGTGAAGATCAGAAAAAAGATATCAAACTCTATATTAATAGCCCGGGTGGTTCGGTGACTGCCGGTCTCGCGATCTATGACGCGATGCAATACGTGAAGTCTGATGTTTCGACCATCTGCGTCGGTATCGCTGCTTCGATGGCTTCGGTACTCCTCGCCGCCGGCGCCAAAGACAAGAGATTCGTCCTGCCAAATTCCGAAGTGATGATGCACCAGGTGATGGGCGGCGCCGAAGGCCAGGCGACTGATATTAAAATCCGCGCGGAGCATATTTTGAAAATCAAAGATAAATTGAATCAGCTCTTAGCCAAGCACACCGGCCAGTCGATTGCCAAAATTGAAAAAGATACTGACCGAGATTTCTTTATCACCGCTGAAGAAGCTGTCCAGTATGGCGTGGCGGACAAGCTAATCAAGTAATTTTATCTTTGCCCCCTTGTCAAAGGGGGTCGGGGGGATTCTTAAGATTTAAGATTTTTCAAAAACGCTTCGATAAAATTCGAGGCGTTTTTTGATTATTAAACTATTGACGCATATTATTCAATATGCTAAATTAGTTTGAAGTTCTTTGAATGGAGGAAGCTAACCATTAACATATAGCTAAGGGAGTATGAGTCATGGAACCAAAGCGCGTTGTGATCGTCGAGTCAGGATTATTGAAACAAGAGATATACACGGGCTTCATCGAAATGGTGAAGGAGACAATGGAGATGGCGACGCGGCCGGCAAAAGATGCCACCGAAAAACCTCAGCAAGCCGTCACGGTGCGTGTCGTTAGCTGGATGAAAGATGCCGAACGGCTGGCGGCCGAAAACCAAATCGACTCAGTGATATTCATTTCTACCGGTATGATCAGGGAGGCTGAGGACTTGAATCGGAAGTTTCCGAAATTAACCATATATGTATTTATCGGTCAACCGATTCCGGGCAAGCCGTACATTATTCCCAAGTCCTTAGTGGCCAATGATTCTCTCCAGCAATTAGCGCGGCAGATCTGACGTTTGATGGCGTTGGCTTGATCTTAGGCATTATCGGGATCTGTATTAAGCAGATCCTTTTATTTTTAAATACCCCTTGACAATATTGTTAGTTATGCTACAATGACTTGTTGCAATATAAAAAGCAATTAAACCTGCACTCACGACAAGCATGGGGAGTAATCCGAGGACATATCTGGCTTCGGCTCGATTAATCCTTAGATTAATCTTCTTGAGTGCAGATTTAACTCTTTTTTGTTTTATTAATATTGTAGGGGCAGGTCGCGACCTGCCCCTACGTTGTTAATTTGTATTTACATTAATATTCTGGTTGGTATTGGTATTAATTGCGGCCGCATCGATCGGCTGACTCAGCTCTTCGGGCGTGACGCCGATAAGACAGACCGCCTGCCAGGGCTTGTAATGGCTTTTCCATGTTTCATTCTTTATTTCACCTGACGCATAGGTGACAGTCCGCGTGAATTCTGCGTCCGCCCCATTGTGAGCGCTTTCAGTGCATTTTTTTTGTCCCGGCAATAAATCAGTGGTTTTGATTTCTTTCATTGGCGGCGGTTTAATAATATTCCAAATGCGCGACTTGGTTTGTTCGACGGTCCGGCCATCTTTCGCTCCCCAAAGCTCGAAAATCAGATCGTCTTTATTAATTTTTGTTGTTAAGAGAATATTATTGCCCGTGTCGTTAACAAATTTGAAATCTGGCCATGGGTTGTAAATAGTAGCGTCAGTGCCGGCCGGTTCATAATATGAAACTCGATAGGAATGATTTTGCCTTGCGGTAATCGGGAGGCCGGCATCAAGCGCGACGCGAAAAGTCGTGGTGCCGATCTGGCAGAGTCCGCCGCCAAACTCAGGAACTGTTTTATCGCCTTTAATCACTAATTCGGGGAAATAGCCGTTTGCTTCATCAATTTCACCTAGAGTTTTTAATAAAGAAAATTCTTCCCCGGGTTTGATTAGAATCCCGTTCAGTTTATCCGCTCCGGTTTTGATATTTTTTCGGCGGTTCGCCGGACTGCCGCGGAAATTTGATTTGCCCACGCCGATTAATTCTTTGATTCCCAAGTCATTGGCATTTTGGGTGGTAATTTGCGGCGCGCTTTCTTTCACGACGAGTTCAATGTTGTTTATTTTTTGATTCAAAACTAAGTCGTTTATTTTACTATAATTTTCTTCAGTATCAACCTCGACGCCGGTCTGGCTTTCTTGAAATTGGGTCACTTTTCCATCCGTGATTTCGAACTTGGCGTCTTGCGGTTTGATATTGATTTCTTCTGCAATAGTGTTGAGATAGTTAGTTAAAAGATTTTTATTAAAACCAAGAATTATTTTCTCGGCTTCTTTTGACGGAGAGGCAAGTTTGGCGGTTTGGAACTCCAGCCATGAGGCAAATTCCCCCTTTTCAACAATCCATTTTTTATCTTTATAATTTAATATAATTGACGGCAGGTTTAACGCCGGTTCGAGGAGAAGAATATTTTCCTGAATGTCTTTTGAATTAACTTCTGGGCTGATTGCCGCAAGCGAAAGTTCTATCGGTTTATTTTTTAAATTATATAAATTAATTTTTAATTCATCAATGACTTTTGCATAGTCAAAGATTTGACCCGATTTTTCCGGCAGGATATTTGTTGTATAAAGTTTGCCGGTAATCGGATCCGATTCGAATTTTATTTCTATTTTCGCATTTTCCGCCGGAGTTTCCAGATCGCTGAAATTTTCTTTTAAGATTTTTTCCACTTCACCCGTGTTAAGATTCGGTTGCATGTCAATATTTACGCCCGTGGCTAATATTGCCAGCCGATCTTTGGCATTAATCAAAAAATCCATGATGGCATTATCGGTTTTTTGTCGGCCGAGAGCATAGGCTTCTGCCATGGCTTGGTCGATATTAAAAGACAATATTTCATAAGTTAAATCAGGATCAGTCGTTGAAACCACGCTCGGACTGATATTCACTTGTTTGTCTTGGTAACGAAAAACTAAACCTTTACTCGTTAATTGATCGCTGGCTTTCTGGATAATCTCCGCGGCTTTGTCTATGCCGGCTCCGCTCAAATCAGTGAAATTTATTTTTATTCCGGGGAAAATCCTGTTTTCATAAACCTTGCCGTAGACTGCCGAGGCGGAGGCAAGAGCTAAAATTAAAATTAAAAAAATGGCAACTGAAATAAGAAGCCATTTTTTCTTTTTGGATTGGTTGGTTTTATTTTGTTTTGGTTTGTCGTCTGGCATGGTTGAAACTTTAAGAATTCCCCTCGGTCCGCCTTTGACAAGGGGGCGCTGATAACCTCTTTCTGAGATTACGATGAGGTTTTATCCTTTTTTAATATTTCATTCAAAAGCGATTTGGCAATTTTTTCTCTTTCTTCTTCGTCGGTTTTACTGGTGCTCAAAATTAGGCGGATTGAAGTTCCTTCTTTAGCGTCATCGGGGAGATTTGTGACGGGCCAAATCAATTCATGACCGTCATCCGTGTGGATTACGGCCTGTTTGCCTTCAAAACGGTCAATGACTGCCTTGATAAAATATTGTTTTGAGTTGATATTTTCTTCGTTCATAAAGTTGTATTGAGAATGCAGAATAAGATGTTATTATTTTATTCTTCCTCACCTTTCACCGGTATATTAATTGAATTACCTTTTTTTATTTTCGGCAAAGTGATAGTGAGAACGCCGTTTTTCAGATTAGCGTCAATCGCGTCGGTATTCACTTCGGTCGGGAGAATAATGGATCGGGAAAAACCGCCCCAGAAACATTCGCGATAAAAATAGTTATCGTCTTTCACTTCTTCGGCTTGCTCTCTTTTGCCGCGGATTGTGAGCATATCATTCGTGATCGAAATATTGATATCTTCAGGTTTGACTCCGGCGATAGCGGATTTGATGACCATATTATTGGGTGTTTCATAAACATCAATCGCCAATTGCCCTTCATAATCGTCAGTCAGCCATTCTTCTTGGTTTTGCGATTCATCGGCTGGTTTATTCGCGTTCAGTTTCAAAAAATATTCTTCCGGATCGCTGACGTTGTTGTTAAAATCATTTAACTTTTTAGGCGTAATGTTTTTCATAATTTCGTAGAGTAATTTATTTTAGTTTTTGGTAGATAAATATTCTATCTCGTTTGCCGACTTCGAAAATATTTTCTTTGAAATTGCTGTTTTTCACGGGGAACATGTAGGTGACAATTTTGGTGCCGATTCTCATCTCGTTGAAATTTGGCGCGAGCTTATCTAATGCTTTACTGACTAAGAAGCAAAAAACCGCGTCGCATTCTCTCAAGTCAGTTTTGAACAAGTCGTCATTTTTGAAAATAGCTTGGCCTTTTTTGAAAGTAGCTGCAGCTCTAATTTTCGAAATCCAGTAAAGCGATTTCGATTTTTCAATGCCCGCCGCTATCACGGGATATTTTTTCACCGCTTCGAGTATTATGCCGCCGCTGCCCGAGCCGAGATCGCAGATTTTGTCTCCGGGTTTGAGGTCGGCAAGCCGGAGCATTTCTCGCGCGATTTTCGGCGGCGTCGGGACGTAGGGAATAAAATTTTTGAAAGAAATGAGGACAAAACCTAAGTAAAAAGTAAAAATAGCAATAATTATCAAGAACCAGATTTGGACAATTAAATTTAGGAGGACTGGGTCCATGAATTTATATTAATTTTATATGTCTTCTAAAATTATTTATAACTCAATCACGTCATCAATTTTATAATGTTGTAATCTTGCAGGAAAGCGAGAATCTTGGTTCTTGGTAGTTTCGTATTCATTTAATTCTTTTTGAATGGTCGTAACTTTGATAATAGTCATTTTTATTTTATCTTCTTCGCCTGGCTGGTATGTAATTGAGAGTTTTTTAAATTGTTTTTTTCTTTGTAATTCGGCTTGTGCTGCTGCCAAATCTGCAAAAATATTTTCTGGATTTAGTCTATAGATATCAGATCCCGGGGTAATGTATTCTTTTGGAAAGGAAATCGCTACATAACATGATTTTTGTTCTGTCTCTGGGGCAGTTAAAATTCTTTCCTCTTTTCCTCTCTCTAGCTCTTTATGAATAAATTTTTTCTTTCGTTCTTCTGCATCATTTAATCTATATATATTATCCGGACTAAATTCTACTTTTTCTGATCCGAAATATTGGACTAATTCTGCAGGATGTTCAGTAAAATATTGTCCACACCAATCAGATAATTCTCTGAGCGAATAGCGCGAAATGTCACCCAATCCTAACTTATCTTTGGCAATTGTTTGTAAAGTAGCCATGTCGGGTCGTAAAATTATAGGATAGCGTTCTCCATATTTTTTTCTAAATCGCTGCAAGTCTTCCTTGGCACTAAAAACAATAGTATCAATATCGTCAATTTTTAATTGAGGAATTTTTACCTCCCATGTGCTAAAAGTATTTCCCCCATATTGATCTTTTGTGTCAGTAGATCCATGCATGAAACTCTGTATAACATCACCATGACCGTCTAAATTTTTTTTAAGTTTTCTACCAGCTGCACGAATAAAATAATCGCCTTGTAGGATTTCACTACGATAAGCATCTTCACTCATTGTACTATCAACCATGTCTATAAAATCATCTTGAGTAGTAAAAGATTTTTGATCTTGGTAAATTTGATCTGGTTTAAACAGGATTTCAACACTTCCATAGTTTTGTTTAGAATGTGGTCTACCAAAAAAAGTAAATACATAGTTATCCAGGCCCGCTCTTCGGTCGTCGCCATATGTATGAGTGCGAAATTCCTCAAGCGTATCTGCATTTAATTGTTTACCTTGTTCAGTAATCGTTTGGTAGTAAGCGCGATCAGATAAAACCTTTCCAGATTCTAAAATTTGTAATAGCCGTTCAAATTTTGTTTGGTAAACTAGAGGAAGACTTACTAAATCACCTATCTCTTCAGGAGTTGGAGCAAATTTATCAATACCCCATGGCTCAATGGAATGTCCACTATTTAATGACTCATTAGTATAAAAATTTTTAACAGTATAAAGTGCTAAAAGTTTATCGCTTGCTTTGTTGATATAATCCCAATCAGTGTTCACGAATTTTTCTGCTACTAGATAAAAATTTGGATCAACGCTTTCTGGATCTATATCATGTAGCCCATTTTTTTCTAAAATTTTCTTATTACTTATTTTAGATATTCCACTGCCTCCCTTATCTACACGTTTAGCTAAAAAATTTGAAAAATCATTAAACTCTCCGTAACGTGGATCCTCAAAATTAATTAGATCCGGTGTAGCGGCTTTCAATTCGGCCTCAGATTTGACGTTGGATATCTCTTGGTTTTTTGGTTTAATCTTTGGTTCATTTTCTGGCATATTGATTTTTTGCGTAATCGTTGGTCTCGCTTGCTACGAAATTTCAATCATTAGTCCCTAGGGGAATCGAACCCCTATTTTCAGGATGAAAACCTAATGTCCTAACCATTAGACGAAGGGACCCTATCAAATATAAAATTAGAAAGTTCGGCTGTCCTAACCATTATCACCCTTCGGGTGATGACCCGCAGGGTCAGACGAAGGGACCGCTATTTAATTTAAGATTGATGATTTTCCGCCGGAGGCGGATCAGCCTCTGGCTGAAAGATTTGACGTTGAGATTTTAAATTTACAAATATTTGTTATAATGTTAACATATTAAACTAATTATTTCAATTAATCAAGGGTAAATTATGATACTTCTAGGTATTGAAACTTCGTGCGACGAAACAGCGGCGGCGGTATTGGAGATTAAGGGCAAAAAATACAAGATTTTGAGCAATATTGTCTCCTCGCAGATAGAGATTCATCGGAAATATGGCGGTATTGTGCCCGAAGTCGCAGCGAGAAAGCACGTGGAGGCGATCGTGCCGGTAGTGAAAGAAAGTCTGGAAAAGGCTTTAATTAGCCAAAAAGAGATTGATTTGGTCGCGGTAACGCGCGGTCCGGGACTCATTACTTCACTTTTTGTAGGCGTCGAAGCGGCGAAGACCTTGGCGTTCGCTTGGCAAAAGCCCTTGATCGGCGTCAATCATTTGGCTGGACATTTGTATGGATCATTGTTGAATACAGAAAGCAGACAGCAGAAAGCAGACAGCAGAAATTTGAGAGAGATAAAATTCCCTGCTCTATGTTTGATAGTTTCGGGCGGACACACGGAATTGGTTCTGCTGAAAAGTTATCAAGATTATAAAATAATTGGCCAAACTCTGGATGACGCGGCGGGCGAAGCTTTCGACAAGACGGCGAAACTTCTTGGTTTGAATTATCCGGGCGGACCGGAAATTTCCCGATTGGCGAAAAAAGGCAATCCAAAGGCTTTTGATTTTCCCCGGCCGATGATAAATAGCAATAATTTTGATTTTAGTTTTTCGGGATTAAAAACCTCAGTGCTGTATAAGATTAAAGATTTATCCACCCTCCGCCCCGCAGCGTGCGGGGCTTCGGAGGACGGGAGATTAAAGATTAAAGATTTGAAAGTTATGCAAGATATGGCGGCGAGCGTGGAGCAGGCGATTGTTGATGTTTTAGTCGAGAAAACTATTCGAGCGGCGGAAAAGTTTAAAATTAAAACCATTATGCTCGGCGGGGGAGTGTCGGCGAATGAGAAGTTAAGGAAGACAATGAGTGATCGAGCGGCGAATGTTTTATTGCCTGATGTTAGATTTTCGACGGACAATGGCGTGGTGATCGCGTTGGCGGGATATTATCGAATTGCGAATCACAAATTACGAATTAAGGATAATTGGAAAAAGATTGAGGTGGACCCGAATTTAAGTCTATAGACACTAATTATGCGAATGCGTGCGAATACTTTGAAACCACTATAGTCTGTCATTGCGAGCCACTCCGCAGCGAAGCGGAGGATGGGCGTGGCAATCTCTTTACTCATTGAAGCCGGAGATTGCCACGTCGCTCCCGCGGGTCGCTCCTCGCAATGACAATCTTCCGTTTACTATCCATCTTCAGTTTAATAAATTTATGAAAACAGTTACTAAAAATTCAAAAGAGACAGTTGAACTCGGCAAAAAGATTGCCCAAAAATTAAAAGGCGGAGAGATTATTGCTCTTGAAGGTGATTTGGGCGCGGGGAAGACGACTTTGATTAAGGGGTTGGCGAGAGGATTGGGGATTAAGAAGACAATTACTAGTCCGACCTTCTTAATAATGAGAATGTATCGAATCAAGAATCAAGAATCAAGAATCAAGAATTTGGTGCACGTAGATGCCTATCGGTTGAAAAATTCTGATGAATTGACTAACATTGGAATTGAGGAATATTTGGGTGATAAAAATACGGTCGTGGTGATCGAGTGGGCGGATAAAGTGAGAAAAATATTGCGAGGCAAAAAAGTGATTTGGATTAAGATGAAAGTGGGAGTGGGAGAGAATGAGAGAGTGATTGAAATTTTGTAAAAATAATTTACAGAATCCCCAGCCCCCTTTAACAAGGGGGCAGTTGGTTTTGCCCCCTTTCGATAAAGGGGGACGCAGGAGGATTTTTCACCTTGACAATCCGATAATTTTCTATAAGATAAACTTGTCTAGCTAATAACGGCTGGATAAAACCAAAGGCCGTAGTGAGCCTATTCCAAAAAGGAGAAATCACGATGAAAGTAAGCCTCAAGCGCGACAAAAGAATTGCGGGCAACTTAGTAAAATCTAAGGGTTTAGCGGCGGCTGTATTTTTTGCCAATGAAATGATTTCTACTGCAATACTCGAAGCACCTCCTCCCGAATCTTCTGGCTCACTAGCATGGCGGCTGAAGATTAATTCCTTGAATGAGGCGTTGAGCCGAGTTGAAAGAATGGCTATCTATATTGCGGAGCGTCGTGAAGTAACTCCGACAATCAAAGTTGAGGTGAGATTTTTTACATGCGCTTCCAAGCAACCATTTTTCCAACATTTTCGCTGTTACTCCGTCAGAGAGGGGGTGTTACAAGTAATCGGGTAGATTTAATTTTGCGTTCTTAAAATACAAGGCGCAGTTTTTTTATTTTCAAAAAACAAAAATGTCATAGTTCGAGAGCCTCACTATGACATTTTTTTATAATTTTATATTTTTAAAATTACTCTGCCGCGCTGAAAACTTCTTCGACTGAGGTAATCCCATCCAGAGCTTTGAGCAATCCATCCTGTACCATCGTAATCATGCCGTGTTTTACCGCGACGTCGCGCATCTGGTATTCCGAGGCACTGCCGGAGAGAATTAATTTTTCCACGTCAGGATTCATGGTGAATACTTCATAAATGCCGATGCGGCCTTTGAAGCCGAGGCCGTTGCATTCTTCACAGCCGGCGCCTTTGTAGAACTTTAATTTTTTTAAATCAGCTTTAAAGCCGGAATTTTCCGGAATCTGGGAGAGTATGTCTTTTACTCTTGCCATAGTAGTATCATCTAATTTATCTTCAACCTTGCAGGCTTGGCAGATTCTTCGGACGAGTCTTTGGCCGACTACCGCATTAAGAGCTGGGGCCAGCAAAAACGGTTTTACGCCCATGGAAAGAAAACGAGGAATGGCACCGGCGGCGTCATTCGTATGAATGGTGGAAAGTACGAGGTGTCCCGTGAGCGCGGCCTGAATGGATATTTCCGCTGTTTCAATATCACGGATTTCGCCGACCATGACAATATCCGGATCTTGCCGCAGGATCGACCTAAGGCCGGAAACAAAAGTATAATCTTTGGAATGATCGATCTGGCTTTGAGTAATACCTTTAATTTTTATTTCTATCGGATCCTCGAGTGTGATAATTTTCACTCCGGGCTCGTTCAATTTGCTTAAAATTGCGTATAAGGTGGTTGATTTGCCTGAACCGGTGGGACCGGTCGTGATAATCATGCCATTCGGCCGTTCAGTTTCTCTTTTTAATTGTTCAAAGGCGCGGCCGCGGATACCCAGGTCGTCAAAATTAAAACCGGTCAGGCTCGACATCAAAAGGCGCATTACGATGCTCTCGCCATAAGCGGAGGGCAAGGTCGAAACACGGATATCCATCTCTTGGCCTTTGCCGAGGAAAACCGTGATTCGTCCGTCTTGCGGAATATCTTCAATATTGATTTTTAATTTAGCGATGGATTTTACCCTGCTGATAATCCTCGGCCATAGTTCTTTTTTTAGCGTAGCGACTGATTGTAAAATACCGTCAATGCGATAGCGAACAACAATATCGTATTCTTCCGCTTCGATATGGATATCGCTTGATCCGGCTTGCATCGCGCCCGCGATAATCAT
>JAGVFQ010000051.1 GCA_020057505.1 Patescibacteria group bacterium | reverse complement strand
TATTTCTTTCTTAATGCTATTTAAAATTAATTCGGGAGTAATTATTTCCGCATGAGAATAATCGGTTTTAATCCAAAAATATCCGTGAATATAATGATTTATTTTTGGTTTTAATTTCGAATTTTTGAGTAGCCCGGCATGATTGTTTTGAGATAAAAATTTTAATAATCTTTTGTCTGCCAAAATAATCAAACAAATATCTAAAAAATCTTTTCTTTCAGCGTTAAAAATTGACTTCTCGCGGGGATGAGATAGAACATTAAATATTTCGCTGGCTTTCCCAATATCTAATTTATGCCTTTCAGCAAATTCCGGTATTATTTTTCTCACAATAATTTCACCCTTATCCTCCATCATAACGCCATAATACCACCATTCTTCGGATGTCTTGATAAATTTGTTAAAAAATTCCAATAATCTTTGATTTATTGATTGATTTTTATTCTTTTCATACTCTTGCCAAATTTCTTTAATCTCTTCGGTCAGCTGTAAATGTTTTTTAATCACTGCGTCTAAAGATTTTTTATCTCGCAAATAATCAGCATAAAGTTTATCGGCCATATTAACCATAGAATCCTTGGGCGTAATTTGATAAAAAGAATTATCTTGTTTCCTGATATAAGAATTACAAGAAAATATCGGGCTGAAATTAACCCCCGTCACTTTACGAGAATTTTTATAGGCATTAAAAACCAAAAAACAGAGCGTTAAAGCCGCGTTAGCCGATTGAATATCAAATTCATTCTCTTTCAAAAACTTTTCTATCTGATTTTTAGTCATAAGTTTAATTACTATTTGATAATCTTTACTATTCCCCTACTCGCATCCACTTCCACAAGATCGCCATCTTTTAGTACTTGCGTCGCGATTTTCGTTCCAACCACCGCGGGGATGCCCAATTCGCGCGAAATAATCGCCGCGTGGCAAGTAATCCCGCCTTCGTCGGTAATCACCGCAGCGGCGCGCTTCATCGCCGGCACATAATCCGGCAAAGTCATGCCAGTAACTAATATTTCTCCTTTTTTAACTTTTTTCAACGCCTCGGCCGCGCCGGAACAGACTTTGACCATGCCTCTCACCTTTCCCATGCTCACTCCCATACCCCTGAATTCTTCAATATCTCTTTTCTCTTCCGGCAATTCAATCTTATGCTGCCTGATTGCCGCCTGGCCGCTCAAAATCTTTATACCCTTTTCACTAACTCTCACAAAAACCGCTTTTTTTCTTCGCTCTATTTCCGACTGATTAAATTTCTTATTTTCAATCAACGCCCTCATTTCAGTCGGCCACAGCCATTCTATATCATTCTTATTTATCTTCAATCGTCTCGCGATCTCGGAGGTTATAAGGTGAAAAGAATAAACCACTCGCACTTGCATTTCCTTGCGCAAATCATGGAAATAAGAATATCGGTCAAAAACTTTCAGCCAACAAACAACTTCTTTTGACAAATTATATTGTTTAATTAAAACTTGCCTTTGCTTTCTAATTTTATCTGTCTGACTATTAATTTTATTGAGCTTATTTTGCAGATCGTCTGCTTTTTTGAACTTCTCAACCATCTTCTTAAAGTAATCCTCTTGCTTTGGATTCACATTCTCCCAACCCAAACCAGTCCACCAAAATTTTTCGCATAACTCTTTTAATTCTTTTGCTTCAAATTTTTTCTTTAAAGCCAGTCTAATTATTCCCTTTTCTTCATTCGTGATATAAGACTGATAAATTGGCGTAGCTAATTTTTTATAAATTTCCACGAATTCAATTTCGTTAATTCTGCTTTTTAGATTATATTTAATCTTTTTAATTAGAAAATCTTCAAAAACTATATCCACCGCGTCAATATCAGAATTCATCAAAGCATGAGCTGGCGTTGATTCTTGGTACAAATAATCATAAACTTCTCTTAATTTAATAAAAGAAATTTTCTTTAAATCCATTTGCCGGACCTCTTCCGCGGCTTTATTCGCTTGATCCATCAGCTTCTTCATCGTGCTAAAATGTTCTTCTTGGCCTCTCGCCGCAGCGCATTTTTTCAAAATCTTTGCGCCGACATTCCTAATGTCTTCATCATTCCAAGCAAACCAAAGCTTTGAATCTTTATCAATAAATAAAATATCCTCGAAACGAGTACCATTCAATTTCGACGCCATATCATGCACCGCCGCCATGGGGATGGCCAGGCGATGCAAACGAACTATACCTCTTGTATAAACAAACCATTTCATAATTTTAAATCACTTATTTGATAATGTTCGACTAATCATAAATCTCGCATTTTCTGAAGTATTAACAGCTATAATTTTAATTTCTTGGTGTGCTGATTGCCAAACGCGAAAAATTTCATCCGCAAACGCTTGGCCCACCGTATCTACGCCTTTAAAATCAAGGATAATTTCTTTATATTTATCCAGTCCAAACATAATTCTTCTGGCCTCTGAACGAGAAAGATGCGCAGAATCGATGATACCTAATTTAATTAAAACTTTTGTTTTGCTAAAATCAAAACCTTTTGTAGTATAGGCGCGAAAAATCTCTGTCAAGTTCTTTTTAGATCCAGATGAAAGATTGAAAGTAACACGAGTGCCTCGCAATGATTTAATATCTTTAATCAAAACATCTTGAATAATATTATCTACTGTTAAGCGCTTGCCAAAACTTTCAAGAATAAACAAATCCGCCGCTTTAGAAGTAAAAAAAATGCCTTCGCCGCTGTGAGCGCTGGGAACTGTTGTTTGCTTACCTTTAAGCAGGTGGCTAATAGCTTCTAATTCGTCTTTAAGATCAAAATTTTTCATCACATTCTTAAATACCCCTACGCCATAATCGCGAATAATAAAATTAAGACCTTTTCTAGTTCTACTAATTTGAATACTAATTTTTTTGGACCGGGAATGTTCTATGGCATTATTAAGCATTTCACTAAAACTATAAGCTACAATATTTTTTACCCTATCAGAAAGTCTTTTAAAAATATCGGTTGTCTTTTGAATCTCTTGGAGCACTATATCCTCATTTAAATTTTTATTCTTCAATAAACGACTAGCAGACAACACCAAATTAGCCTTCCCCGGCGCAACATATCTAGCTAAATTTGCTTTGCCGATAAATTGAAGTTTCCCCTCAGCAACTAATTGACGAAAAAAACGATTAACATAAACGCGGGAAAAACCGCTTTCTTCAACAACTTGGCTGCTTCTGGCCTCGCCTTGTTTTTTGACTAAATCAAGAATAAGTTTTCTTATATCTTTGGGCATATACATTAACAGCTAATTATTGTTTACAACTTTATTATAACCTAAAGATAAAAAGTTGTAAACAAGTTGTAAATAATAAATCTTAAATCTTTCTTATAATCCCTTTATTCGCATCTACCTCAACAATATCCCT
>JAGVFQ010000003.1 GCA_020057505.1 Patescibacteria group bacterium | reverse complement strand
GCTCGTCTCTTAACGCCGCCCTTGCCTTTCATTTCCACTTCTTTGGCATCTTTCATTTCTTTTTTGGCCTTACACTTGACACAATAGCCAATTGTTGGTTCTGCCATAGATTTGTATAGAGTTAATTATTATCTGATTTAATTATAGCGTAAAAATTGATTTTAATCAATAGCTGATTTTATAAACGGATAAACAAAGTTCAAATAATCGTCTTCAGGGACTCTAACTGTTATTTCTCCAATTTTAATTTTTCTATTGCCAAAAAATTCGATCGGGATCTCGTGATGGTAGATTCTTCTTCATATATCCTGGTTGATCATGAACGGACAATTCTTTTTCCCATGCCCCAAAAAATAGACAAGTCTTTTATCTCTTTCAGACGGATATAGATAAGGAAATTCAATCCGTTTTCCATGATCAGTTATAAAAGCGGTTTTTCTATATAAATCTTGAAGAATTTTATATCCCTTAGCTAAAAGCAGTTTTCTATTAGAATCAATCTTCTTTTTATCTTTTATCCAAATGTGAAAATCTATATCATGTAAGCTACAATTACGATTTGGATCTTTATTAAGGGTTATACATTGAAAAAGTCCGCCGCCCAGCCAGTAGTCTATTTTTAATTTTTCAAAAAAATCTAAAAAGTCATCTATTATTTTTAATAGATCGTCACTTACTTCGTGGGTTTTATATTGGTTCATAATGGCTATGGATTAATAATAAAAAAAATATTATTATTCATTATCCATGGAGCCGAATTTTCAAAATGTCTTGATTGGTCGCAATTGCTGAATGGAGTTTAAACCTATTTTGAGCAACAGTTCTTACTCTGGCAAGCCCAAGTCTCGCCTCAGTGTTTCTGTCCGCCCGCGGGAAATTCCCAGTGATTTTTTAGGGCGATAGGGCGTTAATTTGATATTTTTTTGGCTAATATTTTTAAAATTTGATTTAGCGCAACGTTATAATTATTCTCTGAATTATCAATAATTATTGGCGCGTATTTTTTGTATTCTTGTTCAGTTTTCCAAACTAGATTACCTCTCTTTTTTGTTTTCAAATCGTCTAAATCAATTTTTTTTCTGGCTTTTATTCTTTTAATTCTCATTTGTTCGTTAGCTGTAATCAAAAACAAATAATCTGGCGATAAGATAGGTAATTTTTGGTAATTAATAATCAAATTATTTTTAGCACCCCTAATTTTATGATAAGCCAGAGTAGAATAAATATAACGGTCGCAAATAACGAAATAATGCTGTAGGAGCTCCGTGATACGTCTAGACTTGAATATAGCTGATGAAAGGTAAAATAATAGGCTCGCATCTATTGTGGCGTTTTTTTTGATGAATGGCTTTATCAAATTATATCCCTCTTGTTTATTCTCTGTATCTTCATAACACACGGCCGCAATCTTGTGATTCCGTAAATATTCAACTAAGGCTCTTGCCAAACTTGATTTGCCGACGCCATCTATTCCTTCAAAAACAATTAGTTTGTTCTTCATATAAATGATTAAAGCATGGCTAAAATATTACGAACCCGATCGACAACTTTTAGGTCTTCATCTCCGCGCTCCGCTTCAAACTTATATCTCATTAATCTTCTGGCTATTTCCGCGGCTGCCTCCTTTTGCACTAATTCGTCATCAATAATTCCTTGCGAGAGCATATTCATCCCCATATTAGTGGCGGAAGAGAGCGAACGCAGATGTTTCCCTTCACTATTAAATTGTCGAGCGATAAAATGAAGTAATTCGTAATTGTCCAAATCTCGATTGTAAGAAGATGCCTTGCCGTGCCGCTTGTCTTTCATGACAATATCATAAAAATCAGCGGAAGCAGACATATAAGCTAAATTTATCGGATGTTTGATCGGCAGATCGTGAACGGGAAAAGTTTCAAATTTATGATAGCGCGGCGATTTGCCTTGTTTCATTTCGTGGTATAGCTGATTCAAACAAATGCCGAATTTTCCGCTGCCGCCGTCAGGGCTTATAATCAAAACAAGTTTTTTCTTGGTTAAAATAAAAGGGTTGCGTTCCAGTTCAACTAGCAGTTCATGCTCAGGCTTATAACAATTTATGGAAAAAAAATGATGAGTTGTAATACCCATTATTTTTAAAACTTTTTCCATTTTTTTTATTTTTTGCGGTATTGGTTTGTTGGGATCAAGCATGGTCAAGGCAGTGTGTTTCACTACTAAACCGCGTTTCTCTAATTCTCTTAATGTTCTTATAGTTTCATTGTCATAAGTTGTTCCAAAATCGCCCCTGATTCTTCCCTTAATAATATCTTTTGATGAAACAACAAAAATAGGCTCGCCATGCCTGCATAGTTTTTTTATCAATTCAAATTTTGTATCTTCACGATAGCCAGGCAGCACTCGAGCGGAATGTTTGTCTTGGATTAATTTTCCGCCAAATTCAATATAAAGCTTATCATGCGATTTTTTTAGCACTTTTTCGATCACTCTCGATTGATACTTGATGTATTTATCAGTGTCAAAGCCGATTTTAACTGAGGAAATAGACATAATATTGATAATTAATGTCTTGATCGGGGTACTGGGAATTGAACCCAGTCTACACCCTCCCGAAGGGTGCGTACTACCGGTATACGATACCCCGAAATTTGCGCGACTAATTAAACTTTCTTTATTATAGTATAAAAGCCAAAAAAATAAAAGGCGGTTGACTTTATTATCTTTTTTGAGTAATATTCTATATAGATATTAGATGATAACTCTTTTAAATTTATGAGAGAAAATAAAGCAGAGAAAAAAGTGCCTCTAATAATTGGCTGGGAAAGAGTCACAAACAAGTGCGCGGAGTTTGCTGAAGCCAGAATTTTATCAACCGATGATGGTTTTTATGTTTTGAAGTTAGACGCAAAGGGTATACAGCAAGGTGTATATTTATTTGATCAGTTTGGTAATCTTAAAGCTAGTGAAGCGCCGCAACAAGTTGATCTCTACAATGAAATGATGGCATGTCTTACTCGCCGGAATCCTAAAGATACCGGGATGGTGATACTTAGAAAAGGAGAGCGAGTCGATGTTAAATAAATTGACTAAATTTCAATATTAGATATATACTTTAATAGTTAAAAGCAATTGAAGCAGCTACCAACTGCTTGCCCTATTTAGTGGGTTTAAGGCTAAAATCCTTAGCTAAGCTTTAAGAAAACAATTCGAGATGTGTAGAATCGGTTCACTTTCGCTTCCACCTCCGCTAAGGCTTCGGTGGATAAAAAGGCTTCGGTGGACACGTTCTACGAACGTGGGTGGAACCGCGGGATTGTCAAAAATCTCGTCCCATACGAATAATTAGTTTTACAATAGCTAGTTATTAGTAGGGGGCGGGATTTTTTTAATAATAGATATTAAATAATGAATAATAAAAATATGACCAAAGAACAGCAGGACGTAATGCGGCATTCCGCATCTCACGTAATGGCCGCGGCGGTTAAGCAATTAATGGCCGAAGAGAACGTGAAAGTAAAATTTGCTATCGGTCCCACTATAGAAGATGGCTTTTATTATGATTTCGATTTAGGCGAGCGGACCCTTTCTGAGGCTGATTTTCCAAAGATTGAAAAGAAGATGAAGGAAATTATTAAACAAAATTTAAAATTTTCTAGAGAAGAATTACCAATTGCCGAAGCGCTTAAAAAAGTGGCAGATCAGCCATATAAAATTGAATTAATTGAAGATTTGGAAAAGCAAGGCGAGAAGATTGTTAGTTTCTATAAACTGGGCGATCCTTCGACGGGCTCAGGACAAGTGTTTGAAGATTTGTGCCGCGGGCCTCATGTGGCCTCAACCAAAGAAATTGGTTCGTTCAAATTGATGAAAGTCGCCGGCGCTTATTGGCGCGGAAGTGAAAAAAATAAAATGCTGCAGAGAATTTATGCCACAGCTTTTGAGGCTGAAAAAGAATTGGAAGAGTATATCAAAAGAATGGAAGAAGCGGAAAAAAGAGATCATCGTAAAATCGGCAAAGAAATGGATTTATTTTCCTTTCATCAGGAAGCGCCGGGTTTTGCCTTTTGGCATCCTAAAGGTATGGTATTGCGGGAAAATTTGATGAAACCCTACAATATTTTACATAAAAGCGAGGGATATCATTTGATTTCCACTCCGATTTTATTGGCTGAAGAATTATGGCACCAATCCGGTCATTGGGATCATTATAAGGATAATATGTATTTTACTAAAATCGACGAAAAAATATATGCCATAAAACCAATGAATTGTCCCGGTTCGATTTTAATCTATAATACTCATCCGCATTCTTATAGGGAATTCCCCATAAAATTTGGCGAAACCGGCGAAGTCCATCGTCATGAGCCTTCGGGTACGCTGCATGGTTTATTTCGCGTTAGAGCATTTCGCCAAGATGACAGCCATATATTTGCTTTAGAAAGTCAAGTAGAAGAAGAAATAAAAAAAGTAATAATATTAACTCTTGATTTTTATAAAATTTTTAACTTTTCTGATGTTGATATTGAAGTCTCGACTCGCCCGGAGAATTCTATCGGTTCGGATGAAATTTGGGAGAAATCAGAAGCTATAATGAAAAAGACTTTGTCAGATTTAAATCTTAAATTTAAAATTAACGAAGGTGATGGCGCATTTTACGGTCCCAAAATCGATTTCCATATAAAAGATTGTATCGGCCGCTCTTGGCAGTGTGGTACGGTGCAACTCGATTTTTCCATGCCGGAAAGATTTGATTTGAAATATGTTGATAAAGATGGCGCATTCAAACGTCCAGTCATGCTTCATAGAACAGTTTTAGGGTCAATTCAGCGATTTGTCGGCATTTTAATCGAACATTACGCCGGCGCGTTCCCGGTTTGGCTCGCGCCCGTACAGGCGAAAATTCTGCCCGTTTCTGATAAATTTATCGATTATGCCAAGGAAGTACAAGGCAGGCTCGTGGCAGAAGATATCAGAGTTGAATTAGATGATTCAGCCGAGTCGCTGGGCAAGAAGATCAGAAATGGCGAGAAAGAAAAAACGCCGTATTTGTTAGTGATCGGCGAGAAAGAAGTCGCGGCCAAACAAGTGGCCGTGAGAAAGCGGCAAGAAGGGGATTTGGGCGCGCAAAATTTGGATCAATTCGTAGAGATGATTAAGAAAGAGATTAAGGAGAAGATTTAGATGAAATATTTCATCAAAACTTTTGGCTGCCAGATGAATTTTTCCGATTCAGAAAGGATAGCTGGTAAACTCGAAGAGATCGGATACAAATCAGCTTCTAATGACAAGGAAGCTGATTTGATAATTCTCAATACTTGTTCGGTCCGGCAATCGGCCGAGGATCGAGTCTGGGGTGCTGTTAATAATTATAAAAAGAAAAAATTATACCCCCGAAACTCCAAGATAATCGTTACTGGCTGCATCGCCAAAAGAAAAAAAGTGGTGGAAAAAATGGACAAGGTTGATATTTTTTTGGATATCAAAGATTTAAACAAGCTGCCAAAGTTGCTGAATCAAAATGGTATTCAGGCAAAAAACACCAATGATTATTTTCAAATCAAACCAAAATATCAAAATTCATTTACCGCTTATGTGCCGATTATGACCGGCTGTGATAATTTTTGCAGTTATTGTATCGTGCCTTTTACCCGCGGTCGGGAAACATCGAGACCAATGGAAGAAATTTTAGAAGAAGTTAAAGGTTTGGTTAAGCAGGGATATAAAGAAATATGGTTGTTAGGGCAGAATGTTAATTCTTATATCAATCATGAACGAATTAAGAGCGAATTAAAAACGAACAAGGGAAGTGATTTCGTGATTTTATTAGAAGAAATAAATAAACTACCAGGTAAATTTTGGATAAGATTTGTTTCTAGTCATCCAAAGGATATGGGAGACAATTTAATTAAAGTTATTTCGCATAATGGCCACATAACGCCCTATGTGCATTTGGCTTTGCAATCGGGCGATAATGAGACTTTGCGGAAGATGAATAGACATTATACCTGCGAAGACTATTTAAAATTAGTAAAGAAAATCAGAAAAGCCATACCCGATGTTTTTCTCGCCACTGATATTATTGTCGGATTCCCGGGCGAAACCCAAAAGCAGTTTTTAAACACCGTTAAAATTTTCAAACAAGCTAGATTCAGCATGGTTTATATTAATAAATACTCGCCGCGAGAGGGGACGGCTTCATTCAAAATGAAAGATAATGTATCCATGGCCGAAAAAGATCGCCGAGCGAAGGAATTAAATAGAGCATTATCTAAAATTGCGCTAGATAATAATAAAAAATTAGTCGGCAGGCAATTGGAAGTTTTAATCGACGGTCGGGCCAAAGACGGCCTTTATATTGGCAAAGATAAGAGTTATCGGTCAGTTAAAATCAAATCAGAAAAAGATTTGATCGGGCAGTTTATTCGGGTTAAAATTAAGAAAGCATTTGATTACGGGCTGGAAGGCGAGATAGTAATTTTAGATTTATAATTTAAAATTACTATCGTTTATGTTTAAATGTTTTTAATGTTTACATGTTTAAATGATTTTATGAGCAATAATCATAAAAAAACCAAAGCGGAAAAACGGGAGGAGAAAAGGCAAAAAGCAAAGTCCGCGCCGACGGGAGGGTCTTTTGGCGGCCAGGCCAAGCGAGCGCGGGTGAGCCGCGGCTATGCGGGCGTGCCCAAGGCTTTGAAGCCGAAGGTTAGAATTGTGATTAAAAATAATACGTGGTGAACATCCCCCCTTACCCCCTTCGCTAAGGGGGAACTAAAAATTCATCTTTTTAGTTTTAAAATTCTCTTATGGGGGGAATTATAGATTTTATGAAAAAAGAGTTGCCAAAACTTATTGTGATTTTGGGTCCGACGGCTTCGGGGAAGAGCGGGCTAGCTATTAAATTGGCAAAGAAATTCAAGGGTGAAGTAATTTCGGCTGATTCGCGGCAGGTTTATAAATACATGAATATCGGGACAGCCAAAACAACAAAACAGGAAATGAAAGGGATAAAACATTATATGATTGATATTGTAAAACCCGATGAAGTTTTAAGTTTAGCGCAGTATAAGGATAAGGCTGTTAAGTTGATAAATAATATTTCAAAGAGAGGCAAGACGCCATTTTTAGTCGGCGGCACGGGGTTATATGTTTCCGCCATAGTTGATAATTGGCTGATTCCCCAAATTGAACCTAATAAAAAATTAAGGCGAGAATTGGAGAGTAAGACCAATCAATGGCTGTTTAATAAATTAAAAAAATTAGATCCAACGACAGCCAAACGAATTGATTCGGAAAATAAACGACGGCTAGTGCGCGCACTCGAAGTTTGTTTGAGTTCCGGGAGATTATTTTCCGACGAGAGAAGGAGAGGCGAGCCGCTTTTTGATGTTTTGGAAATTGGCATCAAATTGCCGCGGCGCGAATTGTACCAAAGAATCAATAATCGAGTTGATTTGATGGTTAAGCAGGGTTTGTTAAATGAAGTTAAGAAATTAGTTAAATCAGGATACAAATGGAATTTGCCGGCTATGAGCGGGATTGGCTATCGGCAGATAGGTATGTATTTGCGAGGTGAGATTAATTTAGAAGAATCCATTGCTTTAATTAAGCGAGATACACGACGTTATGCTAAGCGTCAAATGACTTGGTTTAGGCGAGATAAAAAAATTAAATGGATTAAAAATTATAATATGGCGGATAAATTAATCGTGAAATTTTTAAAGTAATTTTTGTATATTATTAAGATAAAAAAGTAAAACCCTGTCAATATTGACAGGGTTTTTGGTTTGTAGTAGGTTAAATTGTTAGTTGCCCAAAAGGGGCACCCCGCGAGGGGCTAAATCGTTCTTTAAAACATCAAACCCCAGAGGTTTTACCATGAATATACAACAAAAAACACCCCCAGAAGATTTGTTCGGCACCGTTGCCGTACCACTCCCAATATTGATTCTCCTACAGTTGCGGATTAGCCGCGACGAAGCGCATGATAAAATCAATCGGGAATTAAAGGCCGAGTTATACGCGGATATTGCAAAAACCGAAAATAAGATGAGAGCATCTAGAAAGTTTTCTGAGAAAGAAATCCAAAAGGCCATTACTTATCTCAAAGAAATGGCCGAACGAATGTTTCCGCCGATAGTTACCGATTGGGCTGGGGTCGAGTTTTAGCGAGATCTGTTTCAAAATAATAACCCAGTCATAGTGATTTCGCTAAAAATTTTTCAAGAGAGAGGAACACAGAACAAACAATACAAAAAATCGGGCAGATTATTATCTGACCCGATCTTTTTATTTTATATATAAATTGTGATTTTTTTTATTCTTCAATAACACCCAATTTTTCTATGCGTTTTCGCATTGGGTCGGAAATTTTTTCAATCTGCAACCTGCCTACTGTTTGTACTAATTCAGTTAATCCTAACTCTTTAGCTCTAGTAATTAAATCCCTCATTTTTTCTTCTACGACAATAGAAGCCTCATCAACTTGTTTCTGGGAGAATTTGGGGTTTTCTACTTTTTGCAGAAATTTTTTATAATTTGGATCGTCATCGATGCTGTTTATAAATTTTCCAGCTTTTATTTCTAATTCGTGTATTTCTCCCAATCTTTTTATGTCTTGCGCTTCTCCTGTTCTTTCGTGTATTGTTTGTCTTTGTCTGCCTAAAGCTTCGGGGTTTTGGCTAAGAGTTTTTTCCGCATAGTTTCTAGAAATTTCTAATCTTTGTTTGGGGGTAAGATTTGGCATATTTTTTATCTTAGTAGGTAAATTGTTAGTTTTTAATATTTTAATGATAGCACGATAATTTAAAATTGTCAAGGGGGTAACTGACTGTTTAAATTTTTCTAATTCTTTCCTCTGATTTTCCTGTTTTATATCTCTAATAATTAAATCAAGCGCTTGGTTATATAATATTTCTATTTCTTCATCATCAATATAATTTTTTACTTTAGCTTCTAAAACTTCTTTTTCAATTGCTTCTAATCGGCTATTATTATCTTTATTTAGCGCCTCTACGATTTCATTTAATTTTTGATTATAAGGAAATGGAGATTCTTTTACTAATTTTGGCGAATTAATATGATCGATGAGCGCAGTTATCCATCGATCTTTGGTTTCTTTCTTTTCGGTTAATTCAGCTTGGGTGGTAGCATCTTTCATTATATAGGATAGCCGTTCGTCAGGTAAAATCTTCTTTATTAATTTTTCCCTTTCTGGATTAACATACCCTATGAGAATTGGCGTTAAGTTATAAATTTGCGTGCGACAGAGCTCGGCAAAATCAGAGGGGGTCAAATTAATTACTTTTTTTGCCGCACGCTCTATCTCTTCTTTGGTAATAATCCTTTCTTCAGGAAATTCAAACAAATCTCCCGGTTTCAGACTCTTATCTTTTTTAGCAGCATTTCCTCCTACTAAATCGTCTAAATTAACCTCTTCCGGGGTATATTCTCGTTCGTTTAGCTCAAATTTTTCTGGTATTACAAATGGTTTGATTGGTTCATTGGTTGGTTCTGATATATTCATTTAGATTATTATAATTTATTTTTTAATATTTCTTCCACTTTTTGGGGGTCAACTTTTCCTTTGGTCGCTCGCATCACTTGTCCCACTAGAAATTTTATCGCTTGCACTTTACCCCTTTTATAATCAGCCACAGGATCAGGATTGGCGGCAATTATTTTATTAATAATATTTTCGATTTCTTTTTCATCGCTGATTTGCTTAAGGCCGCCCTCTTCAAGGGCATGAGAGGGATCAATCCCGGTTTTGAACATTTCCGTCAAGAGTGTTTGGGCAGTGGCGCTATTCAGTTTATTTTGATAAATCATTGCGATGAGCTCGGCAAAATTTTCCGGAGTGATTTTGCAGTCACGAACGCCAAGATTATTTTCATTCAAAAGCGCTCCCAGCTTGTTAATTAGCCAACCGGTGACAAGTTTCATGAGTTTTTGTTTGTTATTCGCCCAGATTTCTTCTTCAGTCCCTTCCACGCCTTCAAGAGAAATAAGCCAGCCTTTGAGCTCGGAAATGACCTGTTCAGTATAGTTCGCTAATTCTTTATCTTCGACAATAATTTTGGCATCAGCCGGAGCTATGCCGTACATATCAATAAATCTCAGACGCTTCGCTTGCGGCAATTCGGGTATTTTGGTTTTCATCTCTTCAATGTATTCGGGCGTAAAAGTGAGCGGTGGCAAATCGGGTTCAGGGAAGTAGCGATAATCTTTGGCTTCTTCTTTGGTTCTTTGCTCTTCGGTGATTTGTTTGGCATCATTCCAGCCGCGCGTGGCGAGCGTATCCGGCGCCCGGTAAGCTTCCCAAAGTTTGATTTGGCGTTTAATTTCATATTCCAAAGCCCGCTCAACCGCCTTGAAAGAATTAAGATTTTTAATTTCGGTTTTCGGGAAAAGCTCGTCTTGTCCCACTGGCCGCAGGGAAATATTGGCATCGCAGCGAAGATGGCCTTTCTCCATATCAGCTGAAGAAACGTCAAGATGCCGCATAATCAATCGGAGTTCTTGCATGAAAATTTTGGCTTCTTCCGGCGTTCTCATGTCAGGTTCCGTGACAATTTCCATAAGAGGCGTACTTGAACGGTTGTAATCGACAAAACTCCATTTGTCATCGGCAGAATGCTGAAGTTTGGCCGCGTCTTCTTCCATGTGCAGCCGGGTAATTTTTATTTTCTTTTGCCCTTTTGACGTATCAATAATTAAAAATCCGCCGAGTCCTATCGGCTGGTCGTATTGCGAGATTTGATATCCCTTGGGCAGGTCGGGATAAAAATAATTTTTGCGGTCGAATTTGGAAAAGTTGGGAATATTGCAGTTGATAGCGAGAGCTGACATGACCGACCATTCAATCGCTTGTTTGTTCGCCACAGGCAAAACACCCGGATGGCCCATGCAAACGGGGCAGACGGTGGTATTCGCCGGTTTATCTTCGCCGGAATTATCGCAGCGGCAAAACATTTTTGATTTGGTTTTCAGCTGGACGTGGATTTCCAGTCCGATAATTGTTTCTAATTGCATAGTGATAGAAGCGGATAAACCCGCCTTCGCTAAAGCTGTGGCGGGCAGGCGCGGATAACTGCGCGGAAAAACGCTGATATATTGAATAATAAGTTAGGTTTATTTTAGCATAAACTTCAAAATAAAAAAAGGCCTCTTTTGAGACCTTATTGGTGCTGATTTTACTCCAAATCCTCCTTTTTGACGAAGCGGACATTAATGCCGGCTGCTTTCACGATGTCGATGCCATTTTGCGGATAAACGTCCTCGAGCACTACTAATGCATCAATGCCAGAACCGGCAATCATTTTAGCGCAGATCTCGCAGGGCTCGGCCGTCACATACATCGCGGCGTCCTTGGTTGAAGAGCCGACTCCGGCGATAAGCATTTTGTCGAAGGCCATCCATTCGGCGTGGATAGAGCGACAACGTTCGATTTGTGTGCCCGAAGTTATGTTTTCTATTTCTCGCAGGCAGCCAACATCGGCGCAGAGCGGTTGGCCCGGGGCTTGGGCATTAAAGCCGATTGAAACAACGTTGTCGTCTTTCACTATGACGCAACCGAATTGGCGCGTCTGGCCGATCAGGCGACCTTTTTTATCGCGAAGATACTTACCGTCATCTCCTTTTCTGCAGCCACGAGCGCAGTTAGATCGTTTGGCGGCGGCAATGGCCATGGCCATATAGAAACGGTCTTGTTCAGCAATGCGCTCATCATATTGGATAGTACCTTCTTTGATTGCTGTGAGACCCGTGTGGCCGAAGCCGCCTTGACTGCGAATGGTTTCGGGAAGTTTTTCAACTACTTCGAAGGTGGGTATTTCCACTGCGGAGAAGATCATTTGGGCGATGCGCATGCCCTGCTCGATAACGAAAGGTTCTTTCCCATGGTTGATGAGAATGGCGCCCGCTTCACCGCGATAATCGGGATCAAGTGTTCCGGGGCTATTAGTGATAGTAATTCCGTGCTTATCCGCCAGTCCGCTTCTCGGCCGAATTTCGCATTGCATACCAGGCGGAACAGCCATTGCTATGCCGAGTCCGACTAAAATTCTTTGGCCGGGTTCCAGGGTGAAGGGGAGAGGCTGATCCGGATCCTTGCCGATATTATGGGCATAGGCATCAAAACCTATCGCTCCATTAGTTGCTCTTGCGGGTAATTTGGCATCTGAATATAGTTTCTTTATAAAGATTTGCATATTTCCTCCAAATTTTTAAAGGACTTTGCCTTGGTTTTATTACTCTAAGTTAATTGATTTTATGATTAAAATCAATCTTTGTCAAATAAAAAAGCAAGTCCGGCGAGAGTCTTGCTTTTTTGAAATTTTTAAATAATTTTTTTCACTTCGAGCCAAATTTGTTCTGAAATTTCTTCAAGAGTTTGGTTGGCATTTATTCTTTTCCAGTTGAATTCCGCAGCCAATTTTTTATGGGCTTCGCGGACTTTTTCCGTCAGCTCTTCATTTTCTTCGTGGTGGTGGCCGTTTTCGATTGATTTTTTGAATCGTTCGCCATAGAGGAGAATTGATAAGTCTTCTTTTAGAAGTTGGCTGTTGATTTGTTTTAAAAAATTTTCTTCCACGTCCGCACCAATACCCCAGGCGAGACCAGTGCCAGTATAATCTTCGGCAACAATATTTATTCCTTCCGCCAACTTTTCTTTAAGCTGGGGTTCGAACTGATAGCGATTCATCGTATAGATGATTTGCACTTCGCGAGGAGTTAAATTATAAGGATTATTAGAACGTAGATAATTATTAATAATCGGTCCGGACGGTTCTAGATCGTAGATGGGATATTTCAAGTATTCGGCTTTATATCCTTCACGTTTTAATTTTTCAACCAAAATTTTGGCTTGGGTGGTTTTACCAAGATTATTAATGCCGTAGATGACGATGAATTTACCGGGTTTCAGAGCCATAATTACGTATGTAGTGTCTCATCACTTTTATCTACCGCGATGTATTTCGCGAGCAGGGGATAGACTTCATTTAATTTATCCCAGACTTGCTGGGCAATGCGGCGATAAGAGATATGGCCGGCTTTGCCGCTTCGTAATTTAATGAAATGATGGAGTTCACGCAGATTCATAGTAATTAACGTTCTTTTTTTGTAAGCCAAGGGCACAATATATTGCGCTTCTTCGGGAAATTCTTTTTTGATTGTCTTATAAGCGGCTTCGGCTTTTTCCATGCAAGAAGTAAATTTATTTTTTAGGTTCAGTTCAATAATTTCTTTCGGAGTGTCATAACCATGGATCGTTGCCACGGCCTGATTGGTTTGGGTGCACATACGGTGACGCTGGATGTCGCGGAAAGCGCCGTAGTCTATTAAAATATCAAAAGTAAAATAAATATGTTCAAATTCGCGTAAAGGTCGATCATATTTTTCTCGGCGGCGCAAAGCTTCGTCAATAATTTTTTCTTTTTCAGTCTGATCTATTTTGCTGACTTTTTCTTTTATTTCCGAATAGGGGAGAGCGGAATAGCGATAAAGCAGCGCGGTAACTAATTTGTTTTCCGCGTCTTTGTCGTATTCGACCAAGACAACAGGCTCTGTTGGCTTCGGTCTTTCTTGCAAAATTTCATCAGCTATTTTTTGGAGAGCATTATTAGTCTCAATAATAAAAAGGCTGGAATCGGCATGCTTGATTAGCGTTGGCGTGACCCCGATGGCAATGGATTTAATTTGTTGGCCGATCTCTTGCATTTCATCTAATGGTTGAGAAAGCAGTTTTGTTATTGCCCATTCCAAATTTCTCGCGTTGATTGTCATGCCGAGATTAGTGAGAGTTGCCACGGGCAAAAGGTAACGGACAATGTCGCAGACTTTGCCCTTGCAGACGTTTTCGTACAATTTAGCCGCCATCTCGCCTTGAGGGGTAATTTTTTTTATGTAATCAGAAACGGGGTTTATTAATTCATTGTAAGTGTCAAAAAGATAATTCGCGGTTTCTTCATAAAGCTTGCCCAAGGGCGAATCCATAATCTTTCGCGGTTTATAACAACGCTCGCGATCAAATATTTGATAGCGAGTCGATTTTTCAGTATAGGAAGCCAGGCGATTGTCTTCAATAACTTTTGTCGCGAGTATAGAAACGTTTTCGATGGCGATCGATAAAACGGCATGTTCGGCGACGGATGAGTGGCCGTAGCCCACGACCCATTTTTCGTGGAATTCGGCAGATTTTTGTTCGGTTAATTCTTTCGCGATTTCGTCAAAGGATTCGGGCGAGCGAGAGCATTTGGCAAAAGTAACCGCCCTTACTTCCGGCGTCAAATCGTTCAGAGAGTAAATTCGCATTTTTTGTTCAGGCATGGGATTTTATTTTGGGCGTCGGAGTGACGCCGCCTTGCGGCGTTATATTATAATTTGTCGTAACAGCGCAAGGCGCTGTCATTCCACCTTGTTATTATCGATTGTCTCCATCACCATTAATTGTGCCGCGTTCCGTCCGGCCAAGTAATTTTTTATTATTGTATTCCATAACTTCATCCAAATTGAGCCCGGTTTCTTCGCAAATCATAGCGATGTACCACATGGTATCGCCGAGTTCTTGTTTGATCTGCTCTTTTCTTTCGTCGGTCAGTTTATTATTATCATCGCGGATGATTTTTTTGATTTTATTGATTAACTCTCCAGTTTCGCCGGCCAAACCCATAGCGACGTAATATAGGGCGAATTCCCGCGGATAGTGCGCGGTTTTTTTGGCATTGGCCTGGTATTCTTTGCCGTGCATAGGGTTATATTTGTCATTGCAAAGTAGCGGAATTGTCACCCTGAGCTTAGTCGAAGGGCGACAATGGAGTGGCGATGCAATGCGTTACTTTTTAACTTGTTTTAAAATATCCTCGATTTGTCGATAGAGATCTTCGAGAGAGCCATTGTTATTAATAGTAAAATTAGCTGTCTCAGCAGTTTCTTTGATCTGCAGTTCGGCTTCGGCTAATTCGTCCTTTTGAAATTGCTCAAAAGTTTTTTTGGTATCATCGTCATTTTCGCCGCGTTTCACAATTCTTTCGTAGCGGATTTTTTGGTCGGCAGTAAGATAGATGAGATAAAAGCCGGGGAGTTCTCGCAAGTATTTTATATCAGCCAGGCGCCTGACACCGTCCACGCTTACCAATTCCGCTTTGTCGTTATTCGCATCAGTGGCAATGACTTTGGCAAGAGTGTCCTGGCCGAAAAATTCGCGGATGATTTTTGAGAGGCCTTGCATGTTTTCTCTCGTAATGCCCAAATAAAGGCGATTCAAAATATCACGCAAAATTGTAGAAAAGCGATAAGATGGCGCTTGATGTTTTTCTTTCAAATATTGGCAAGCAGTGCCTTTGCCGCTTGATAGTTCGCCGACGAAGCCAAGGATTATTTTCATATAATCGAAATTTTAAATTGTCATTGCGAGGAGCGACCCGCGGGAGCGACGTGGCAATCTCCGGCTTTAGCGAGTAAAGAGATTGCTTCGCTACGCTGCGGCTTCGCTCGCAATGACATCAAACTGCTATGTTTAAATGTTTATATGCTTTTATGTTTAGATGTTTAAATGAGTTTCACATCGCCTTCTTTGGGTTTTATCTCGGTAATTTCATCTTCAAATAATTTCCTGATGATGCCATACCATTCTTTATTCTCTTCATATAAGTCAACCTGAACGCCGGCTTCTTTAAGATAATTCAAGGCCGCTTCGCCGCGATAGATTTTCCCAATCACTACCCGTTTAATTCCGGCAGCGACGATATATTTTACGCAATGAATACAGGGGTTGTAAAGAGTATAAAGCGTACCTCCTTCAGTGCTTGATCCCGGCAGGCGAGCCGCCTGGAGAATGGCGTTATGTTCGGCGTGAATGGTGCGGACGCAATGGCCTTCTTCAAGCAGATGTCCGGCTTCACCATCGCAATGGGCGAGGCCCGGAGGCGAGCCATTGTAGCCAGTGGCGATAATGCGGTTGCTCTTAACCAAAACCGCGCCAGCGCGCAAGCGATCACAAGTGCCGCGAGTAGCGATGATTCTCGCTATGGCCATGAAATAATTGTCCCAATCAGGACGAAAACATTGTTCCGGCATATGAAGTAAGTTTTAAGTTGTAAGATAAAATGTTTATTAAAAATTAATATTTCAGCTTAGTTAAAATAAAAAACATATTATCTAAGCTCAAAATAGGGTACCTCGGGAATAGCTATCAAAATTTCCTCCCCGTTTCTTTCGACTTCGAATTGAAATGATTTTCCTCTGTTATCAAAAATGGATTTAGCAAAATTGCCCAATGAAGAAAAAATAAGGATATCCCCATCTTTCATACCAGACTTTTCCGCGACACCTCCTGATTTAGAGCTCAATCTAATCACGTCTAATCCATCTAAAGAGGAGGTTTCAATATAAATTCCTAGAGCCGTTTCAACCTTTGGCAATATTTTAATTTTGTAATATACTTCTCTGCCACCCATAGCAACATAATATCCAATATTAAGTAATAAATAAGGCTCTAGACTAGCACTCTAGACTAGATATAACGTTTTTTAATAATCTGTATAAGTTCTTTTTCCAGTATATCATTTGATTTTCCGTATCGCCACT
>JAGVFQ010000055.1 GCA_020057505.1 Patescibacteria group bacterium | reverse complement strand
GGAATCTTGATATCGATATTTTTCAAATTAAATTCAGAAGCTCCCTTGATCAATAGATTCTTGCCATTGCCTTTGCGATATTTTTGCGGCGCTTCAATTCCCAGTTTATGCGCCAGATATTGGCCGGTCAATGATTTTTTATTCCTGATTATTTCCGCGACAGTGCCTTCGGCTACAATTTCTCCGCCGTAGACTCCGGCTCCGGGACCAACATCAATTATGTGGTCAGCGGCGCGCATAATCGCCTCGTCGTGTTCGACCACAATCACCGTATTGCCGAGATCGCGAAGTTTTTTCAAAATATCAATCAGCCGATCATTATCCTTTTGATGTAAACCAATCGACGGCTCATCCAGAATATAAACAAGATCAGTAAGAGATGAACTTATTTGAGTGGCTAATCTAATTCTTTGCATTTCACCGCCGGACAAACTCATAGCGCCTCGGTCAATATTAAGATAACCCAAGCCGATTTTGATAATATTCTCGAGCCGCCGAATAATTTCTTTTAGAACCGGAGTGGCGATAATTTCTTCGCTTGAATTTAATTTTTCCTTAAGCTTGCCGGCCGTGAGATCGCGAAAAAATTTTATCGAATCATTAATGGAAATTTTCACAACATCAGCTATTGATAGACCGCCAAGAGTCACGGCCAAACTTTCCGGCTTCAGACGCTTGCCAAGGCAAACCGGGCAAATGGAAACGCGCATATAATTTTCTATTTCTTTTTGCAGGTATTCGGAATCGGTTTCTTTGTATTTTCTTTCCAAACCGGGGATCACGCCTTCAAAACGATATCGACCGCCATTTACGTTGTAGAATTCATCACCCGTGCCGTACAAAACCAATTTCACCTGCGCCAAAGATAATTTTTCAATGGGAACATCCAACGAAAAACCAGACTTCGCGGCCACTGACTTCAAAATTTCGTAATTCAAGCTTTGATTCGCCGTAATCTTGATCCAAGGTTTGATCGCTCCTTGCGCCAAGGTCAATCTCGGATTAGAAATTACGAGCTCCGAATCAATCTCCAATTTTGTTCCAAGGCCCGAGCAAGCGGGACAAGCGCCGTAAGGCGAATTAAAAGAAAAACTTCTGAGATCAATTTCCGGCAAATTCAAATTGCACTTGGGACAAGAAAAATGCTGGCTCATAAACAATTCCGCGCCGGTATCCAGCCGTTTAATAATTATTAATCCGTCGCTCAAATCCAAAGCCGTATCAATCGCTTTTACGAATCGCTTCACTTCAGGGAGGCAATTATTATTTTTGGTAATCAAGTTTTTGTTGGGAATTTTGAACTGATCGACAACCGCTTCAATGGTGTGTTCTTTTTGCTTATCAATCAAGATGGCATTAATGTCTTTTGAATAATATATCTCCCCATCTATCCGCACACGGGCAAAACCGATGCGCCTTATTTTTTCAATAATCGGATTAAAATCGCCTTTTTTCTTATATGCCAAAGGAGAGAAAAAAACGACTTCAGTATTAAAAGGAATTTCTAAAATTTTATCAATAATTTGTTTCGTGGAAAGTTTAATAATTTCGCCACCGCAATTCGGGCAGTGGATGCGTCCTGCTCGAGCAAAAAACAAACGCAAATAATCATAAATTTCCGTCACGGTGCCGACGGTGGAACGTGGATTATGGGATAGAGAACGCTGGTCGATTGAGATGGTCGGCGACAAGCCTTCTATCATATCCACGTCCGGCTTGTCCATCACCCCGATAAATTGCTTGGCGTACGAAGTGAGACTCTCCGCATATTGTCGCTGTCCTTCGGCATAAATCGTGTCAAAAGCCAAAGATGATTTTCCCGAACCCGACAAGCCAGTAACAACCGTTAATTTATTCTTCGGTATTTCAACTTTAATATTTTTTAAATTGTGTACGCGAGCACCCCTAATTTTTATACTTTTTTTAATCATAATATTTTAAAAAGTTAAACTATGCTCAAAAATCCAAACTGCTGTTATTAACAAAACTAAAAAATATTATATACCCTTTTAGCCGCCGTGACAAGAGTCAAGCCGGATCGCCCTAATTCGTAATAAAAAAAGACCGAAAGAAATTAACTTACGGCCGTTATACATTGAATTTCAGACACAATTGCCTGTCTTCCTCCAGTGACCTGTTATACGTTTTGGATCGGATCACCTCTGATTCATAAGCCTCAACAATTTTCGCCGTCAGAGATTTTAGCATCTCAGGCAGAACTTCTTGCACGGCCCATTCTCCTTGTTCAAAGGGTAATGGCCCTTCGAACACTTTCTGCTTGCGCAAAATAATACTGTCTTCGAGGATGTGAACTGATAGATCCCTAACCTCGACGATTTTGCCCCCTTTGAAGAAACGCACTATGCGAGCCTGCCAAGAAACGGAAAATCGTTTAAGCCACCCCTGATAGAATGGCTCTTCCTCCATCTGTTCGCTATTAATAACCAAAACGGTTTCACTCTGAGGTATAAAAGATACGACAATGACATAGCCCGCTACCTCTTCTCTTTTAAGAGGATTAGGGAAAATTACTTTGCCCTCTGTTCTGCTATCATTCCAGCAGAGCTCGCATTGAATATAAGTATTCCCGGCTTCCGAAAACCGGACTATTTCCTTGCCAGGCTGATTCAGCGCGAGCAAGTCTTCTCGGTAATTCTTAATATATGCAGATATCCCGTAAAATAACATGGCGGCCTCCGTGTATTTAATTATTGCTTATTGTGTCTTTTTTATTTAAAAAGAGCAAAAATCGCATTTTGAGCGATTTTTTAGACTATCATATAGTATAGACCCTGTCAAGCTATAGATAAATTTTTTTCCCAGCTGAATTTTATTTATTTATTTTTAGTATTGATTTTAATCTGCTCATCAATAATCTCGACAAATTTATCAGCCGGAATAATACCCTCCACTTTCACTCCATCAATAAACCAGGTCGGCGTTCCCCTGACGCCGGCGAGAATGCCATCATCAATATCCTGTTTGACCTCAGCCGCGTATTTATCCGAATCCAAACAATTGATAAACCGATTTCGATCAAGCCCAATATCGCCGGCATATTGCTTTAAAGCATCTTCGGTCAAATTTTTCTGGTTGGCAAAAAGTTTGACATGATACTCCCAAAATTTTCCCTGTTCATGCGCGCACTCCCCGGCTTCCGCCGCCTTTTCCGCGTAATCATGGACATAAGTCACAGGAAAATCGCGAAAGACATAGCGGATTTTATTACCGTAAATTTTTACCATCTCTTCAATCGTCGTATGAACTTGTTCGCTAATCGGACACTCAAAATCCGAAAATTCAACAATCGTCACGAGCGTCCCCTTGGGCCCCAAAGCCGGATCATCGCCCGTATCAACATCAATCTTGGTAAGATTACTATTAATATTAACATTAGCAGCCAAAATCCGGTTAGTTAAATATTTGTCCGGTATCGCGATTTCTCCACGATTAATCTTTTGTATTAAAAAAAATACCTTAACACCAAACAGCAAAAGAGCCAAAAATACTATCGTCCCGACGATAAAAAAAGCCAGGCAAAATTTTCTTCTATACCATTGATTGTTATTTCCCATATTATTATCTTTCATTCTTTCATATTATATCACACTTGGAACATCCAAACATATAAACATTTAAACGTATTGATTTTTAGATTAAAGTTTAAATTAAGATATGATTAAATGTTTATATGTTTAAGGTACAAAATCTTGACACGAAGTTGGTTATATGATAATCTGTTATTAATTAAATTCTTTAATCGAGCTTCTGCCAAAGAAGCGCTACTCCATCCAAAATGTCAAAAATAATTCCCATTATACAAATAATAGTATCAACCCTGCTTATTGTCGCGATCTTACTTCAGCAAAAAGGGACAGGCCTCGGCGGCGCGTTTGGCGGTTCGGGCGAAGTATTCCAAACCAAGCGAGGCCTGGAAAAAAGTTTATTTATCTCCACAATCATTCTCTCTATTATATTCTTAGGAACAGCCATGGTGAATATCATTCTCTAAAAATCGGCTGGACTAATTAGAATTAATTTCTAATGGTTTGTGAATAAATATTTTCAAAAAATTAAAAACTTTATTATTTTTTCTTTTGCCCAAATTAAAAATTTGACGCCGAAGTTGTTATTAAAAATAAAAAAACCGCGGCAACACTGGCAAAACCAGCTTGATAAAAAATTAACATTATCGCTTACTAAAAATCGATTACCGAATTTAAGGCAATTGAAATATTTGTCGCACGTGCTCTCCCAAGAAGAAAAAAAAATAGTAAAAATATTTTCCGCGATAATTTTGGTTTGTCTTTTTGCTCTCGGCATAGTGGCGTATTTTAAAAACACCAAAGAAGCGCCGGCCTTTGGCGGCGAATATATCGAAGGACTGATCGGTTCACCGCGCTATTTGAATCCCCTTTTAGCGCAAACTAATGATGCAGATCTCGATCTCGCGAGCCTGATCTTTTCCGGATTATTCAAACATAACCAAAATTTGGAAATAATTCCCAATATAGCATCATTCTATGAGATTAGTAGCGACAATAAAGTTTATACAATTTATCTTCGCAAAAATGTAAAATGGCATAATGGCGAAAATTTTACCGCCAATGATGTGATCTTTACCGTCAATATGATCCAGGATCCGGCTTTTCGCAGTCCACTTCTCCCTAGCCTGCGCGGCATAAAAGCTGAAAAAATTGATGATTATGTTCTAAAATTCACTTTACTTGAACCCTACGCGCCATTTCTGGAAAATTTGACTTTTGGTATTTTACCCGGCCATCTTTGGATTAATATTCCGCCTGCCAATGCCAATTTGGCGGAATATAATATCAAACCGATCGGTACCGGACCCTTTCAATTTAAATCGTTGACTAAAGACAAATTCGGCAACATACGATCGTACGTTCTCGCTTCTAATGAAAATTTTTACGACGATAAATCTTATATCAAAAAACTAACGTTCAAATTTTATCCTGATTTTGAAAGCGCTATCGACGCCCTAAAAAGCAAAGAAATAGAAGGATTGAGCTATCTCCCTAAAGAATTTCAAGGCACAATAAAAAATAAAAATTTAAAATCTTATTCTTTCAACTTGCCTCAATATACCGCATTATTCTTTAATCCGAAAAATAATGATGCCCTAAAAGACAAACTGGTCCGGCAAGCTTTGGCGTACAATATCGACAGAGATAAAATAATAAATGAAGTTTTGAAAGGCGACGGGCAGAAAATCGACAGTCCTATTTTACCGGGTTTTATCGGTTTTAATCCCGATATAAAAAAATATAATTTTGATCCCGCGGCGGCGGCAGAGCTCATGGATCAAGCCAATTGGAAATTAATAGACGACAAAAGAAAAAATAAAGACAAACAGCTCGAACTGACGCTCACTACCGTTGACCAATCGGAAAATTATAATGCCGTGGAAATTATCAAAAATAATTGGGAAGCTTTGGGAATAAAAGTCAATTTACAAATTATCCCGACAAGCCAGATCCAAAAAGAAGCTATCGAACCGAGAAACTATCAAATCCTTCTCTATAGCGAAATAATCGGAGCGGATCCTGATCCATATCCCTTTTGGCATTCTTCCCAAATCAGCAACCCCGGTTTGAATCTTGCCGTTATTCCCGATAGAAATATCGACCAGCTACTCGAAGAAGCCAGAAAAACCAATGACATTGAAGAAAGAAAATTAAAATACATCCAATTTCAGAATATTTTGGCGGAAAATATTCCCGCGATTTTCCTTTATAATCCAATTTATACTTATATAACCTCCAAAGATATCAAAGGCATAAATCTAACAAGAATCATCGTGCCGGCCGATCGCTTTGCGGAAATAGAGAAATGGTACATAAACACGAGAAGGGTTTGGCAATAAATTTTTCTCTTAGAAAATAATATTCTACTTCTTACTATTTATTAGCGCTAATAAGCCAAGAAACTTTCTTTATATTTAAATAACAAACTGCTACCGCGCCCTCGTGGTGGAATTGGTATACACACTGGTCTCAGAAGCCAGGTCCGCAAGGACGTGTGGGTTCGAGTCCCACCGAGGGCAAAAATACTCATCTCTTATAACTAATTAATATACATATATGATGTTTTACAAAAAACAAACTCATCGATCTCACGATCGATCGCACAATAGACAAAGAATAATAAAAACTACGAGCCACCACCCGCCTACGAGCGAAAACAAATTAAAAATCATCGCTTTGGGCGGCATGGAAGAAGTCGGCCGCAACATGACTATTTTCGAATATGGCGATGATATTGTTATCCTGGACATGGGCCTGCAATTCCCCGAAGAAGATATGCCGGGAATTGATTATATTATTCCCAACATCGATTACCTGAAAGGCAAAGAAGATAGAATTAGAGCCGTGATTTTTTCTCACGCCCATATGGACCATATCGGCGCGGCGCCGATCCTCTTGGAGCGCTTGGGATTCCCGCTCGTAGTCGGCCGACCGCTGACTTTGGCTTTTTTGAAACACCGCCAGGAAGATTACAAGCCGAATACCGTTAAGAATCTCAAAACAGTTGTTATTAAGAGCCTGCAAGATACTTTTAAATTTGGGATTTTTAAGCTTAAATTTTTTCAAGTTGAACACTCGATTATGGACGCTGTCGGCATAGTGCTTGAAACGCCAGTCGGCAATGTCGTTCATTTGGGCGATTGGACTTTAGAAAAAAATGAAAATGGACAAGCGACTCTAGACTATAGCTTTTTGTCCAGGCTAAAGAGACCGATAATTTTAATGAGCGAGGCTCTAGGCGTAATTGACGTGCGGCCGAGTACCAATTCTCCAAAAATGAAAAAAAATCTCACCCAAATTTTAGAGAAAGCAGAAGGGCGGGTAATTATCGGCACCTTCGCTTCGCAGATTGAACGCATTGAATGGATTATTGAAGCGGCGGAAAAACTGGATAAAAAAATAGCGGTTGACGGCTATAGCATGAAAATGAATATTGAAATTGCCAAAGAACTTGGCTATATCAAGACGCACAAAGGCACTTTGATTAAGATCGATGAAATTCATAACTACCCCGATAAAAAATTGGTTATCCTCGTGACAGGCGCTCAAGGAGAAAGCAACGCTGTTTTTTCGCGAGTCGTCACCGGCTCCCACCGCAATCTCAAAATCAAGAAGAGCGACACTATTATTTTTTCTTCCTCTATTATTCCCGGCAACGAACGTAGTATCCAAAAATTAAAGGATAGTATTTATCGGCAATCCGAGAACGTCATTCACGGCGAAATTATGGATATTCATGTCTCTGGACATGCCAATCGAGAAGATAATATTCAGGTACTAAAGCAAATAAGGCCTGATTATTACATCCCCGTTTACGCCTATCATTACATGCTCGTGGAAGCGGCTAAGCTGGCTAAAAGCATCGGCTTCTCTGAAAAAAATATTTTAATTTTGGACAACGGCCAAATAGCCGAATTTGATGCCCACGGCGGCCGGGCGACTGACAAGCGGATTCCTGTTGAATATGTCTTCGTGGATGGCCTCGGTATCGGCGATATTTCCCACATCGTGCTTCGCGACCGGCGCGTCATGGCCGAAGATGGCATGATTGTAATTATCGCTACTATCAATACAAGCACTGGCAAATTGGTCGGTAACCCCGATATTATCTCGCGCGGCTTTGTCTACATGAAAGAACAAAAAGAACTGATTGAAAAAACTCGCCATAAGGTGAAAAAAATCTGCGAAGACCATAATAAAGAAACACCGGCCTTTGAAGATCATCTGAAAAACGAAATCCGCAACCAAATCGGCGAATTCCTCTACAAGCAGACTGAACGCCGCCCAATGGTTTTGCCTGTGGTGATAAAGGTATAATTACTGCAGTTGCGCTTAATTTTAAATCTGCTATAATAAAAATATGAAACACTCTATCCACAACATCCAGACCTGGTGGTGGACTTCAACCGCTTATTATCGGTAAAGTCCTAATTTAGAGTTTTTCTTAAAACCAATCTAGCAAGATTAAAATAAAATTCTCCAGGACTTTACCCGGGGAATTTTTGTTTTGGCAAAAATCGCTCTTTTAACCTACAACTCCACGAAAAGTGGGAGGAGGATCTAATGGAAACGAAGGATGACAAGAAAAAAGAAGATATTTGTCCATCTTGCGGCGGCAAATTAACCAAAACCATGACGGGAGCAGGGTGGGAACGAAGAATAATTACTAAATGCAGCAACCCCGGATGCATCAGCAATGTGTTTGTGGCGGCGCCAACGCGAGGTTGGGGAGGATAAGTCTTAGTAGTCCTTTGAACACAGAGGACTATTTTTTTATAGACAAAAACACATTTAAATACTATAATTAAACTAATAAATCAAATAAATTAATAAATATTTATATGTCTAAACCCACCCTTGTTTCCGGCATCCAGCCGACAGGTAAACTGCATATCGGCAATTATTTAGGCGCTTTGAAAAATTTCATCCAGCTGCAAAATGATTATGAATGTTATTATTTTATTGCCACTTATCACTCTCTGACTGCCGGCCATGACCCAAAAACCAAAAGGGATTTGATTTTTAATGTGGCTTTGGATTATTTAGCCGCCGGTATTGATCCGTCCAAAGTGGCTTTATTTAATCAGGCAGATGCTCCAGAATGCACTGAACTCGCCTGGATTTTTAATTGTTTAACGCCGATTGCCGAACTGGAACGCATGACTCAATTTAAAGATAAATCTGCCAAAAATGCTAAAAATATTAATATAGGTCTTTTGGATTACCCTGTTTTGCAGGCAGCGGATATTTTAATCTACCGGGCGGAAAAAGTACCAGTGGGTGAAGACCAAGTCCAGCACGTAGAATTAACTCGTAACATTGCTCGCTGGTTTAACAATACTTACGGCCAGTATTTTAAACAACCAGAGCCAATACTAACTAAAGCGAAAAGAATTATGTCTATTATTGATCCGACAAAAAAGATGAGCAAAAGCTATGGCGACAATCATTGTATTTACTTAACTGACGAACCGGATGTAATTTTAAATAAAATTAAAAAAGCGCCAACCGGCACCGGCACTGAAGGTACACCCACTCATGGCGCAGCCAATTTGTTAATGTTGCTGGAAGAATTTGGCGCTACGGAAGAAGCCGCCATATTCAAAAAGGATATTAAGAACAAAACTATCAAATATTCCAAATTAAAAACTGTTTTAGCCAAAACCATCTCTAATTACTTTGCTGATTTTAGAAAAAAAAGAAAAGAACTGGAAAAAAATCCTGATTATATCTGGAATATTTTAAAACAAGGCGCGGAAAAAGCCCGGCCGATTGCCGAACGGACTATGAGAGAAGTGAAAGAAAAAATTGGGATATTATAACCATCTATATAAACAATACGCCTAGGTGTATTGTTTTTTGTTGAATAAAGGACTCTACCCCGTCCGCAGTCACGGTATTATCTTGTTTGCACTTTTTTATTTTTACACTGGCAAACCAATGATAATTTATAATTTATACTTTTACTGCGGACAGGGCGGGGTTGACCACACCCGCAGTAATGGCATAAATCTTTTCTATCTTTTTCTATTAGTTCTAAAAAATAAAATACCATCAAGCATTAAAATACCGTAACTGCGGGTGTGGTTGACAAAATTGAAGTTTTGCGATATACTAGGAAGTGCATTTTGTTGTTTAAAATTAAATAAAAACCGGGGTAAGCAGATGGTCGCTCCGATATCCATCGGAGAGGAAAGTCCGGACACTTATCACTGCCTAGCAGTGAGTAGTAGTGGGTAACGCCCACCCGTATTCTCGAGCGATTGAGGACGAGGACCAGTACCACAGAGACTATACTAGTCCCGATGCAAATCGGGATGAAACGTGAAAAGTGAAAAGATGTTTCAAAAAATTTGTCTTTACTGACTAGTCAAGACAAATTATTGCAAGCTACTTTTCTCAGCTCCCAGTGATGGGATGTTTGTGGCAAACTCTACTTGGTGCAACTCCATTCAAACGGAGGCTTGAGCCTCGATGCAAATCAAGGCCTAGATAGATGACCATCACCCTCCGCTGAAGCTTCGGGCGACAAGTTAGAAACGACTTGTCCTCCATAGCTTTAGCGAAGGAGGACAGAATCCGGCTTACGCTTACCTCGATTTTTGTTTAATTTTTAAATACGAATTATCGCGAATTTTGACTCATATAAATTTTATTTAAAACTTAAACTTGATTATCTTTCATTTTGTTATCAAAACATCCGCTATCGCTAATTCGCACGAATAAAATTAATCATAATTCGCATTAATTCGCGAGGGCGTTAAAGGTTATTAGCCGAAATTAAGGTAATGCAAAAAGAAAATAAAGATAAAAATTGAGCCCAGATTCGCGTTAATTAGCATTTTATATGAAAAGAATAGAATTATTATTCGCCAGTATTTTGGTTCCGATAGATTATTTAATGATTGCGCTCGCGGGCATCGCGGCTTATTATTTGCGTTTTGAAGAAACTCTGATCGGCATCAGGCCTATTGTTTTTATTGTGCCTTTTGACACCTATCTTACAATTGTTCTCGTTGTGGCTTTGGGTTGGATCCTCTTTTTCGCCCTGGCCGGACTCTACAATATTCGTCGGCACAAATTAATCGATGATATTTCTTCTATTTTTCTCGCTTGCTCCACTGGTATCCTGGCCGTCATTGTTTATCTATTTTTCAGCCGTGAACTTTTTACTTCCCGTTTTATCGTAATCGCGAGCTGGATTTTGGCCGTAATTTTTGTTGCTTTCGGCCGGTTGATTATTTACTCTATTCAAAATTTGCTCTTGCAGTATGGCATCGGCAGCAAAAGAATTTTTATTATCGGCAATGATAATATCACCGAAGTAATCAGCGCCGAATTGCATCGTGAGCCGAAATTGGGCTACGTCATTATTGATCGCTTCCCCAGATTCGACGATGAAGCCAAAAAGAAAATTTTGGAAATTAACGACTTGAGTCCTGTGGATGAAATATTTCAGACTGATTCCGACATCTCTCGCAAAGAAAGCTTGGAGATGATTAATTTTTGCAATGAAAACCATATCACTTTTCGTTATGCCGCCGGACCGTTTGAAGCCCGCGCCACCCGCGTGAATATCGACACTATTGCCGAAATTCCGGTAATCGAAATCAAAAAAACACCGCTTGAGGGTTGGGGAAAAATTGCCAAAAGAACCTTTGATATTATCATCTCGGCATTATTGATAATTATTTTAAGCCCGATATTGCTCCTAACGGCCATAGCGATCAAACTTGATTCAGCCGGGCCAATATTTTTCAAATACAAACGCGTGGGCGAAAAAGGCAAACCGTTCACTTATTTCAAATTTCGCTCAATGATAAAAAACGCTCACCAATACCGCTTTAACGAAAAATTTTTAAAAACCCACCAAAACCTGAGAGAGGGTTCACCTATGATGAAATTCAAAGATGATCCGAGAATTACCCGAGTGGGCAAAATTATTAGGCGCTGGAGTATTGATGAATTATCAGAATTATTTTTGGTTTTTGTCGGCACCCTGAGCCTCGTCGGCCCGCGCGCCCATGAAATTGAAGAAGTGGCCAAATATGAAAAAAAACACAAACGCATTCTAGACATCAAACCCGGCATCACCGGCCTGGCTCAAATCTCCGGCCGCAGCGATCTTAATTTTGGAGAAGAAGCCAAACTCGACATCTTCTATATTGAAAATTGGTCCTTCAAACTGGATCTGAAAATTTTGCTTAAAACGCCCTTGGCTGTAATTAGAAAAAGAGAGACATTGTAAAATCAATTAAGTCTAATATACAAAACCTTGCCTAGCAGGGTTTTTGTATTAAAGAGTTGACCCCGCCCGCAGTAATAGTGTAAATTTGCCTTATCTTTTATCATTAGCTAAAAAATAAAAACCACAAATAACAAAAACCAATTACTGCGGGCGGAGTTGACTTTTAGCTAAAACAACTCTAAAATGCTATAATCAAGTTATAAAATCATTCGTGTATATTCGTCAAAATTAGTGTTTATTAGTGTATTATCTATGAAGATAGCCCTAGTTCACGATCACCTGACCCAAGACGGCGGCGCGGAAAAAGTCCTGAAGATTTTTCAAGAAATTTTTCCTGAAGCGCCGACTTATACTTTGGTTTATGACAGAAAAAAAACCGATCCGATTTTCCAAGAGCGGGATATCCGGACTTCTTTTTTGCAAAATTTTCCTTTGGGAATAAAAAAATATCAATGGTTTCTACCTTTGATGCCTCTCGCCACGGAAAAGTACAATCTCATGGAATATGACATTATACTTTCCTCAAGTTCAGCTTTTGCCAAAGGAGTAATCACAAAACCCGAATCTCTCCACATCTGTTATTGCCACACACCCACCCGCTATCTTTGGACCGACACGCATGACTATGTAGCCGGATTGAAATACAATCGTTTGGTAAAAAAAATCATTCCCTCCTTTCTCACTAACCTAAGGCTCTGGGATAGAATTGCCGCCGATCGAGTTGATCGATTCATCGCCAATTCCAAAACTGTCCAAGACAGAATCAGAAAATATTATCGACGGGAAAGCGATCTCATTCATCCGCCGGTGGAAACAGCTAAATTTCAAACCGCGGAAAAAGTCGGCAATTATTATCTCACCGGCGGTAGGCTCGTCCCTTACAAACGATTTGATTTGGTAATCGATGCTTTTAATCGGCTAAATATTCCTCTGAAAATATTCGGCACCGGTCCAGAAGAAGAAAATTTAAAAGCTAGAGCCAAAGCCAATATTGAATTCTTGGGCAAAGTTCCTGACGACGAATTAGCTAAAATTTATAGCCAATGCATCGCCTTTATCCATCCGCAAGTCGAGGACTTTGGTATTACCGCCATTGAAGCCATGGCTTCCGGCCGACCGGTGATTGCCTTTGCCGCCGGTGGCGCGCTCGAAACCGTGGAAGAAAACAAAACCGGATTGTTTTTTGACGAACAAAGTTGGGAGTCTCTTGGCGATGCCATTATCCGTTTCAAACCAGAAAATTATAATCCCCACGAAATCCGCATCTACGCCCAAAAATTTGATACTCAAAGCTTCAAACAAAAAATAAAGGACTACATCGAAAACAGTTGGACAAAATTTAAAAAGTAATCACTGTCATTGCGAGCGAAGCCGCAGCGGAGCGAAGCAATCTCTTTACTCACTGAAGCCGGAGATTGCCACGTCGCTCCCGCGGGTCGCTCCTCGCAATGACAATATCACTAAATTCGCATATTTATTCGCGATAATTCGCGATCAAATTCGTATTAATTCGCGATTTTATGAACATAGCCATCGACATCCGCTCGCTCATGGAAGCAAATAAGAGCGGCGTTGCTGAGTATACTTTTAACCTCGTAGACAATCTTTTAAAAATTGATTCAGAAAATCAATATTTTTTATTTTATAATTCTTTTTCTGACATCACTTCTAATCTCCCAAAATGGAATTATCCTAATGTCCATTTCTGCGGTTTTAGATATCCGAACAAACTTTTTAATCTAAGTTTAAAACTTCTCAATTACCCCAAGATTGATAAATTATTAATCAGAAAAATACCAAATACCAAATACCAAATACCAAATACAATTGACATATTTATCTTCCCCAACCTCAACTTCATCGCCTTATCAGAAACCTGCCGCCGAACCATCACCGTCCACGATCTCTCTTTCGCACTTTATCCTCAATTTTATTCATGGAAACGCCGTCTTTGGCACAAAATTATTAATCCTAAAAAAATTATCTCCTCGGCTGATAAAATTATTGCGGTGTCGGAAAATACCAAAAATGATTTAATTAATATTTACAAAATTCCAGCGGAAAAAATTGGAGTAATTTACTCCGGCATTGATCCAAAATTTCAGCCAATAACTGATCAAGAAAAATTAGATAAAATCAGAAAAAAATATAATTTGCCAGAAAATTTTATTCTTTACTTAGGCAATCTCGAACCTCGAAAAAATATTGAAGGTTTAATTGAAGCTTTTAATATGTTAAAAGGCTACCATTCACCAGCTACCATTCACCAGCTACCATTCACCAGCTACCAGCTCGTTATCGCCGGATTTCCTGCCTGGTCATACCAATCTATTTACAACTGTGCCAAAAAAAGTAAATTTAAAAATGATCTCAAATTTATCGGCTATGTCGAATCAGAAGACAAGCCCTATCTATACCATCTGGCTAAATTATTTGTCTATCCATCTTTTTATGAAGGCTTTGGTTTTCCGCCGCTTGAAGCTATGGCCTCGGGCACGGCAGTCATTATAAGCCACACCTCCTCTCTTGGTGAAATTGTGGGCCAAGGCGGCTTGCTCATCGATCCATATAACGCTACTGATATCGCCGAAGCCATGCGGTTGATTCTCATAGATGAAACACTGCGTCAAAACTTAATTGCCAAGGGTCTGGATCAAACCAAAAAATTCAATTGGCAAAATACGGCGGAGCAGGTTCTTGATTTAATAAAAAAGGGTTAATTATGACACAAAAACCGAACTCTGGCTCTCTAAAAATATAACACTAAACAATTTTGACTCTTCTCTCTTTTTTAGCTATAATTTAAGAATAGATAAACACTTTTTATTTCATATTCGGCGTCAATCCGCGTGTCGTCCGCGTGAGTCCGCTTCTATTCTTTTTAAGCGGATAAACGCTGATCCCGCAAATGCGGAGCGCAGAAAAATACTAATTCTAATTACCGCGATTTATGCGTATTGGCATTGACGCTCGCTTTTACGGACCGCAAGGAAAAGGGCTTGGGCGCTATACTCAAAGACTAATCGAAAATCTGGAAAAAATTGACCGCAGCAACTATTATATAATTTTTTTGACAAAAGAAAATTGGGAAGAATATAGGCCGCAAAATCCTAAGTTCAAAAAAGTTATCGCCGATTATCGTTGGTACACGCTAGCGGAACAAATATTTTTTCCAATCAAAATTTTGAGAAATGGAATTGATCTGATGCACTTTCCCCACTTTAATGTCCCGATACTCTATCCTAAAAAATTTATTGTTACCATCCACGATTTGATTCTGACCAAATTCCCCACCAAACGCGCTACAACATTAGGTCCGTTGCTATACAAGATTAAATATTTAGGTTACCAATTAACAATCGGGTTGGCCATCAGACGGGCAAAAAAAATTATCACTGTTTCTGAATGCACCAAAAAAGAATTAATCAAACAGTTCAAAGTTGATCCGGAAAAAATTTCCGTCACTTATGAAGCGGCTGACCGGGTGGAAACCGGACAATTAAAATTACCGGAAACCGGACTCGAACGGTACGGCATAGTAAAAAAGTACCTGCTTTATGTCGGCAATGCTTATCCGCATAAGAATCTTGAAGGCTTATTGAAAGTCTTTAAAAAATTAAAAGAAAATCTTGAATTTGAATATCAGTTAGTTTTGGTCGGCAAAGAAGACTATTTCTACAACCGATTAAAAAATGAAGCTCGGGGATTAGGCGTCCTGAATAAAATAAATGGCTATTCGCCGGCAATCTTTTTTGGATTTTCTTCACAGGAAATATTAGCTGATCTTTATCGCAATGCCACGCTTTATGTTTTCCCCTCTTTTTATGAAGGTTTTGGCCTGCCCGCGCTAGAAGCCATGAGCTATGGTCTCACAGTAGCGGCTTCAAATTCATCTTGTTTGCCGGAAATACTAGGGTCTGCGGCGCTCTACTTCGACCCGCGTGATGAAGATAATATGGGAAAAATAATCCTTGACGGCTTGAATAACGAACCTCTCCGGCAAAATCTAATAGCAAACGGGTTTAAACAAATCCAAAAATACAGCTGGCCCGACTGCGCGAAAAAAACATTAGAAATTTATCTCTCGGTTTAAAATATTTAGATGGAAATTAAAACAAAAAAAGCAAATCGCCTGAAAAAAAATCAATCGTCTTCTATTTTGAAAAGAAATCAGAAGATTGATTTGAATATTACGCAAAAAAAGGCTTCAGGCACCAGCTCGCCTTATGTTGTTAATCTAAACGAATTGATTAAAAAGCAAAAAGAAGAAAAAAATACCAAAAAAGCTTCAGCCAAAACTTATTATAAAGAAAACCTTTACAAATTCTGGACTGATAAAGATGATGATTTTAAAAATCTGGGAAAAATTAAAGATTCTGATTGGGAAAAAATCAAGGTTAAAATTAAAAATGCAAAGATCGCAGTATTTGACATTATCAAAAATATTCCCGAAAAAATTAAAACTTCCATAATTAATCTCGTAAAATCAAGAAGCAGAAAAAGAATTAGGGAAGATATTATTATTGAAATTCCGGCCTATCAAAGAATGTCAAACCGCGGGGAAAATCCAGAAATAAAAACCATACAATCAAAAATAAAGAAAAAAACAAAGAAAATATTTACCGAAGAACGGCTCAATCAGCTTGCCATTGTCAATCTGGCTCAGTTATTAATTTGGCTATTAGCTAAAATCCTGGGATCAATCAAAAAATTAGCCGCCTACGCCAATAATCTCATGCCAGTTTCAGTCAAAGAAAAAGCTCAATCTTGGAGAGAAAATTTCGCTCACGCGATGATTATAAAACCGCCGCAAAATTGGCGGAAGGCGTTGGGATTTTTCATGGCCATGGCCTTTGTCCTCACCGTGCCGATTCAGGCAATGACCTATTACGGCAATCTTCAAGGAAAACAAAATAAAATTTTAAGCTTTACGATGGGCGCGATTGGCGATTTGAAATCCGGCGGTGTGTCCACGACCGCATTTGAATTAGATTCGGCGCAAGCTGAATTCAAGAAGGCTGAAGAAAATTTCACGGCGGCCGAAGCAGAAGTAAACCAAATCAATTTAATTATAACGAATATTATCCGAACCCTACCCAATGAGGGGAAAACTTTTAAGAGCGGCGAAGCGCTCATTATGGCAGGAAAAAATATTTCGGAAATCAGCCAATCCGCGGCCGAGATTGTTAAAATTTTAACCGCCGCAGACGCTATAACTTTAACGGATAAAATCACGGCTGTGCGGGAACAATTTCAATTAATTTCACCCAAACTCAATGAAACAACTAAATTTTTATCTCGCGTCGAAATTGAGGCTATTCCCGAAGGCGCAGGGGAAGCATTCTTGAAAGTGCAAGGCACCCTTCCCTTGCTCGAGAAAAGCCTAGAAGAGCTCGACGATCTTGCTAAGCTTTCACTAAATATTTTAGGGCAAGACAGGACTAAACGCTACCTCTTTGTTTTCCAAAACAACAATGAAATTCGGCCAACGGGAGGATTTATCGGCAGCTTCGCGCTCGTTGATATTGATCGCGGAAAAATCAAAAAAATGGAAATCCCGGCCGGTGGTTCATACGATCTCCAAGGAGGATTGAAAAAACTCATAATTTCGCCTGAACCGTTACACCTGATTAATCCGCAGTGGCAATTTCAGGATGCTAATTGGTTCCCGGATTTTCCAGCTTCAGCAAAAAAAATAATCTGGTTTTATGAAAAAAGCGGCGGTCCGACAGTGGATGGCGTTATTGCTTTGAATACCAGTTTAATAAAAGACTTGCTCAAAATTACGGGGCCCATAGCAATGCCTGATTATGGAAAAACGATCGACGAAAATAATTTTATCGAAGAAACTCAAAAAGAAGTCGAAATTGATTATAAGATTGAAAATAAACCCAAACAATTTATCTCCGATCTTGCACCCAAATTGATTGATAAGCTGCTCAATCTAGAGAAGGAAAAAATTGTTAACACAATCACCGTGCTCAGAGATTCGCTCCAAAAGAAAAATATTATACTATACGCGACCGATCCGGCAGCCGAGCAATCGATTGCCGAACTGGGCTGGGCCGGAGAAATCAAATCTAGTCCGCTTCAAAGCGATTATCTCTATATTGTTAATACTAATATTTCCGGCGGCAAAACCGATTTGTCAATCAAACAAAAAATCAACCATCAATCCACTATTCTCGATGACGGATCGATTATTAATCGCTTGACGATCACGAGAATGCATACAGGGACTAAAGATGATATTTTTACTAAAGCCAAAAACATCGATTATCTCCGAATTTACGTTCCGGAAGGCAGCACTCTTGTGAGCGCTAATGGCTTTAGTGAACCCCAAGCAAATCTTTTTGTGCAGCCGGATAAGAGTTTAGCTGTCGATACCGATCTCAAAGATATTGAAGGCGACTTTATTACAGATCCCGCCTCAGGAACGACCATTAATAGTGAATTCAGTAAAACCGTTTTCGCTAATTGGATTGAGATTAAACCCGGAGAAACTAAAACCGTTACTCTTGAATATAAACTTCCTTTTCTATTCAAAATCACGCCAAAACCAATCGCAACGGAAGACGATTGGATTACAAAAATAAAAAAAGAGTTCGGATTTTATGAAGAAAAACCTAATCTGACTTATTATGCCTTCTTGAACCAAAAGCAACCGGGAGTTGAAAATGTTGAATTTACAAGCACTCTGGCCTTGCCCCAAAATTTGCAAGTTGTGTTTAAATATCCTGATAATTTAACATTAGATTCTAATAATTTACTGCTCTCCAATTCCATATTCGACCGAGACCAATCCTACGGCTTGATCCTAAAAGAAAAATAATTTTAAAATATGGCTAATTCAAAGAAGAAACCATCCAAAAAGGAAATAAAAATTTATCCGGAAGAATCAGAACATAATCCGCCCGAAAATCCTAAAAAAGAATCTGCTGTTAATAAACCTGAAGAAAAAAAGGATGGGAGTACTGCCAATGAATCATTGAAAAATAATATCAAATTGGAAAAAAGTCTAATCAAAATTTACGACGCACAAGGCAAACAAGAAATCAATATGTCAAAATTTGATAAAAAAGACAGAAAAAATAAAATCCTGATTTATTTTATTGTTTTTGCCCTGCTCTTGATTCTCGGCTGGCTCGCATATTTCACTTTTAATCCTGTGCTGAAATTCGAATCAGAAAGAATCGGACTTAATATCGAAGGCCAGACTTCCGTATTATCGGGCGAAGATATTACCTATACCATTAAATACAGCAATCAAGAAAGAGCTGACATAATCAATTCCACGCTCACGGTTTATCTGCCCGAGGGTTTTATTCTAAAAGAAACTAATCCTGCCAATTCCAAAAGCGAGGGCAATGGGATAAAAAGTCGAGTCAATTCCTGGGATCTAGACACACTCAAAGTTGGTGAAACCGGCACGATTGAAATCAAAGGCAAGCTAATTTCCGATACCGACCAAAAAATTGAGACAATCACGACCACCCTCGCTTATCGCCCTTCCAATTTTAATTCGGAATTTCAGAAGACCGCCTCTCTTGATACGCGAGTGACGCTCGCAGTCGTGAACGTAAATATTGACGGGCCAATCCAACTATCGCCGGAGGAGAAAGCAACTTACAAAATAACCTATACTAATAATCTGCCCGATTCAAGCAAAAGCGTAAAAATTACCGCTTTCTACCCCCTAGGTTTTACTCCAGATAAAATCACACCCGAACCAAGCGCGGAAAAATTAAGCAACGATGAAAGCGGCAATATCTGGTACAAAGACGACCTAAAATATGCCGCGGAACAAATAATTGAAATCATCGGCGGATTTGGCCAGAACAACAGCGGCAAAAAAGATCTAAGAGTAACAATTGAATTGAAAGAAGGAGACACGCTTTATTCACAAATGGAAAAAACTCTTACCACCGCGCTTACAAAAGAAGATTTAACTCTCAATTTAATTATTAATGGCTCGACGGAAAATAAATCTTTAAGCCTCGGTGATTATTTAAACTACTCTATTGTCTACCGCAACAACGGCGATACAACTTTCGGCGATTTGGCAATCTCTGTGAATCTGGATTCGGAAATTCTGGATTGGAGCACTCTTGAAGACAAAAACAATGGAACCAAAACCAATAATTCCATAACTTGGACTAAAGACAATATTTCAATGCTCGCATCACTATCCCCCGGCAACAGCGGCAGTATTGACTTTAGAATTAAGAGTAAAGAATTAGGTGATGTCAACGATTTGGCGAAAGATAAATGGCGAGTTATTAGCCTGGCCACCATGAAAGTCGGTAAAATAAATGGCCAAGACAGCGCCACTACTTTAAACAGCAATACTATCAGCACAAGCGTAAGTACAGATCTAACTTTGACAGTCGAAGGTCGATATTTTAATGACGATAATATTGCGATCGGCTCGGGTCCCCTGCCGCCGAAAGTCGGTGAGACCACGAGCTATAAAATTTTCTGGACGATTTCAAACAGCATCCATGAAATAAAAAATATCAAACTTTCCACCACCCTGCCGGTGAACGTAAGCTGGGCGGCGAAATACGATCTCACGGCCGGCCAGATTCAATTCAAACCGGAAAATCGCCAAATCATCTGGGAAATTAATCGCCTGCCTCTAAGCTTGGAAGATGTCGCAGCTGAATTCGAAGTGAGCATCACTCCCACAGCTGATCAGGCAGGCAAAATATTGGTTTTGACTCCCACGGTATCCCTGCAAGCGATCGATGCCGTAACGGGAAACATCATCACACAAAGTGACAAAGGGATTACCACTAATCTCGAGACTGATCCGATGGTCAAAGGTAAGGGCGTGGTGGTGAAATAAAAGAGAAAATGGCACCAAATCTCTCCCCCTGCCTGAGGGGG
>JAGVFQ010000065.1 GCA_020057505.1 Patescibacteria group bacterium | reverse complement strand
TTATTTTTTCTCGGACGGTTTTTGCGAAGTAATGCTCGTCGGCATCAGTCTTTTTTTCGGTTTGCCATTGCCCGTGCTCGCGGCCCAAATCCTTTGGGTGAATTTCATTGAACACAGCACTCCGGCTATGGCCCTGGCGCTCGAATCGGACGAAAGGGAATTGTTGCTCGAGAAACCGAGAAAAAGATCAACGCCGATTTTTAATTCTCTGATGAAAGTAATAATATTTCTAAAAGGAACTTTGACGGTTTTGATGCTTTTCGCTTTGTTTTATTACTCTTGGAAATCCACGGGAAATATAGTTTATGCTCGAACGATGATTTTCGCCGGTTTGGCGGTCTTTCCTCTTTTTTCAGCGTGGAGCTTTAAAAGTCTCCATTCCAACATTTGGGAGAAAAATCCGTTTAAAAATAGATTTTTTAATTTGGCGATGCTTTTTAGTTTCTTTATGCTGGCTATAGCTTTTTATGTTCCTTTTTTGCAGGAAATTTTGAGAACCGTTCCGTTATCAATCAATGATTGGGCAATACTCGTCGGTTTGGGAATTATTAATATAGCTTTAATAGAAATTATTAAATATTTTTTCAATAACAAGAAATTAGCTTAATTTTTTTAGTGATATTTTTGGATTGTAGAAAATGCCTTTTATATAGATATAAAGTCTGCTTTGAGAGCCTCAGGATGACAGTTACGCTCCTAGCAATGACGAAAAACATTCTTCTGCACTCTTTATTTAGAAATCAATGAGCTTAAAATCATTATTAAAAAAAGTAATTCCGGATAATTGGCTTTCGTTTTATCACAAGTTTTTGGCTTTGTGCGCTGCTTTCTTTTATCGTTTTCCATCGGAAAAATTAATCGTCATCGGCGTGACCGGCACCAATGGCAAATCCACCACCTGCAATATTATTACCCGCGTGCTTGAAGAAGCGGGTTATAAGGTGGGAATGACGACTACGGTTAATTTCCGGCTGGCGGGCAAGGAATGGATAAATAAAACCAAAATGACGATGCTTGGCCGTTTTGAGCTCCAAAAAATGCTTAGAAAAATGGTCAATGCCGGCTGCGATTACGCCGTGATTGAAACTTCTTCGCAGGGTATTCACCAATATCGCCACTTGGGAATTAATTATGACGTGGCGGTGTTCACCAATCTGCATGAGGAACACATTGAAGCGCATGGCGGCTTTGAAAATTACAAGCGCGCCAAAGGAAAATTATTTGATCATTTGAAAAAACAAAAGAATAAAATAATTAATGGCAAGGAAATTAAAAAGGCAAGTGTGCTCAATCTCGACGATATGTATGTTAATTATTTCTGGCAGTTCAAGGCGGATGTAAAGTACGGCTTCGGAGTGAATCATGAATCACGAATTATGAATCAAGAGAATCAGATAGTTGCGGCGAGAGATATTGAATTCAAATCTGATGAGGCAAGTTTTATGGTTGACGGAACAAAAATTAATTTGAAAATTCCCGGTTTGTTTAATGTTTATAATTCTCTCGCGACTATTGCCGTGGCTCTATCACAGGGGATTAGTTTGGAAACCATAACACGCGGACTCGAAAATTTTTCCGGCGTACCCGGACGAATGGAAAAAATTAAAATTAATCTAAAACAGGATTTTGCCGTCTATGTTGATTATGCCCATGATCCGGCGGCGCTTGAAGCGGTCTATCGTACGGTTAAACCTCACGTTAAAGGGAAGTTAATCAGCGTTTTGGGATCGGCCGGCGGCGGAAGGGACAAATTCAAACGGCCGATTTTCGGCAATCTGGCTGATGAATTCGCCGATTTGGTGATTATTACGAACGAAGATCCTTATGATGAAGATCCCGAGTTGATTATTAATGAAATCAGAGAAGGAATTAAAAATAAAGTCGAGGGGACAAATCTCTGGCGGATATTGGATCGGCGCGAGGCGATTGAAAAGGCGATTGAGCTCGCTCAAACCGGCGATGTTATTTTAATCACAGGCAAGGGCGCGGAGCAATGCATTATGGCTGCTCGAGGTAAAAAAATATCATGGGATGATAGGGAAGTAATAAGGGAAGAGTTGAGGGAGAGGTATAAAGTATAAGTTTATAAAATATTATTAACATATTTAGTGCGGTTGTTCTTGGATTGTAGAATTTTAGAAGAACGGTTGTACAAGATAAAAGATTATAAACCTCGATTTCTATTGTTTCATATATGATTTATTTGCTGATTCTTATTATAATATTACTGATATTAATTGTAGTGTTTTTTTGGACTCTGCATTTTTTGAGATTGGAAATTAAAGAGATATTAGTAAAAGACAGCGGCCGTTTTTGGAATATTCCTGAGTGCGATATAAGCCAGTCGATTGACATTCGCGGCCATCATTTGAGAATATTCAATAACGGCGGCGAAGCCTTTCATGATATGTTGCGCGAGATAACGGCGGCGAAGCGTTATATTTTTTTGGAAAGCTATATTTTCCGCCATGATCGGGTCGGCAGGGTTTTCAAGAAATTATTAATCAAAAAAGCCAGAGAAGGCGTAGCTGTCTATGTTGTGTTTGACGGGATAGGCAATTTGTTCGTGCCTCATGATTTTTGGCGCAAGCTGACGAGAGCTGGAGCGCAGGTTTTTGAATATGGTTCGATTAGGAGTTTTCTCGATTATTTTGATTCCAAAAAATGGATCCGAGATCACAGGAAGATGCTTATTATTGATGACAAGGTGGCCTTTATCGGCGGGATTAATATCGGTCGCGAATATGAGAAGCGCTGGCGCGATACGCATTTGAAAATAGAAGGTTCGACGGTGCAAAATATCAAGAAAATTTTTATAGATTTTTGGAATGATCATAAGAAGAAAAAGATTGAAATATCCGGCGAATGGGTAGATGATGAGAATATAAAAATTTATCACAACAACGCGTCCGCCAATCAGTTTCCGATTCGCAAAGCTTATTTGGATTTGATTAATGGAGCGGCGTCAAATTTGTATTTGACTTCTTCATATTTTGTTCCGGATGAAGGAACTATGGCGGCGCTTATCAACGCCTCGAACCGCGGCGTGAATGTTGAAATTATTTTACCTGAGCGTTCGGATGTCTGGATAGCGCAATTTGCCACTTTTTCACTTATCGAACGGCTCCTTCGTTTTGGCGTAAAAATTCATTTGTACCGGAAGACAATGATTCACTCTAAGATGGCGACGGCCGATCACGCGCGTTCGATTATCGGCAGCGCTAATTTGGATAATCGCAGTTTGAGACGAAATTATGAGATCATCGCCGAGATTAAGGACAGTAAATTCGCGTTTGAAATTGAGCGAATGTTCGAGTGCGACAAAAGAAATTGCCACAGCCTGAATTTGAGCCAATGGATTCATCGGCCGAAATCGAGAATTTTTTGGGAGAATTTTTTCGGGCTGTTTAGGAATTATTTGTAGATCACGAATTTAAGGGAATTGTGAAGAAACTAAAGAATTAGAGGGATTGATTTTTGTATGCGGATAGCATACAATCGTATGTAGATAGCATACAATTTAATATATCAACTTATGTTATTAAAATTCACTAAAAATCAAATTTTAATTCTGGAAATTTTTTTTAATCATCCCGAAAGATCTTATTATCTGAGGGAGCTGGCTAGTCTAATGGGCAAGGAGCCGGGTGTTTTTCAGAACGATATAAATAAATTAATAGAAAAAGGCATTTTGGAAGATTATTTTGAAGCTAATAGGCGTTTTTTTAAATTAAACAAGAAGAGCTCAATTTTAAAAGAATTGAAATCAATATTTTTTAAAACTATGGGCGTTGAGGGACAGCTCAGGGAAGAATTAAAGAAGATTCAAGAAATCAGAGAAGCGTTTATTTACGGTTCTTTCGCGCGGGGCGAAGAAAAATTAACGAGTGACGTTGATCTTCTGGTTGTCGGATCAATTGATGAAAATAAGCTCATTGACACGATTCTTCGGCTGGAAAAGAAATTTAATCGTGAAATAAATTATAGCCTGATGACCGAAAAAGAATTTGATAAAAAATTAAAAGAAAAAAATTCATTTCTAATTAATATTTTAAAACAAAAAAGAATCAAATTGATATGAAAAATTTTGTCCAAGACTATAAACAACGGGGATTGATCAAGGAAGAGAAAATCGGCTTTGATCAAGTGGTTAAGCATCTTAGCCGGGCGAGAAAAGATTTGAAGGTTGCGGAAGCTAATCTAAAAATCGATACCGAAGCGGCTTATAATTACGCTTATTTGGCCATGCTCCGCACCGGCAGAGCGCTGATGCTTTCCTATAATTTACGACCAACCGACGGTGAACAGCACAAAACAATTGTGTCATTTTGCGATTATATTTTAGGAGAAGAATTTTTAGAGCTTGTGAGGCATTTTGACCGAATGCGGAAAAAGAGAAATCAATTTACTTATGACGAACCCGATCTTTTGGTTTCGGACACCGAAACGAAGACAGCTTTTGAAACCGCGAAAAAATTCGTGGAGAAAGTTTTAGTGTTTATTCAAAAAAATAATCCCCAGCAAAAATTGATTTAGCGATTTATTAATATGAATAAATTTTTAAATTTATGATTGAATCTCAAGAAAAAGGGGGAGTCGAGAGTGAATTAAAAAATCGCCGAGAATTTAGAGTGGCAATCTTTGGCACTGGTCGGGAAAGTTCCGACCAAGATGAAGAAGCTATGCGCAATGCCGGGCTGGTGGCAGGGCTTGCTGTTGAACAAGGATTTTCTATTGCAACGGGAGGTTATAATCAAGGAGCAATGCGCAGCGCCAGCGAAGCGGCGGTGAAGAAAGCCAAAGAATTGGGAATTGAAGATACGGGTGAAGTTGTTAAAGCTTATCCTCTGGCTGAAAAATTAAAAGGTGAGACAGTACTCGACGCCGAAATTGTGCGATCTGATACATTAGTTGAACGTTTGGAGCACTTAATAGATGAATCCAGTGCGTTTGTTATTGTGGGCGGCAAGACGGGAACAGTATTGGAATTAATATCCGCTCTTCATAGCGAACATATTCAAAAAAAGATGCGAGAAAAAGGTGCGGCGGCGAGGCCCATAATTATAATTGATCCTAGTATGGAGCATACAGATTTGCTTAGTCTATTAGCCAAACGAGATAAAAAATTTAAGTCCGATAAAACGCTTAATGAGGTTTATATTCTTAGTCATACAGCGGATATGCAGGGTCAAGTAAAAGAAATTCTGGATCTCTATTATAAAGAAAGCCGGGGGGAGAAAATGTCGGAAGAAGAGAGATTAAAATTAGATAAATTAAGCCTAAAAAATTTTTTAGACTCCCAAGAACATTTTGCCGCCGGAGCCGGCATTTAGAATATGCCCAAAGAATTAATTTTAACTGAAGAAAATATTAAGGATTTTCTGCTCAAGGAAGTCGGACCGCATCTGGATTATAAGATTAAAGAAATCAAAGAATGCGATGAAATCAGCCGATATTCCAATAATAATTATTTATGGCGAGTGAAAGCTGTTTTGGATAATGGCAAGGAAAAGATTTTTTGGATCAAGCAGGCGAGAAAATATAACAAAAGAGCTTTGAGTCTGGGGAAGAAGAGACTGGTTGATCCTTTGAGAATTTGTGGTGAAATAAAAATGATTCAATTGCTCCAAAAAATTTGGGGTAAGGAATTTGTGCCGGAAATTTATTATTTTAATTCTCTCTATTGCGTGGCGGTGATGAGCGATGTTAGCAAGGGCGGCAAATTATTAATTGAAGAATTTGAAAAGGATAAAATTCATCCAGAATTGGGTAGTCTTTTCGGTCGATTGTTTGGCGCTCTGCATGGCATGACTTATGGCCATAATATAGATTGCTGCAGTAGTGAAAAATGGCGGCAACAGCTTTATAATTTTTTTGACAAGCATCTGGGATTGGGAATCAGAAAATTTGTTCCGGCGAAAAAAGTTAATTTATTTTATAGAGAAACTAAAAGGGCGACGCCAGCTGCGATTTGGGCTGATCCGGTTCATCGCAATATTTTTGTTAAAAAAGATGGCAGAGTTACCATGGTCGATTTTGATCTTGCGATCTCTTATGATCCGGCCTTTGATAACGGAATGTTTCTGGCTCATTGGGTTTGGATGAGCCTTAAAAATAAGAAATTAAATATTCAAAGCCAAAAATTTATCAAAGATTATTGGCAGAGTTATATTAGTCAATTGAAAAAGAACAGAAAAATTGATAAAATTAAGTTAGCGGAAATTAGAGAGCGGACGATTAAATGGTTAGGAATCTATTTGGTATCTCGAATAGACGGCAAGAGCGGATCATATTTTAAACAATGGCCAGATTGGGAGAAAAAAATTAGGGAATTAGGTGTTGGGTTATTTATAGGAAATATAAGTGAAGAGGCGAGAAAAATTAATAATTTATTTTATGCCGAATATTAGAGCCTTAAAGGCGATGGCAAAATTAAAAATTAATATTGGGCCGATTAAAAAATCTACGGGCGAGATTCTGCCTTTTTATAATGACAGCCGTGATACTTATTCTCATCTGGATGTCTTGCGAGTGTTTGTTGAGGAATTAGCAAAAATTGTTAAGGGTTATCAGAAGCGAGGCAAACGCATTAATCTTGTTGTCGGCGCGCCGATGGCCGGTATCCCTGCGGCTATGGCTTTAGCGCTTAAGACCAATATTCCTTTTGCCTATCTTAATAAGGAGAGAAAAAAGGCGTTGCAGAAACGCATGGTCGAAGGAGATTATAAAAAAGGATCAAAAGTGCTGCTTATTGATGACACGATTGGTTTTGGCGGTACTATCGCCAGGGCGATTAAGGATTGTCGAGCTGACGGATTGATAGTTAAACACGTCATGACTCTTTGGAATCCCTGGCATTTGATTAATAAAGATTTTATTCGTAATTTACGAAAAAAGGGGATTACTTATGATACGCTTAATACTAGAGTCGATTGGATAGATTATTTATATGCTCATCACAAAGTTTCAAAAGAAATGGTGGATCTTCAAAAGGCATATCTTGCAAATCCAAGTGGTTGGCACAAAGATAAAGTTATGTGGCAAAAGTTTTTATCTTGGAAGAAAAATTATAATAAAACAAAAAAATTATGATGATCAAAAATAAAAAATTAATTGAACGCATTGCTAATTTTAAGGATTTATTTTATCTTCAACCTAATGCTTCGGTGATTGGATTGATTCCAACTCAATTTAATAAAAGCGCCTTAACTGATCCTAGAATTTTGAAAGGTTTAGCTAGAGAAGTCAAAAGAATTGTTAATTTTAAAGATATCGATTTGATTGCCGGCACTGAATTGGCTGGTGTTACCTTGGCTACGAGCATTGCTCTTGAAACAAATAAATCGTTTGTGATTGTCCGAAACAAGGCGGTGAGAGTCGGAAGAAGCAATATTTGGGGCGATACTAATTTTTTAAAACCCGGTTCACGAGTTTTATTGGTTGATGATAATATTGCCGGCGGCGGAACTAAAAGGAAAATGATCAAAATTCTTGAAAGTCAAAAAGCTAAAGTTACTGATTTATTAGTCCTGTATGATTTTAAATATCAAAAAACGAAAAGATTCAATTTAAAAAAAGAACGAAGTTTTTTAACTAAGAAGAAAATTAAATTTCATCCGCTTTTTACTTGGAAGGAATTAATTGATTTGCAATACGGCCACAAAATGATTGATAAAGATTTGCGCGATATTTGTCTAGCTATGGAAAAAATGTATTTATTTAATAATGATCGTTACGGCTATATTACTAAAACAATTAATCTGATGAAGAAATATAAAATGAGAATTCCGGATTATTTTAAAGATTGGTTGAAAGAAAGGGGAATGAAATTAAAGTAAAATAAATAAAAATCTGTGTTTATAGCAAAAAAAGAACCCGTTGGCGAGTTCTTTTTTGAACAGCGCAGAGCGGGTTTTAGGTCGTGAGAAAGTCGATGATCTGGTTGATGGGGTAGTTGTAGTTAATGATGCGGAAGTATTCGATCCAAAGCGTCCCGAATCCGAGATGGAAATAGGCATGAAGAGCCTTGACGTCTTCTTCTTTCCAGCCGATGAGAGCGATCTTCTTGGGATTCTTTGCCTTGAGGTTGAAGGCGATGACAGGATCGAGGTGAGCGCGCGTGCCTTCGCGGCCGGGCATGAAGACGAAAGCGTTGCTCGTTTCCATAAGGATACCGAGGCGGATTCCCCATGCCACTTCTTTCGTGGGATGGCCGATTTGTTTCGCCAGTTCGACGCAGTCCACGATCTCGGCTTTGGCGTCGGTCTTAACCTCGCGATCCTTGTTGGGGTCCATCAAGTGGCAACGGACCTCGACGCCAGCCTCGCAGATGGCGGCGACGAGCTCACCGTAAGCGCCGACATTGGCCGCATAGCCCTGTTCGCCCAGCCGTTTCATGATTTCAATGGCGGCTTCTCTTTCTCTGCCGGCGATGTCGCGATCGCCTTGAAAAAACACTCTTTTCTTCACGGTATTTTCTCCTTGTTTGGTTTGTTGAATTGTTAATAGTACGATAAATAAGAATAGCACAACTGGATAAAAATGTCAATCTTAAAGTGAGAGTTTATGTGGTATAATCTAATTTAGAATAGATTGTATTAAATTATGGACTCATCAACCCAAATCCTAAAAATCAACTCGCAAAAGCCCGAGCCGAAAAAAATCAAAGAAGCCGCCCGAGTTATTAAAAAAGGCGGTCTTTTGGTTTTTCCCACGGAGACGGTCTATGGTTTGGGTTGTAATGCTTTGGACAAAAAAGCGGTGGCAAATATTTTCGAGGTCAAAAAAAGAGATCAGGGCAAGCCGCTTTTGATTTTGATTGGCCGGAAAAGCGATTTGAAAAAATATATCCAAAAGATTACGCCCTTGGCCCAAAAAATGATTAAGCAATATTGGCCGGGGCCATTAACTTTGGTTTTTGAAAAATCTAAAATAATCCCGGCGATGG
>JAGVFQ010000012.1 GCA_020057505.1 Patescibacteria group bacterium | reverse complement strand
CGGCAACATCTTTGAAAGTGATTTTGTCTTTTTGATTTCGATCAACCTCGCGCGCTCCGCTACGGCCGAATGTCATGGCTTTGCTGTTCGCGCCTTGCACTTGCCGCATCATGAAATAAATAAACGCCGCAATTAAGATAAATGGAATGAGAAACGGCAGGAGAGAAGTAAGCCAAAAATTGAGTCCGCTTTGCTGCTTTACCGAGATATCAATCTTCGCCGTTTTTTGCGGGTCTACATTATAATTTTTAAGCATTGTGCTTAGGGATTCTGTCGGTTCTTTGCTGGTTGTTTGTTTGGTGCTGTTGTTTAAAACAAGAGTCAACTCATCGCCTTGTATTTCGATTGATTTAATTTCTTCATTATTAATCTCTGTGATTAATTGCTCGAGTCCGATTGATTGCGGTTTTTCGAGCGAAGTATTATAAAGGCTGAATATACTTGCGATAATTAAAAAAACCAAAAGAAAAATTAGAAAGTTTTTTACCAAAATTCGCATAATATGATATTTAAAATAATAAAAATAAAATAATCGTATCTGGTACAATTATAGCTAATTTTCTAAATAATAGCAATTTCGTGCCCTCTTGATAAAGGGGGGTTGGGGGGATTTTGTCATTGCGAGCGGAGCCGCAGCGGAGTGAAGCAATCTCTGGGATTGCTTCGTCGCTTCGTTGGCGCCCTTCGACTCAGCTTCCTCCTGCGCTTTTGCTTCGGCGGACAGGCAAGGTGACAACTCCGCTCTTCGCAATGACAACCTTATTTTTACAGCAAAACTGTAAATTTATAATTAAAGAATCTAAAAACCAAAGCGACCCGATAGTCTCGGGCCGCTAAGCTGAATTAAATTAAAATGAATTATTCCTTAGTTTCTTCTTTTTTCTCGTCTTCGGCCGTTTCTTCCGCCGGCTTTTCTTCTTCAGTCTTCTTTTCTTTTTTGATTTTTTTCTCCGCTTTTTCTTCTTTTACGGATTCGGATTTTTCCGAGAGTGCTCGCAGGCTCAAGCCGAGGCGGTGGTCCGTGGGTTCGATGGAAACAATCTTAAAGTCGATTACGTCGCCGATTTTGGCCACGTCTTTCGGTTCAACTCCCGACTTGTCCGATAATTCGGAGACATGCGCCAGGCCGTGAATTTCCTTGTCCAGTTCAACAAACAAACCGAACGGATTGATTTTTAAGACCTTGCCTTTCACTGTTTGGCCAATCTTGTATTTGTCCTCGATGTGTTTCCATGGGTCGTCGATTAATTTTTTCATCGAGAGGAAAATTTTCGAGCCATCAATATTTATAATTACCGCTTTGACTTTATCGCCGATTTTGATATAGTCGCGGGGATCTTCAATCCTCTGCCATGCGAGTTCGGAAATATGGATTAATCCTTCCATATTATCATCGAATTCAATAAAAGCGCCAAAATCCGTGACCGCCGTGATTTTGCCTTCGACTGTATCGCCAAGTTTATATTTGGAGATGACGGCTTTTTGGGATTCTTCCCAAGCGGCTTTTTCCGATACAATCAGTTTTTCATCATCTTCGGCGATATCGATTACTTTGACGTTAAAGCTCTGGCCGATATATTGCCGCAGTTTTTCCAAAATTTTATTTTTGTCGCCACCCATCACGCGAGGATAGTGTTCAGGAATGAGCTGGGATACGGGCAGGAAGCCGGCGATTTTATTTACTTGGACCATGAGGCCGCCCTTGTTCGCTTCAGTAATTTTGACAGGCAGTATTTCGCCGCTATTTTTTAATGCCATTAAACTGTCCCAGACTCGGCGATGGCCGGCATAACGGAACGATAATTCCATTTCACCGTTTTCATTTTCGAGTTCAACGACCGTGGCTTCGACTTCATCGCCCGCTTTTAGATTTGAATATTCCGGTGATTCGCGATAGAGTTCGCGGCCGCGGACAACGCCGACAGCAATGCCGCCGATATCGAGTTTCACTTCACTTCTTGAAGAGCCGATTACGTTGCCTTTGACAATATCGCCGACTTTAGGAATTTTAACATCTTCTTCTTCTAATAATTTCTTAAATTCTGATGTGTCTTTGGTTTTTGGGTTTGTTGCGTTCATTTTAATAAAAATAACCCCTATTGCGGGGATTAAGTTTCCTTAACCTATATTCCGCGTATTGGGAAATAAGTTTCAGCTTTGGTCCTTTTTAGAGCGGATTTGGGCTGAATAATTAATTATAATCCTGTTTTGGTGCCGATAAACTCAGGCCGAGGCAGGTATCTACTATATTATAATAGCTTGGGATTTTTGGCAAGAGGGTAATAATTAGGATATTATATTTATTAGGATTATCTCGTTTTTTAAATATTGTTGACAGCAACTTTTGTTTACTCTACAATTACAATATAATCGAAAATAAATCGAAAGTCAATAACTTCAAAATATGCTTACAAAACGTCAAAAACAAACTCTAGATTTCATAACTTCTTTCCAAAAAAAGAGGAGTATTTCGCCATCTCTTGAGGAAATAAAAAAACATCTTAAGTTATCTTCTGTTTCTACTGCTCATCACCATGTTAAGAAACTCCAAGAAGGTGGCTATTTGCAAAAGGAATATAATCAGCCGAGATCAATGTCGACAAGAAATGAAAAGGCGACAATTGAGGTGCCGTTAGTCGGAACAATCGCGGCTGGACAGCCGATTGAAGCAATCGAAACCTTGAATGAAACAATAACTGTTTCAAAAGATGAAGTCGGAAAGTATGGGGAAAATTACGCCTTGCGTGTACAGGGTAATAGTATGATTGACGAAGGAATTTTTGATGGAGATATTGTTATTATCAGAAAACAAGAATTTGCCGACAATGGACAAACAGTCGTTGCCATAATTGATGATAACGGAGCAACGCTAAAGAAACTTTACAGAGAGAAAAATCGGGTTAGATTACAACCGGCAAATCCGACACTTTTTCCTATTTACCGAGAAGAGGTTGAGATTAGGGGAGTTGTTGTAAAAATTATCAGAAATTTAGAAACGCAAATAGAAAAAGAAAAAGTTAATGATGAAAAATATATTAGAAGAATAGATTATTCATGGGATTATAAAGGAGAAAATATTAAAACCTATACTCACGGGATACATACATATCCGGCCATGTTCATCCCTCAAGTTGCAAGGCGACTTCTAGAAAATTTCAGTCAATTGGGCGATACCATTTGTGATATTTTTTGCGGATCCGGTTCTGCTTTAATTGAAAGCAAACTTTTAGGACGGAATGCTTATGGTATTGATTTAAACCCATTAGCGATATTTTTAGCAAAGGCCAAAACGACGCCAATCAACCCTTCTAAACTTACGAATGAATATTTCAAACTTATTGCGGAAATCGAAAAAATAAAAGATCAAGAAATCGAAAAACCAATTTTTAATAATATTGATTTTTGGTTTAAAGAAAAAGTCGTTGTTCAATTAGCAAAAATTAAAGAAGCGATTTTGAAAATAAAAGATGCGGATATACGAAATTATTTTATGGTTTCTTTTAGTGAAACTGTGCGGTTGTCCTCCAATACAAAAAATGGTGAATTTAAACTCGTTAGAATAAAAAAAGAAAAATTAGAAAATTACAATCCTGATGCTTTAGGCATATTTAAAAAGAAAATGGAAGCGAACATTAAAGGG
>JAGVFQ010000054.1 GCA_020057505.1 Patescibacteria group bacterium | reverse complement strand
GATAATTGTGTCGGGAGTGCGTCCAAGCATTTCTTTGGCCTCATCGCCTACAGCAAGAATTTTTTTATCAATAGTAGAAATAGCCACGACTGATGGCTCGTTAATTACTATTCCTCTTTTGGGCAAATGGACTAGAGTTGTAGTTGTCCCAAGATCGATACCGATCTTTTTTCTTAACATAGATTTAATGTCATGCTGAGGTTCTCGAAGCATGGCATTTAATTTTATTTGTCACCCTTCGAGAACCTCAGGGTGACAGCTATTTCTAAAAACCAATATTAACATCTCTGTCCACTCTTAAATCCGTACTCAGCCTGTAGAAGTTGTCTCCCCACTCTTTTGTCTCTTCAGCTAGGCTTGCTGATTTAATATTTTTATCAAATTGCAGGTCTAAAGTCAAGCCGTGACCAAGGGTTCCGGCCTGTTTCTCGACAATCAGGCTATAATTTCCGCCGGCTATTTGGTTTTGAATGCTTTGCGGCAATTTATATTTAAAACTTAAGGTTCTTCGTTCTCCCGGCTCTATGGAAATAAAACCGCCAAAATAAGTTTTTCCCGCCTCTTCGCCGACCTCAACTTGACCCGGTTTGCCCGCAGGATCGGCCAGTTTGTCGTTCTCGAGCATTCCTTCGCCTTTTACGAGCTCGCTGCCTAAAGTCACGTAAAAACGCGTATAAGTGCGCAGGCGCGTGGTAGTGCTCGTAAATGACCCCTTATTGTAATAATTAATGGAAGCCGTAGCAACGAGATCCTTGCCCTCCTCCCTTATCTGGTAAGTAATCTTTTTTTCAACCACGCTGTCGGTTTTGAGCGCGGCTAGATTGGCATCCACTATCATCAGATAATCTCCGCCAGTTGGACGGATTACGCCTCCCCAATTTCGCGCGAGGATTAAATCTTCTAAATCAGAATCTTTCATGTAGACTAATGCTTGTTTTTCTTTAAGCGCTCGATCAGCGACATCAATAATCTTTGACCAATCGCGGAGCGGCATGGAAAATAATTTCGCCTTGATCTCATCAGCCAGTTGGCCGATTATTTCTTTTCTTTGTGATGCTGGTATGCCGAGTTTGTAATAGCCAAACTCCACTCTTTGTTCCAAAACATCAAAAAAATTATCGCTCGTAAAAGTCAGATCTTCGACTTGAATCGGACCAGTAAGATTGAGCAAATCCACAATCACTTCAGGCGTAATCGCGATCACGCCATTGATATTTTTCTCCACTCCTCTTTCGTCCTTGTAAAACTTAAGAGCGTTCTCAGCGCTCGTAGCAAAATCCGGCGACCAATTGGAGTCGCGCAAAAACCAGTATTTTACTTTCAAATATTTTTGCAGTTGCCAAGGCGCCTCAACTTTTAAATATTTTTCCGCGGGCAAATCAATATTATAAATATTATCGGTTTTAAAATAACTGATTTCCCCTTCGTTTAATTTCAAAATTCCGTAAGTGCCGATGAAGCCGCCGGTCGGCCGAAGTTCGGCGTTATTTTCGAGGAGAAAGAGATAAGTCTGTTCGTTCGGATAGCCGGCGAGCCGCGGCAAGACTCTAACCATAGGCAAAACTTTATCGATTACGGCTTTCGCTTGCGGCAATTGGTCTCGAAGCGGATCAACTGAATTTTTAATTAGAGATAAAAGCCCAATCCGAGGAATCGCTTCAATGGCAACATTGGCGCGATCAATGTCGTCTTTCACTTGAATAAAAATCGGTTCGGATTCGCTTATTCTCTTTAGTAATTCCTTTTTGTCGCTGGAACTAAGCTCGTCAAAATTAGAATTTTTAATATCAATAGTGGCGGAAATATCCTTGCCCAAAAGTGCTAGCTTCGTAAGACCATCAGTCAAATCAATACCCACCGTGAGTAGATTATCAAAAGCCGCCGCTTGATCTTTAATAATTGGAATAATTTTTAACAAATTTAACTTTGATAACTCATTTTTGGCTTCGAGAAAATTATTCTGGCTGATCTGAAATTCGTTGGCTGCCGCGGCAAAATTTTTATCAAGCAAAAAATTCTGCGCTATTTCAAGCCTATTTTTACCGGATAACGCTTCCGCATAAATTGTCTTGAAATTATTATAATAGACCAAGCTCAAAATCCCGCCCACGACAATAATTAAAATAACCAAAATAAAAACGGCGAAAAAAAACTTTTTTATAATATTAAAAAATAATCTTCTTCTGGCCGAAGCGAATGGCGCCGGTGAAGATAAAAAATGTTCTTTTTCATCGCTTTCTTTTTTTTCTTCAAGCCACATAGATTTAATTTTTAATTTCAGGCAAAGATTTTCCTCTATATTTCAAAAAATACCTAATCCAGCTCTTGATATGCTCCCTTGTCGTGCGATTGAAGATTCCGCGCAAAACTGGACTTTCCGCCGATTCGCGCCGATGATAATGGACCATTTCCGCATGAGCGATATAGTAAACCTGCCAATTAGACTGCCAGAATCTCCAGCACCAATCAGTATCATCGAAGTAAAGAAAAAATCTTTCATCAAGCAGCCCAACCTCGTCAATGGCTTTTTTCCTCGCTATCATACATCCGCCCAAAACCCAATCAGCCGGACCGCTCGCCCCATGATCCCATTTTACCATTAAATAATCATTAACCCTATTTTTAATCCAAGGAATTTTGCCCAAAAACGTCCGGCGATAAATCGGCATAAAAAATGTAGGAAATTTCATTATCGACATTTGCACGGTTCCGTCCGGATTCAAGAGCTTTGGTCCGGCTAATCCGACCCTAAGATTGGCTTCCATAAACTCATATATTCCTAAAATAGCTTTATCTAAAACCGCTATATCCGGATTTAAAAGCAAAAAATATTTTCCCCTAGCTTCCTTCATCCCCAAATTGTACCCCGCGGAAAAACCCCGATTAACTCCCGCCTGAATAAATTTAACCTGAGAAAATTCCTCCCTGATCATTTTCTCTGTTCCGTCGCCGGAAGAATTATCAACAACAATTATCTCATACTCCAAAGGCAAAGAAAAAAGCTTAATGCCTTTGAGGCACTGCTTCAGCAAACCCTTAGTCTTGTAATTTAATATGATAATTGATAAATCCATAATGTAAAATTTCTAATTTATAATGAATTAATTTTTAAAATTATAAAATTAAAACATTATTTAAAAATTGGAAATTAAAAATTTAATTAAACCATTTTCTAATTCCTCTTCTTTCCACTTTCGCCTTGGTTAAAATAAATTTCCTCTTCTGCCGCATCTTAGAACTTAATTTAAAAAAACTGATCCAGACCTTCAGGCTTTTTCTCTCAAAAAATAAGATATAGCCGAACTTCCTAAGTTCATACCAAAAAATTCTCGGAAAATCAATTAAAAAATTAGATAAATAATCATTCTTAAAAAGCATCAACAAATTATTTCTATATGAAAGGTAATTAACAAATTGGGGCTTGCCCTTTCTAAGACCAACTGTTCCAAAATTGCTAATATTTTCTTTACTGGTTGCGCCGCGATAATGAAAGGCCATCGCCTCAGGAACATAAAAAGATTTCCAACCGTAAAGTTTCATTCTCCACGCCAAATCCACATCTTCTTTATAGGCAAAAAAATCATTATCAAAGTATTCGCCAAAATCACCCAAATCTTTGATTTGGTTATGATTTTGAGCGTCCGCCGAAGCTCCATCCAATATTTGCGGGGCGGAGCAAAGGCGGACAACCATCTGAAATGGAAGTTTAATCTCTTCCAGCGCCTTTACACGATAAAGCGCAAGCGCGCCGGAAATGCCAAAAACTTCTTTCCCGTTATTATATTGTCCCGCATCTTTCTCCCCTGCTCCGATTTCCACTACTCTTCTGTTTTTAAAAATCTTCAATCCGGCGCTATCGATTATATCACCTTGATAGTCGTCAACCGTGCCCCCTTGACAAACCTGTCTTGAGTTTTGTCGAAGAAGGGGGTTGGGGGATTTTTTTTGCCCCTTTGACAAAGGAGATTGGGGGATTTTTCTACTATCATTCACTATTCTTAAAAGTTTTCCGCCAAAACTGCCAACATCTGGCCTTTTATCCGCTTCCAAAATCAATTTTTCTAAAAAATTCGGAGTTAAAATAATATCAGGATTGGTGATAAGCACATATTCCGCACCGTTTCCTTTGGCGATTTCCATCCCTTGATTATGCGCCTTGGCAAAACCTTGATTATCTTCATTTTTGATTATTTGCAAACGATTGCCGTATTCTTTTTCTAAAAATTCAACAGTTTCATCTTGAGAACCGTTGTCGATAATTAAAACGGAAAAATCCTTCATGGTCTGGTTAAAAACAGACTGAAGACAATCTTTAAGATATGAAAAAGAATTCCAAGTGACAATATTAATTGAAACTTTCATAAGTGATTATGCTTTGGCTTCCGCCGATCCCCCTTTCGCCTCAGCCCGGACTTTTGGCGTATTAAAGAATCCCAGATATTTGCCGAGCATCATTCTCGTCTGCGCGTCGGTCGCCGGAATCGATCCGAATAAAATCAGAGTCACGGGCAGCAAAATCCATTGCAAGCTCATGATCAAAATGGTGAATTTTCTTTTGCCCTTTGGAATGGGCGGCAAAAGGAATAAATTGATAATGGCCGAAACAAAAATACCAATCATGGCGAGCGTCATGAGCCATTGGAGAATATGGGGCGTATTTTGAAAAATCGCCATGGATTTTACTTTTTGCGGCGCGACGATCAAGGGCAACCGACCCAGAATAAAGATCAAAATTGGAGCAGTGGCCCAAGAATACATTCCCTCGCCCAAATTCCAAAAATACTTTATTTTCTTTCTGAAGGGTATTAATTTATTGTTAGAAAAATTCCACGCCATATAAGGGAAATGCTCAATGCCCCATGCCCAGCGACGCTGCTGTTTGTAGAGATTAACAATACTCTCCCAAAAATTACTGCCCGAAGTAGCATCCATCGAAACTGGAATATACATCGGCGTTACCGTATAGTCGCCATTATAATGGATAAAACACTGCAAAAAAATCCGTGAATCATCGGTCACAATGTCCTTCTGCCAGAATCCGACATCAACCAGCGCCCGCCAACTCATGCTGTGCGACGAAAAAGTAAAAAGCCTCTCCGGCCTCGCGAGCTCAGTCATGAGCCAAAAAGTCGTGCCAAAAGCCGCTACTCTTGTCACCGCATTTGCGTCCCAAATATTATTGTTATACAGCGCCACCGGCTGGAAAGATGTCCGCGTCGGCTTGGGATGCGTCAAATATTTATAAGTCAGATAACTGAAATATTGCGGATCGGTGCAGGTATCTATATCAAAATAAGAAACGATAATGTCATCATAGGGAATACCCAGCTCATCGATCATTTCTTTGGCCCTATGCCCCGCCCAATTAGCATTGGCGCCCTTGGCTTTTATTTCATTCGGCAAATCATCAGGATGAGTGGTGATAAGCAAACGGAAAAATTTATCACCATATTCTTTTTTGATTATTTCGGCGTTATTTAAAAATTCTTCTTTGCTATTGTTTCTTTCTTCTCCGGAGAGAACAACTATGATTTTATCCTGAGAAAAAGTCGAATCAAGCAGAGAATTGAATGTCGCTCGCATGACCTGAATGTTTTCTTTATAGACAGGAAAAAAAATTATATGGTAAATTCGCTCCCAATTTTCTATTTCTTTCACTTTGATAAGCCAATTAACTTTTTGGTCAGCTTTATATTTTCTCCACGAAATAAAAAGATAAAAAACAAAATAAGTCACGCGCAACAACCAATAGAAATCAAAAAGAATCACGAAATAAATCACCCACAGCGGAACAATAAAAGACAAAACAATCGATAACACAAAAGTAATCCAGACTAATAAACCCGGAATTATTTCTAAAATTCTATATTTTTTCCTATCCGTCATAAAACGATTATCAGCAACTGATTATAAAACTAAAATAATATTTCAAAATCCGTAAATTTGTTTTGCAATTTTTGCCAATCGACTTTAATATCCGCGACTTGCGCAAAGCGCGGACCCTGTTCCGCGGCGCTGATTAATGCTTCAATTTTATTGCGCTCGCCGAGAGCTAAAATTTTAACAGACCCGTCGGGTTGATTTTTTACCCAGCCGGTTACTCCCAAATCATCAGCTCTTTCCTTGATAAACCAACGAAAAACAACGCCCTGCACCATGCCGGTTATAATGATATTTGCTTGAATTTTAGCCATAGTTCTCTCTATACTTTATTAAATTTAACCCTAAAAGTCAACTAAAAACGAAAAAAGCCTCAAACTAAAAAAGCTTTTTTCTCAATCTTCAATAATCGTATT
>JAGVFQ010000048.1 GCA_020057505.1 Patescibacteria group bacterium | reverse complement strand
TCTTTAAATAAATCTTTTAATTCAATAGTTTTCCCGCCGAAACTAATCGCTAAAGGATTGGCGGTTTCCATACTTTTTTTGTCAGAGTCATTATTAATCTCTTTAATCGGCTCGGTTTCATTTTTTACGCCGCAGCCGGAAATTAATAAAAGACCGATTGTTAAAATTAAAAATGAATTTTTTTGCATATTGAATGGTTATGTTATATATTATTAAATAAATTTTGCTCGCCACGAAATAAATCCCCCTAACCCCCTTTATTAAAGGGGGTAATTTTATTTAACATAAAATTCTTTTTTCAACTCTTTGTCGTCTTCCATTTTTTTCTCGCTGATTTTTTCTTTGGCTTTTTTCCTTAAGTCCTCCAAATCCATTTTATTCAATTCTTTGCTTTTTTCTTCCAAATATTTTTTATTATTAAGTTCCGGGTCTTCAATTACTTCGGAAAGTAAAACATCTAAAATCGCCCCGATTTTCGGGCTTGGCTCAATGTTTAAAAGTTTTATTAAATCATCGCCGTTAATCTTAAGCATCTTGGCGGAAATCGGATCTTTCCTTACCTTATCCATCATATATTCAAGATGCCTTAATTTATACGGCTTGGCCTTGGGAACGCCGGAGCCGAGCCGATCGGCGATCCGTAAATCAATTAAATCTTTCAGGTTTTCTTCGCCGACTTTTACGATTAAACGTCTTACCGAGCTTTCCGTGACCTCTCCGACATTATAGTAAAACATATGATTTCTGACAAGCGTGGAAACCTTTTTTATGTCCTCGTTGGAAAATTTCAGGCGCGACATTATTTTTTCCGCCACGCGCGCGCCAACCATATCATGATTGTAAAAAGTAAAATCGCCCTTGATTAATCTTTTGGTCTGGGGCTTGGCGATATCATGAAGAAGCGAGGCGAATTTAACCCGCCAGTCCTTGTTCGGGCAGTATTTCAAGCTTAAAACCGAATGCTTAAAAACGGTATAAGTATGATGGCGGTTTTGGTCTATGCCGATTCCCCGCTCCAATTCCGGCAAAATATATTGAAGGAGTTTTACTTCATGTAAAAGCATTATTCCTTCATGGGCCTTATCCGATTTTAAAATTTTTATCAGTTCGTCTTTAATTCTTTCATTGGCGATAAATTTTATTCCGCCGGCCATTTTTTTTATCCCCCTTATTGTCTTTTCTTCAATTTCAAAATCAAGCTGGCACCCAAAACGAATGGCGCGCATCATCCGGAGCGCGTCTTCCTTGAATCTGTCCACCGGCTCTCCCACCGCTCTGATTATTTTTTTCTTTAAATCCTTCTGCCCGCCGAATAAATCTATCACTTCAAATGCCCCCTTTAATAAAGGGGGTGTAGGGGGATTTATTCGTATGGCCATAGAATTTATCGTAAAATCGCGCCTTTCCAAATCCTTATCCAAACTATCTTCAAATTTTATTTCATCCGGATGCCGGCGGTCGCTATAACCTTGTTCCGATCTATAAGTTGTTATTTCAATAAAATTTTTGCTTTCTTGTTTTTTTGTTTTTTTGCTTTCATCTTCCTTGATTGGCACAATCACCGTCCCAAACGTATTTTCATATCTTCCGTCGGGAAAAACTTTTAATATCTCCTCTGGCCTGGCGTTAGTCGTGATATCCCAATCCTCCGGTTCTTTACCGGTTAATAAATCGCGAACACAGCCACCAACAATAAATGCCTCAAACTTGGCGTCTTCTAATTTTTTAACAATATTTTTTACGAATTCCGGGATTTTCATAAACTTTAATACCCCCTTGATAAAGGGGGCTGGGGGGATTATAAATTTCAAATCCCCTAAATCCCCTTTATCAAGGGAAATTTTAAAAAAAGGAAGCGAACCTTCCTATTAAAAATATACGATAATATTACTTTTTAGTCAAAGCACAGGCGCGGATTTATATGAACTAAACGCGGACTTACGCGGAAATAAAAAAAGGGAGTGTCTTATTGACCACTCCCGGACTTCTTCTTAATCATATTATAGCAGGTTGTTCCTACTATAATACCGATTAAAATTATCATAAAGATGGCTACGCCATGCTCCATGACTTTGGGACTAATATGGTTCATAACCACCTCCTTTAAAAAAACTTCGGCCTAACTGACCGATTCCCCGGCATGTACAAAAACCATCGCCATAAATATCTTGAAACATAGACGACGGCAATTGGGCTCACCAGCATACCTAAATAAAACTTTACCGGCGAAACTCCTAACTGCCAACTTGCCGGAATAATAATCCATTCCAGCAACATTACAACAGGGATTAATAGCCACATAAACCCTCCTTTTAAATTTTGTATTGTTTTTTTGTTTATTTATTATGAAAAACCAATTATTGTATCATAACAAAAATTAACAAATCTGTCAAGAGTGAATAAATTGTCCTAAAATGATACACTAAATATTGATGAAAATACACGAATTTTCAATAAAATCCCAACAATGTCATTGCGAGGAGCCCACCGCAGGCGACGAAGCAATCTCGGTTAGCACAATTACCGGGATTGCTTCGCTACGCCGAGGCGGCTTCGCTCGCAATGACAAGAGTGTCATCCTCGCTCTTGGCGCGGAATCAGCCGGCAGTTTTTCAGTTTTTACTAATACCCCCTTGATAAAGGGGGCTAGGGGGATTTTTTTCTCCGATGACTTCGGCGATTTACTTGATGATAATAATTACAAAAAATTTCAAAAAGCGGTTCTGGAATTTTTGCGAAAAAATAAAATAAAGCCTGATATTATTTTAACCGACCTGCATCCTTTATATAAAACAACAATCTTAGGCGCGGAACTGGCGAAAAAATACAAGGCCAAACATATCCAAGTCCAGCACCACCTTGCGCATATTTTCTCTGCTATTGGGGAAAAACAGATAATTGAAAATTGTAAATTGAAAATTGAAAATTGTTTTGGCATTGCTTTGGATGGAACGGGTTATGGCTTGGACGGAAAAATTTGGGGCGGCGAAATATTCAAAATCTCCCCCTTGATAAAGGGGGTTGGGGGGATTAATCGCATCGGGCATCTTGAAAACCAAATTATGATCGGCGGGGACTTGGCAATCCACGAACCCGCAAGAATGTTAATAAGCATTTTATCTAAATTTCAAAAAAAAGAAGCTATTTATAAATATTTAAAAAAATATTACACAAAAAATCAATTTGAGCTTCTTTATAACCAGCTTCAAAATAATTTCAATTGCCAAGAAACTTCCAGCACCGGAAGAATTTTGGATGCTGTTTCTCTACTTCTCGACTTCTGTAAAAATAAAAGAAATTATAAGCATGAACCGATTGAGTTGCTTGAAAAAAATTCTACTAAACCATATAAATTGCCCCCTTTAATAAAGGGGGCGAGGGGGATTTATACGCTACGAACAACGCCGCTCTTTGAATACCTAATAAAAAATTTACATAAAGACAAACGCCGCCTCGCCGCGACCGCGCAATTATATATAGCTAAAGGAATTTATAAAATAATTGAAAATTGTAAATTGAAAATTGATAATTGTTTTGTTTCCGGTGGAATAAGCAATAATAAAATAATTTCTTCATTTTTAGAATCTAAAGATTTTTACACAAATAAAAAATTTCCGCGCGGAGACGCGGGAATTTCGTTTGGGCAGATTATTTATTACTTGCTTAAAAAATAACCGCGATGGCGGGACAAATAAAAAAAGGCGATAATAACGCCTTTTTTATTTTAAAATATTACACTTTACCGAGATCCAAATATTCATCTATTTTAATCGCTTTCACAAAATCCGGCATATGGCTAACCATTATCATCGCGCCCGCGAATTCGTTAATCGCCTTGGCGATAACGGGAATATGGCGGAAATTAATATGATTGGTCGGCTCGTCTAAAATTAAAAGTCCGGGCTGCATTAAAACCAAGCGCGCGAAAGACAAAAGTCCTTTCTGGCCCTCGGAAAGTTCGCCAATTTTACGGCCCATTAAATCTCCGGTTATCAAAAGTCCGGCCGCGACCGCTCTCATTTTCTGGCCATCAACGCCTTCCCGCATGGCGCTATGAAGCGAATCAAATACCGTATCGTCATAATTCAAGTTGGCAAAATCTTGGCTGTAATAGCCGACGCGCACGCCCTCTAAAATTTTTGCTCCTTCATGATTATCGGAAACTAACGTACGCAAAAAAGTGCTTTTACCGACGCCGTTCGGTCCGGATACAAGCATATGGGTTTTTTTTCGTAAAATAATATCCGCCTTTTTTATAACCGGCTCGTGGTTTTGGATAATTTTTACGGCCGTAATGGTAACGATATTGCCGGTGATATCTTGCGCCGGAATTGAAAAATTATTGATGGTCTTGTCTTCCCTTCTAACGTCAACCATTCCCTCTTCCAATTCTTCGGTTTCGGTGCGCAATTTTTGGGCGAGTTTGCGCATCTTGCCCCCCTTGTGGGAAAAAAAATTAACCTTTTCTTTGCGGTCTTTAATCTGTTTTTCCAGTTGAGCGTTTTTTCTCTGCTCTCTTTCCACGCGATTGCGGATTTCTTCAACCACTGAATAATAATCGCCGATATAATATTCTATTTTTTGAGTAAAGACGTCCAAATAAATAACGCCTTCGGTAAAACAATTTAAAAAATCGGCATCATGCGAAATAACAATCACGGTTTTATCGTACATAATTAAAAATTGTATTAAGTGATCAATGCCGGCTTGGTCAAGATTATTGGTCGGCTCATCCAATAAAAGAATATCCGGATTCTGGATAAGCGCGTAAGCCAAAAGAAGGCGGGCTTGCTGGCCGCCGGATAAATCTCCCACTCGCCTGCCGGTGGGAATATTAAAATTAACCGCGTCCATGACCTTGCTTATGCGGCTTGCTAAATTAGGCGGGACGATTTCAAACGCTTTGGCAAAATATTTTTCAATGGTCAACTCCATATCTTCGCGCGCGATGGCCTGAAGCGACGTGCCGATAGTAAGGCCGTTAGTGATAGAAATTTGTCCGCTCTTTGGCTTGTATTCGCCTCTAATTAACCCGAATAAGGTGCTCTTGCCCGCGCCATTCTGCCCCATTAAAGTTATTTTTGCTCCTTTGCGTACGCTAAAACTCGCCTCTTCCAACAGAGGTTTTTTGTGGAGGTATTCAAAGGTCACCTCATTAAATCTTAAAACTACTTCATCAGCCATAATTTAAAAAAATTATTAACTACTATCGCCAAATACAGCATCAAGAGACAGCCCTGATAATCACCAAAGTAGAATAACAGATTTTTTCAAAAAAGAAAAGGGCAACGCAAAAAATCTGTCAATAAATTATTGTTGGGACTGTCTCCTTATTAAAAAATAAAAAAGGAATAGCGCTATGCTATTCCTTGAATGATCCGTTATTTTAATCATTCATAACAGATTTTAAAGCAGTTAATCTGGCCGGATGTCTCAATTTTTTTAGGGCTTTTTTTTCGATTTGCCTTACCCTTTCCCTTGTCACCTTAAGATGCCTTCCCACTTCTTCAAGAGTATGATTTCGATCCTCGTTAATGCCAAATCTCTTTTTAATAATAAACCCTTCTTTAGGGCTCAATGTGCTATCGATCACTCTCTTTATGTGGCTTGACACTTCTTTGTCTGCAGCATTTTTTTGTGGAGACAACGCATTTTTGTCCCCTATGAAATCTTCCAATTCGGAATCTCCGTCTCCCATAAGCGTCTGCAGTGAAATGGGATCTTCCATTGCTTTAAAAACATCTTCAACTTTTTTTGTTGGAACAGAAAGCTTTTTCGCTATCTCATCATTGGTAGGTTCTCTACCAAGCTTCTGCTTAAGTTCCCTCGATGTTTTCGTAGCCCTGTTATAGAATTCCATAATATGCACCGGCACTCTTATTGTCCTGGCCTGGTCAATAAGCGCTCTTGTTATTGCTTGCCTTATCCACCAGGTGGCATAGGTACTAAACTTAAAGCCCTTTTTATACCGAAATTTTTCAACTGCCTTCATCAAACCGATATTTCCCTCCTGGATAAGATCAAAAAATGGCAGCCCCCCATGAACATAACGCCGAGCAATACTAATTACCAATCTTAAATTTCTTGTAATTAACTCCTTCTTTGCTTCCGCTAAATATTCCCGAGCTCTTTCTAATCTCTTCCAGCGAATAAAGAGCTCTTCGGCTTCAATCCCTGCCTCTCTTTTTATCTTATTAAAAAGAATCTCAACTTGAACGGCAATTTTTTCCATTTCTGCCAGCTCGTTTTTATCAACCTTCTTCTTGCTGGACTTTGTCTTAATTTTATTTTTAAGAGCTTCGAACGATCCGCCATACGCTTCTAACTTGCCTAGCAACGGAAGCGCCTCTTTCATCAATTTATCAAACTCTATCAAAACGAGGTCCATAATCTTCAATGACTTTTGATATTTTTTCTCTTTTAT
>JAGVFQ010000026.1 GCA_020057505.1 Patescibacteria group bacterium | reverse complement strand
AGGAAAGGGGTCGGGGGAAGGGAAATTTTTGCCCGCCTGCTTGCCCCTCCGAAGCCGAAAGGCGCAGGAGGGCTTTTCCGCCCCGCCGTGTTTTTTCGTGCCGGCTATTCGCCGGCGCGCCGCTAAATAATTTTTTCAAATAAAAATTAGTACAGTATTTACTTTCTCTCTCAAAAAAAATTATTTTAAAATTTATAAATTAGCATTTGTTCTACCATTGTCGGTTTAGTATTTAAAATTTCATTAAGAAAAAATAAGCTGTTTCTCAACTGGCTATGATTATAATATTCCGGGTGGATTATAATATATTTAATATTCAATTTATTAAAATTACTCGCCACCGCCTGCTTAATGGATAAGACATCTTTATTTTCTATTGGTTTAAGCGGATTGATCAGGTAATCTAAGCCGACTATGCGGCTATAATACTTATAATAACTTTCCGGCACTCTGGATATATAGCCTCCCAATAAATATTTTTGATGAACAGTTTGATAATATTGCAATTTTGCAGAAGTCGTAACCTCACCCAATGTATAAAAGCTGGTGCTTAAAGCAAAAGGCAACTCGAGAATTGTATAATTGTTTTCATCTTGTCTAAGTTGTTGATAAAAACTAGGTATTTTTACATTAATAGTTGGTATTGGTATAGATAAGTTTTCAAAGACAAAAAGACTGATTATTAAACCGGAGATGGATATCTTTAAAATAAGACTATTATTAAGGCGTTTAAAAATTTTATCTAGAACGAAACCAGCGATAACAATCAAACAAAGAAATACAAAAATAATAAATCTTGGGGTAACTAAAACTCCTTTGATAAAGGGTAGGGCATAAAATAATAAATACGGCAGTGGAATAGTAAATAATACTCCATCCCATCTAAAGATATACCCGTTAATGTATAGGAGCGGGCCTAAGGCGAAAAATAAAAATACAATAGCCCCAAAAAGCCAAAACGCGCTGGAAGTAATTTTTTTATTTTTGCCGTAAAAATAACCTATAGACATCACACTCCAAAATCGGACTTGCAGTTAAATCCAAGCAAGGAGTAATTAAATTTGTTGGCGTTTAAATATTTTACAAATTTATCAGTCGTCTCGTCAATATCGTCAATCGTAACATTATGCGTAATGGCCGATCGTCCCTTTTTCCAAACATGCTCCTGAGGATTTTCTTCGGGAGAATATTTGGGAAAATGGAGCGTGGCAATGCTCTTGTCCTGTTTAATATATTTTGTCACTTCTTGACCCTTGTGCCAACCCGGGCCGTCCCAGAGAAGCAATAGTTTTTGAGCGGGATATATTTTTCTAATGTTCTTTAAAACTTCGGCGGTGATATACATATTCTGCCAGTCGGTTTTGAAGGCATGTTCAGCCCCAGTTTTGACATTCAGAAATCCATAAATGGAGCGGTTTTCTTTTTTGTTTGATGCCTCAATTTTTGGATATTCGCCTTGAGGCAGCCAGATTTTTTGGCAGGTTGTCTGAGTGGACAACACCATTTCATCTTCGCACAAAATTATGGTGTTAGGATCGGAAAAGGCTCTTTCTACTATTAGTTTGGCTGTTTTACGCCATTTTTTGACCTCAACCTCATCTCGTTTCTGGTAAACGCGGCCGGGTTTGTGAAAAGTAAATTTTGACTGGCGAAAGATGAGATACAGGGAAGTTTTGGATTTGTAAGCCACATCGTATTTTCTGAGAATGTATTTGCCCAAAATGCCGGTTGTCCAATACTCGTTTCTTTCAAAATATTTATCGCATTCGCCAGGAGTTTTAGCCTTAACCGCTTCAATAATGTCATTTCTCTGTTTTTTTGTTAATAGTTCTTTGGGGTTTTTCTTGTTTTTATCCGCCACCGCTAACAGGCCATTTTTTAAATAATTGCTCCGCAGATTGAATATCTGAGAACGCCCCAGGCCAGTGAGCGAGGTAATCGCGGGGATGTCAATCTCTTTGTCTAGCAAAATGATTGCTTGAGCGCGTTTAACTTCACGGCTCGAGTGCTCATTGCGGTAGACAACATTACGCAGTTCTAATTCTTGTTTGGCGCTAAATTTAGGCCTTTTCATTCTTTAATTATACCATATTCCAGTCCGATTTTGGAGTGTGATGTCTATATAATAGCCAGCACTAATAAAGTGAAGCTTAGATAAACAGCGCCGCCATGAAAACCCAGCTCATTGTAGTAATTGATAAAAGAATCGCCATAAATCGTATGCAATTTGGAAGGCACTAAAAATGACCTTAGGTCCGGCGTGTATAAATTTATTTGGGATAAATTAGCCAGCGGATAAATTTTTGATAAGGCGCCTTTAATCAGGGAATAAAGCAGCGGCGCGGCAAATATCAGCCAAGTAGATAAAAACAAAGCTAAGCCCTTAATTCTTGAAAATAAAATATTCCTGTCTTTCAGGAGAAGCCAGACAATGGTGACGGCAAAGAACAAAAAGAGTCCGATGGTATAATACAGATCATTATAAAAAGAAAGCAACAGGAAAAAAGCGGCCCAGAGCGAATTGGAAATTTTATAATCATCATTATAAATCTTAAGAAGAAATAAAATAAAAAAAGGAATGGCGTAAACGCTAGTATAGTTAAAATGGCCTTGCATTTCTTGAAAGATGAAAGCGTTAAAAACAAACATTACTCCGCCAGTAAAAGCCGCGAAACGATTGTTGAACAAATAATTTAAGAGGCAATACATGCCAAAGCAACCTATGGCTAAAGATAAAATAAAAATGATATTAAAAACAAAGACTGGCGGTAAAAATAATAGAAGTGGCATGGCCGCCAAACTGTTAGTAAAAGTGAGAGAAGAAAATGCCAGGTTGGCGCCGAATGGATACGCCAATAAATTCGTGAAGAAAGGGTTTTCAAGGTGAAATATAGCGTCTTTAACCCACCATTGATTCCATAAAAATAACGCCGCGTCGCCTTCGATCCCGGGCATGGAAGAAAAGATATTGATAATTAGCGGATAAGTAAAAACCAAAGTTATTATTATATACAATAATAAAATTAATATGTTGGTTCTACCGCTAAAGAATTTTTTTAATGAAAAAATTATTGTTTTATTTTCCGGCATATTTTTTAGGCATTATATTAGTTAATCTTATTCTTAACTCAATCAGATTTTTAAAAAATTTCAGGCCATCTTTGATTAGGCTAACCTTGCTTTTTCTTTGTTGATATCTATTTTCCGACCAATCAACCGGAATTTCTTTAATGTGATAGTTTTGACGGTTAGCTATATAAATTAATTCGGTATCAAAAAACCAATTATTATCCTTGATTAAGGGCATAATTTTTTTGGAAACTTCATTCCTGATCATTTTAAAGCCGCACTGCAAATCAGTAAACTTATGTCCTAGCACTAACCTCGAAAAATTGTTATAAATTTTTGAACTTAAACTTCTGGCCGCCGAACGTTCAACCCTAGAATCGGTCAACAGCCTTGAACCCATAACTATATCATAATCGTTATCGGTTAGTATTTTGATTAAATCATCTATATTCTTTAACGAAACGGCCAAATCAATATCCATATAAATCAACCAGTCGGCCGCGCTAGTTAAACTATATTGCTTAATCGCTCCGCCCTTGCCTTTTTGCAAAAAATTTATTATTTTTATTCGCTCTCCGACTAGCTCCCGGCTAATTATTGCCGTGTTATCGGTTGAACCATTGTTAATAATAACTATTAGCCAGTTAAATGCAAAATTTTGCCGATTTAAAAAATCTAATAATTTTATGGTATTAGCTTTTAAAATATTTTCTTCATTATAAACCGGCAAACAGAATTCAACTAACATTTTTTCGGGCAACGCCATAAATAGTTAGGCCAAAAGGAAATTTAATTCCACGATCAATTAGAATATTTTCAAAATTTAAAACAGCAAAAAGGACTTTATTTATTACTGGGTTAATCGGCTTTGAGTCTGGCTCAAAGTTTATTCTTTTTAAAAGTTTAAGATATATAAATTTTTTTACTAATCTGATGGCAACCTCTAGAGGAAATAAGATTGAGTTCCAGTAACCTAAAGACATTATAGTAAAACCGGCTTTGACTAATTTATAATTTAACTCTTTTTTATTATAACGGCGTCGGTGAGATAGAGCTAGGTCATGAGTGCTAAAAATCGACTTAACGGCCGGCACAGTAAAAAATAGATAACCATTATTTTTAAGCGACTGGCAAATGTTATTTAAAACTTTTTCGTCTTCATTCAAATGTTCAAGTAAGTCAAAACAGCAGACTATGTCGTAATTTTTCTCTGGTAAGGTGAATTTTTCGATATCAGCCAAAATAGTTTGACATTTTTTTTCTTTAGCCAGCTCCAAAGCCGATTGATTTATATCAAGGGCGGTCACTATTCCATATTTTGCCAGCATCTCTAGCTCCGTACCAGTGCCGCAACCAAGGTCTAAAATTAATTTTCTATCAGCCATCGGCAAAAGTTTTCTTTTCAGTAAATTTTCTGTTAATTTAAGTCTGGCCGCGAACCAAAAATGAAGTTCAGTATTATTACTTTTTAAAATATAATCTTGATAATCCATACTTCTAAATATCTGTTATGTGCTAAGTTTATACTTTATTCTAATAATACCATAAATTACATCAAAAAACAAAGCCCAGACATTGTCCAGACATTGTCCGGAGTAAGCTTTGAGAAAGAAATCAATCGGCGGCGCATTCGCGTTAAGCGAATACGAAAAAACACGGCGGGGCGGAAAAGCCCTCCTGCGCCTTTCGGCTTCGGAGGGGCAAGCAGGCGGGCAAAAATTTCCCTTCCCCCGACCCCTTTCCT
>JAGVFQ010000038.1 GCA_020057505.1 Patescibacteria group bacterium | reverse complement strand
GGGCCGCCAGGATTACGAGATCGGATTTTTGCAGGCCGGCGAGCAGGCTATCGAGCGCCAAGAAACCGGTTGGTATGCCGCGCAGTTTGCCTTTTCGCGATGCAGTTCGTCGATGCGATCAAATGCTTCCGTCAAGATATTTTTTATGGGAACGAAATTCTGTCTTAAATATTTTTGGGAAATGGAAAACAGTTTTTGTTCCGATTGGTCAAGAATGCGAGTAGTATCTTCGTCTTCTTCATAGCCGAGTCTCGTGATTTCCGAAGCGGCGCCGATCAAGCGCCGGAGAGTGGCTTTCTTTTGGATAATATTCGCGTAGTGGATGACATGGCTCGAAGTGGGGACGCAATTGGCGAGGGTGACGAGATAGCTGCGGCCGCCGATAATTTCCAATTTGTTTTTTTCTTCCAAACGATTGCTCAAACTCAAAATATCAATCGGTTCGTGCTTGCTGAAAAGATCAGTCATGGCTTCATAAATATAGCGATGAATGTCTTTGTAAAAATCTTCCAGACTAATAATATCAGCGACTTTGATTATCGCGTCTTTATCAATCAAAAGAGAACCGAGGTAGGATTGTTCGGCTTCAATATTTTGCGGTGGAATGCGCTCGGTGAGAGTGGAAGAAGATGAATCCATAGAATTATCTAAACATTTAAGCATTTAAACACATAAACATGGGAGATATAGATTTGTGAGTAATATTTGTTTTTATATGTTTCTATATTCTACAACACTATAATAGCTTATAGCAAGGATCGTTTTTGCACAAATTTTCCACTCGGCCATAATCAAGCGCGGTTTGACAGAGTGGGGTTATTTTGCTAATTTCTAAGCACTACGTTCTTTGATTTCAAAGTAAAAAAACCTGCTTCAGAACACGAGACAAGGCAACGTTGCAACATTAAACCGTTTAGCAAAAGGAAAACCAAAATGATTTCGAGATACACAAGAGAAGAAATGGGCAAATTTTGGAGTGAAGAGAATATTTTCAACATGTGGCTTATGGTCGAACTGGCCATACTCTGGGCCAAGGAGAAGCTCGGGTTGATTCCGGCCGGAATCTACGAGAAGACTCTGGCCGCGGCCAAATTCACGATCGAGCGCATCAGGGAAATCGAAAAAACCACGGATCATGATCTTATGGCTTTCGTCAATGCCGTGGCAGAAAATCTGCCCGACGAATGCAAGCCCTATTTCCATGGCGGCGTTACGTCCTTCGACGATGAAGATACGGCCTTGGCTCTACTCATGGTTCAGTCGCTCGACGTTATCATCGCTGGCATGCGAGAGTTGATGAAGGCGGTCTATGCCAAGGCGCAAGAGCACAAATACACCCTCGAAATCGGGCGGACGCATGGCGTCCACGCCGAGCCGATCACCTTCGGCCTGAAGCTCATCCGCTGGTACGATGAATTGAGTCGGCAGCTCAAGCGTCTGCTGCGCCTAAAATACGAAGTCGGCGTGGGCAAGATTTCCGGCGCGGTCGGCACGTACGCCAATATTCCGCCGGCAGTCGAAAAACTCGCCTGCGAGCATTTAGGGCTTCGTTCGGCTAAGGTTTCGAGCCAGATCATTCCGCGCGATATCCACGCCACTTTCGTTACCACTCTCGCCATCATGGCCGGTTCCCTCGGCAACTTTGCCAAGGAAATTCGCGATTTGGCTCGGACGGACACAGGCGAAGTTCAGGAGAAATTCAAAAAAGGCCAGAAAGGTTCGAGTGCCATGCCGCACAAGAGGAATCCAATCAAGTCAGAGAATGTTTGCTCTTTGGCTCGCCTTATGCGCGGATTCGTCGTCACGGCGATGGAGAATCAGGAGACAACCCATGAGCGCGATCTGGCCAACAGCGCCAATGAGCGGATAATCATCGCTGATTCCGCTACCCTTCTCGACTTCATGATCGCGAGATTCACGGCCGTGGTCGAGGGACTCGTGGTCAACAAGGACAGGATGCGCGAAAACATTAATTACGCCGGCGGCGTAGTCTTTTCCGAGGATGTGATGCTCGCGCTCGCGGGCAAGGGCATGCCGCGAGAGGAAGCGCATACTGTCGTTCAGGAGTTGGCGCTCAAAGCCATGGAAGAGGGTTTACAATTTAGCGGGTTTGTTTACGCTGACGCCAGAGTGACGAAGTTGCTTAAGGTGGAAGAGATAGAAGCCTGCTTCGATCCGAGGCGACATATAAAGTACGTGGATGAGATCTTCGCGCGATTCCAGCCGCTCGAGGATAAAGTCGCTTAAAGATCAAGGAGGTAATTTCAAAAAAGTTCATGAGGCGAGGCATTTTGTCTTGCCTCTTTTTATTATATCCAAATAGTTGCATCCGAATTTACGAAATGTTTGACAAAAGACCTTTTTCTCTGTAAGTTATATTAAACAAATTTGCTCTTTAAACAATTTCGAAATAGATAGACGGAGGAACGCAATGAAACATAGACTACATACGGGTTCCAATACTGTAAAGAAGACGAGCTACGCGCCGCGCGGTCCGCTTCTTAAAGAAGCCTTGGCGATGCAGGATTCTGGCCATGATGTTTTTTTCTTCAACTTGGGCAATCCGCCGGAATTCGGAGTGAGACCGCCCGAAGAAGTCATGCTCAATGTTGTAAAAAACATTTGGGGATGCGCTCCTTACTCGGCTGATTTCAAGGGCATCTTTTCGGCTCGCGAAGCAATTCTGCAGGAGGCGCAGAATGCTGGGATTAAAAATGTCAGCATCGACGATATCTATCTCACCGATGGAGTCACTGGGGCGTTTATACTGCTCATGTGGGCTTTTTTAAGGCCTGGCATGGAAGTGCTGATGCCCAGACCCTGCTATCCGGCCTGGAATGCTATCATTCAGGCATTCGGCGGGAAAGTCGTGGCCTATCGGTGCGACGAGAGAAACGGCTATCTGCCTGATCTTCGCGACCTTGAGAAAAAAATTACGCCGAAAACTGCCTTTCCTCTTTTTATCTCACCGAATAATCCGACGGGCGCAGTCTATCCTCGAGATCTCTTGCAAAAAGGCGTAGAAATATGCCGGCGGCACGAGTTGCCGATGATCTTCGACGAGATCTACAGTAAACTGCTCTATGACGGCGCTGAGCATATTTCGATTGCCTCCTTAGCTGAAGATTTGCTGATCTTCACTATGGGAGGCATTGCGAAAAATTACCGCGCGCCCGGCTTCAAGGGAGGGTGGCTGATTATTTCCGGCTCGGACAAGAGATATGCTAGGGGCGTTATTGATAATCTGAACACGCTCGCCTCTATTCATCTCTGCGCCAACATGCTCGGCCAGTCAGCTATCCAGACCTGCCTGGGCGGCCATCAAAGCATCAAAGATCTCGTATCGCCACCCGAAGGTCAGTTGTATCTGCGTCGAGCCGTGGCCATGGAAGAGCTCCAAAAAATTCCTGGCGTTTCGTTCGTTGTGCCGCAGGGAGCTTTCTACATCCTCATGAAATTCGATCCCAAGGTGTATCGGATCGAAAGCGATTTCCAATTCTGCCTCCAGCTCCTTCGTGAGACGGGCGTTCTCATCGTCAATGGCACTGGCTTCCATTGCCCGAGCAAGCCGCCTTTCTATGCCAGGCTGGTTTTTCTCGAAGATGAACATAGGCTGCGCGAAGGCATCCGGCGGATTGGCAAGTTTCTCGAGCATTTCAACGGCCGAAAAAAGTGAGGAGGAAACATCCCCCTAGCCCCCTTACTAAGGGGGAACTAAAACCAAGATGGGATCAGACCCATCTTTTTTTATTTGCCAAAATTTCAGACGGGGTTGCATCAGATTAATTTTTTTGTTAAAGTGAGTAAACGTATTTGCTCTTTCCAAATTTAAGTTATCCAACCTTTCAACTATAGAAAACCAGAGGAGATAAGGAAATGGCACCACAAAAAGGAAAATTGTTAGGTGAAGGAAAAACAAAACGAATTTACGAATGTGAAGGTCGTCTGGGTTTCGTCATCGTCGAAAATATGCCGAATATCACGGCGCACGATGATCCGAGTTGGACGAAGCAGTTCGAAGCCAAGGCACGTTACGCAGCGACGACTGCCTGCCGCGTCTTTGAACTTCTCAAGGCCGCGGGCTTGCCCGTTGCTTACGAAGAGCAAATTTCCGACACCGAGTTCGTCGCGTCGCTTTGCAAGATGATTCCGCTCGAGTGCGTCATTCGGCGCCTGGCAGTGGGGAGCTATCTTAAGCGGCATCCAGAGTACGATAGGGGTGGCGAGAGGCCGCACCGTTTCCATCGGCTCGTCTTCGAGCTTTTTCTGAAGAGCACCGAAGGAAAGGTAGCGAGGGATGGTGATATTCTTTTTTCTGACCTTTCCGTGGAGGACCCATTCATCGCCAACCCCTACAATCCGGTATGGAATCTTTTCCATCCCAAAAAGCCGTCATGGGAAGCGAGTGCCAATCTTGATAAAACCGTGGAGAGAAGCGAGGTTTTGTCTCTCTCTATCGGTGGCATCGAAAAGCTGAATAGGATGGCTTTTCTCATTATTGAATCGGCCTGGGCTATCCTCGGATACCTACTTGTCGACTTCAAGCTCGAACTGGGCATCACGCCTGATGGTAGGTTGGTCATCGCCGACGTCATCGATAACGATTCGTGGCGGCTTCGCGATCGTGATTTCAAAGAAGTGAGCAAGCAATTGTTCCGCGATGGCCAGCCGCTCGACGAAGTCGAAGCCAAGTATGGCCATGTCGCGGAGCTGGTCTCGCGTTTCAATGTTCCCGAGCAAGCTCTGGTTTTTTGGCGGGGATCGACGAGAGATACGATGCCAGAGTCGTTTCGCGATCTCGGCACGTTAGCGGGTCTCCAACCTATCGAGATCGTCCTTTCCGGGCACAAACAGACGAGAGATTGCCTCCAAAAATTGGAAGAGCTTCAGAGGGATTTTCCGGCTGGCGGTGTGATTATCGCCAAGGTCGGCATGAGCAACGGTCTCGGGCCGATTCTCGCGGCTCATACCAATTGGCCGGTCATTTCGGTGCCGGCTAGCTCAAAGGATTTCCCCGAGGATGTTTGGTCGAGCTTGCGCGTTCCTTCGGCCGTCCCGATGGCCACCGTGCTTTCCGACGCGAACGCTATTGATCTGGCTCTGAATATTCTCGGGCAAACCAACCCCGCGATTTATGCGTGCCAGCGTTATGTGTTGGAGGAAAGGGATAGCAGTTACTAGGGAGGTGCATCGAAGAATATGGTCCGTCTATCAAGTCGGACCTTTTTTATTGAGCATTGATAGTAGTGTTATTATTTATTCTGCTTTGATGAGCAATTGCAAAATCCGAATAGGCATATCCGAATATTTGGTTATTTCCAAATTTTTTGATAAAATATAAATATATGGTTGAAGAAAGAAAAAAATTCTATTATTCCATCTCCACTATGATCGGCACTATGATCGGTGTGGGAATTTTTGGCATTCCTTATGTTTTGAGCAAGTCCGGTTTTGCGATCGGGATATTTTATTTTTTGCTTCTCGGCTTTATGGTGGTCGCGGTCAATCTTTTTTATGGTGAAATAATTTTGCGCACCAAAGAAAAACATCGGCTGGTGGGCTACGCCAATCATTATTTGGGTAAATGGGGTAAGGGGATTGTGACTATTTCCCAAATATTCGGATTTTACGGCGCGCTCTTGGCCTATATCATCATCGCCGGACAATTTCTCTATATGCTCTTATCGCCGATTTTTGGCGGCACGGATTTTTTGTACAGCTTGATTTTTTTTGGCCTGGGGTCGCTCGCGATTTTGATTGGCCTCGCGGTAATCGCCGAAGCGGAATTTGTCATGTCTATTTTTCTACTCTTAACATTTTTAATTATCCTTTTTTCGGCACTTCCCGTTATTAATGTTAATAATTTTTTTACGTATAATTTCAATGAATTTTTTCTGCCTTATGGCGTAATTCTGTTTTCTTTAGGTTCTTTATCGGCTGTTCCCGAGGCCTATGAAGTTTTGAAAGGCAGGGGACAGAGTTTTAAAAAAATAATCAAATGGGGCACAATTATTCCCATTATTGTAACTTTTCTTTTTGCGTTCGCAGTTGTGGGTGTTGTCGGACCAAATGTTACGGAGGAAGCTCTAGGCGGTTTGCGAAATATTTTAGGCCTAAAGCTTTTTGTCTTTGGCATATTCTTCGGCATTCTCGCGGTCGTCACTTCTTTTCTTGTCTTAGGTTTGAATTTAAAAAATATTTATCGCTATGATTGGAAAATTAATAAGTATTTAGCTTGGATTCTCGCTTGTTTTGTGCCGCTTGTGATTTTTCTTTGGGGTTCAAGAGATTTTATCAAAGTAATCAGTATTACTGGAGGAATTCTCGGCGGATTGGACGGGATAGTGGTTTGTTTGATTTATCTTCGCGCGAAGAAGATGGGCGGCCGCGTGCCGGAATATAGTTTGAAATTTTTTAAATTTCTTGCCTATTTTGTCGCTTTTATTTTTGCCATTGGGATTATTTATGAAATATATTACTCTTTGATTAAATAAAGTCGCGGATTATCGCTAATTGTTTTTTTATGTTGCTAGTCTATATCACTTGTGAAAACAAAAAAGAAGCTGAAAAAATCGCGCGAGCTTTGCTCAAGGCGAAATTAATCGGTTGCGCCAATATGTGGCCGATTAACTCAATTTATCGCCGGCAAGGGAAGATAGAACAATGTGGAGAATTTGTTTTATTGGTTAAAACTCTGGAGAAAAATTATACAAAAATCGAAAAATTAATTACGAAATTGCATAGCTATGATTTGCCCATTATCGCCGGCATTCAGGTTAGTAAAATTAATCAAGACTATTTGAAGTGGTTGAAGAAATCTTGACTTTTTTCATAAGTTGATATAAGGTATTTTATTGCTGTTTAAAAACTGAATAAAAAAATAGACGGGAGGACGTCAAATGGAATTTATTACACAGAATTGGTTTTGGGTTTTTCTCGCCGTAGTTATAGTCGTGGGAGCGTCGCTGTATTTTTGGGCGAATGCCGAGACGCCGAGCACGACCGAGGATCAAGAAGGCTCGAAGGGCATCAACCTCAATATCGACCTAGCGCCATTACTCGAGGCGCTAAGAGCGCAAGACGCGCGGATCGATCGGCTTGAGCAAGAGATTCGAGGAGTTATCGAACGCGCTGCGCATGGGTTTGGTACTCTTTCGAAGCGCGTTGAGGAATCCTCTACTGCTCATGGAATTGAATTAATTTTGTTGCAGAAAAGTCTTGGTACTTTACACACTCAAGTGACTAACTTGTTCCGTTATCGCTTCGACGGCCAGATCGACATTAATATGGCTTTAAAAACTATGATCGCCGATCTCGAAGACCGCCTTTCGCGGCTGGGCTGTCTAGTGGAGGATTTGTGGACAGTCCTCAAATCCGATGCGGAACCAGCCGAGGAGGAAATTCCCATAGCGGTTGAAGAAGCAGAAGAAGTCGATAATAATTATTTTTCGGCTGAAAAAGGAGAGAAAGGTTCCTTAAATCCGCAAGACGTGGAGCAAATCGGCGCAGGTGTTTTTAGAACAAGCGAAGAAGAGTTGGAAGTATTATTTGCGGCCAAAGATGCTGGAACTGAAGGCAGCGGTATTGAAGAGGATGAAAGTTCGGACGATAGTAATAAGGAGTAAAAAAATAGCGAAGCTCGGAGCTTCGTTTTTTTATTATCCGAAAATCGTTGATTTAATTTTGTCATATAGGCCGACCATTTATGGTTGGGCTATTTTTGAAGCTCGGGGCGAGACTCAGATTTTACTAAGCTTGAGCACATTAAAAAGCAAATATGCGACTGTTAGAGGCCCTACGCCGCCGGGCACGGGCGAACGGTAGGCGCAGATTTTATCGACTTCAGGATCGACATCGCCGATTGTTTTGCTATTAATTTTATTAGTTCCAACATCAATGATAATGGAATTTTTCTTAACCATGTTTTTGGTGATGAATTTCGGCCGGCCGACGGCCACGATCAAAATATCAGCTAATTTAGTTTTATGGCCAAGATTTTTTTCCTCAGCCGTATGAAATTCGGTTTTAACCCCGTATTTTTCTAAGGCTTTTTCTAGCGGCAGATAGATAGTTTCTGAATTAGCCATGACAATCGCTTTTTTGCCGGCGATATTTTCTTTGGTTTGATTGATTAAATCCAAAATAGAGGAAATAAGAGGAGGAACAATAAAAGTTTTTCCTTTCTGAATCAGCTCTAAATTTTCCGGATGAAAACCATCGGCGTCTTTTTTGGGATCAATGGAATTGATTATTTTTTCCGTATCAAATTTATTCGGCAGAGGCAATTGGACCACAATGCCATGGACGCTTTCATCGTGATTTAGAAAATTAATCGTATCTAAAATGTTTTTTTCTCTGCAATCCGTCGGTAAAAGATATTTGTGAAAATCTATTCCGACTTCATGGCATCTTTTTTCTTTAATCGAAACATAGAGCCTGGATGCTTCATTGTCGCCAATCAAAATAACAGCCAGACCGGGGTGAATATTGGTTAGCGCTATTTCTTTTTTTAATTGGTCGAGGATTTCTTGTGATCTTAGCTTACCATTGAGAATTTGCACCATGTTTAAATGTTTATATGCTTATATGTTTAAATTTTTGTAAATCGGGAATCTCTCTGTCAATTCCGCAACCGTGCTCTTAAGTTTTTTACCTACTTCCTCATTCCCAACATCCTTCAAAACCTTAGCAACAACCTTGCCGATAATCTCCATTTCCGCTTCTTTCATGCCACGAGTGGTGAGAGCGGGTGTGCCGAGCCTAATACCGCTTGGCTCAAAGGCCGTGCCCGTGTCATAAGGGACAGTGTTTCTATTGGTGTATATTCCGCCTGCGGCTAAAGCCTCTGAACCTTGCCGTCCGGTAATATTTAGCGGCCGGCAATCAATTAACATCAAATGATTATCAGTGCCGCCGGAGACAAGCCGCAACCTCTCGTCCAGAAAAACTTTTGCGAGCGTTTTGGCGTTCAAGACTATTTGATGAGCATAATCTTTGAATTCAGGAGTCATGGCTTCTTTGAAGCAAACCGCTTTAGCGGCAATAATATGTTCCATCGGTCCGCCATGGGTGCCGGGAAAAACAGCTTTATCAATCGCTTTAGCATGTTCTGTTTTGGATAGAATTATGGCGCTTCTCGGGCCGCGCAAAGTTTTGTGGGTGGTGGTCATTGCAAAATCGGCGTAGGGGAATGGCTCCGGATGATCGCCTGAAATGCAGAGGCCGACGAAATGCGAGATATCAGCAAGAAGCAGGGCGCCGGTTTCGTCGCAAATTTCTCTGAACGCTTTGAAATCAAAAATTCGAGGATAAGCCGTGGCGCCGGTGACGATCATTTTTGGTTTTTCTTTCAGGGCGATTTCGCGCACTTCATCCATATCGATTAATTCAGTATCCTTGCGAACGCTGTATTGGATGAAATTATATAGCTGGCCGGAAAAATTTACCGGATGGCCGTGGGTGAGATGCCCGCCTTGATCAAGTTTTAATCCCATGACTTTGTCGCCGGGTTTGAGCATGGCAAGATAAATCGCCATATTGGCGCTTGAGCCGGCATTGGGCTGGACGTTGGCATGGTCGGCATGGAAAAGTTTTTTCGCCCGTTCAATGGCGAGATTTTCAATGTTATCAATGAATTCGTTACCAGTGTAATAGCGCTTGCCCGGATAGCCTTCGGCGTATTTATTGGAAAGGGGAGTGCCCATAGCCGCGAGCACGGCTTCACTTGCATGATTTTCCGAAGGAATCATGACAAGGCCATTTTGCTGGCGCTTGATTTCGTTTTGAATATTTTCGTAGACTTCGGGGTCTTGGTTTTGAAGTATTGACATAGGGTTATAATTATGATATATTGTTAAGTTAGTTCTTTTATAAAATACTACTTCTGCTGAATTTAGTCGTTTTTCGAAACAGATTAATGCGGATATCAAAGCGGAAAAAAAATAATTAGATTTAGCGGAAGTAGTAATGAATAATTTAAAGAAATAAGGAAGAGAAATCCATGTCAAATAATATTTTTGAATTTCAAGGCACTATTGTCATTCCCGCCACCACGAGTAAATTTGTCGCCAAGGATCAGTTTAAAAAAATAAAAAACAGAGTTTCCTATCTCGGTGTCAACTTCTACAACTGGTTTCTTGCAGGTGATGGTAAGATCGAGGATTTAATCCCCCAAATTACGCTCCGTTACGCCAAGTTGCTTAGCGATATTCGTGATGTTAAGATTATCGCTGAACTCGGTGGTGAAGCTAAGGTCGAAGTCGCTCTCGCCGAAGTTTATTACCTGATGGAGCAGCAGAAGAACGGTGAAGGAGGTGTACTCCTTATTAATAATTACACGAACGTCTTTTACATTAAAGATGTAAATGGAGTACTTCGCGCAGTAGATGTCCAATCGTTCGGTAGCGGTTGGTATGTGAGTGCAAGCTCTATTGCGGATCCGGATGGATGGCGTGAGGGCGACCAGTTTTTCTCTCACGATTCTTGAGACTCTAAGGATCTCGACTCCAAGACAACGTTCTTGGAGTTTTTTATTTAGTTTTTAAATATTCCTCAATTACTGGTTTAATATTTGGCGCGCAGTCTGCTGGCAGATTATTAATATCAAACCAATCCCAGGCACGGATATCGGCTCCGGGTTTGATTTCGCCAATGCGTTTGGCAAGATAATGAATCAAAACAACATAAACATCTTTTTCATTCGGTTTTGGCACGAGCATAGGTTTTAATGGCCGGATGATTTCGATTTCAAATCCCATTTCTTCTTTGACTTCACGTTTGGCGGCTTCTTCCAGGGAATTGGTCCAGTCGCTAAAATCAAAATTTTCCACTCGTCCGCCGACGAATTTCCAGTAATTATCCTTGCCGTGCTGGTTTAGAAGCACTTTATTATTTTCAATTATTACCGGCCCGGAGGCAACGATGAAGGTCATATAAGTTAATATATTATTATATAATCGTAACTCTCTCTGTCTCTCCCTTAACTTAAGGGAGAGAACGATGTTAAGAGCTGAAATTTAATTCCCTTTCTTTAAATTAAGGTAAAGATTAAGAGGAGTTGAATTTGACTCTCTCTGCCTCTCTTTTAACTTTTCTTGCTTTTTGAAGACGATCGCGCAACGTCAGTCTGTTCCCATTCCTGCATCAGATTTTTTAGTTTATTTTTATCAGATTCATCTAAATCAGAGCCTTTTAGTTTGTTTAAGAAAGATTCGTATTCGCCTTTATCAATAGTTTTGTCGCCGAACATTTTGGTGATTTCTGATTTTATAGACATCGGCAAACCGCCAAAGCTGTCAGCGAGTATTTGCTGCCTGATTTCCTGAAGGTAATTATTAATTCTTTGTTCGAGCAGGGCGAAACTGCTTTCATCAATTTTATGATTTTTAAAATCTTCAATAATCATATCCTGTAATCTATATAATTCCGCCTCACAGCGTCGCGATTTCATTTTGAAATTAGAATATGTGTCATCAATGTTGGAAAAATAATTGGAAACCGATTTTTTCTTTTTTTTGACAATATAATATCGTATGATACCAGCGATAAAACCGGCAATAGCGATAAAGGCGGTGATAACTCCCAGCCCCGATGTTTCTTTGTCGGTTGATTCTTTTTTTGTTTCCTCCTGTCTTATTGGCGGGAAATCGTTTTTAGGATTAGCGAGGGCAATTAATCGGTTAACAAATTCTTTTTTGTCGATTCTGCCGGAATTGAACGCCTCGATCAAAAGCCGTAATTCCCGCAAAGGTGCGTCGGGCCGCGATAGTCCTTCTTTAATTTTCCTGATTTCGTTGTCTCCTAGGCCGGCGTCGCGGAGAATATCAACGTTCAGTGCGTCAAAAGCAGGCTTGTCTTGAGCCAGAATTTTAGGAGGAAGCAAATAAAAAAGACTGACTATGATAGTCGCGATAATAATTATTTTTGTTTTTGCTAGAGAATTCATATTTTTAAAAGTTATTTAACTTTATTTTAAGTTATTTATTGGTTTAGGTCAAATACAGGGTATTAGCTTCTCGGCTCAGAAATGAGAAAGAATTTCTCATTTCCTCGCTCTACGTCGCTAATAAAAAAGGCATTATGCCGATTTGCCGCACAATGCCAGTTAACCAAGTAAGACTTGATAGACCTCCACTTCTTTAGTTTTTCCTTTGACCATTTTATTACCCAGCCTCTCGAAGAAGCTTTCCGGCAGATATTTCCTGGCCAGCCGATAGGTATTGCCGCCGACGAGGATTTTGGTGCCGGTTTCTTTGTTAAGGCCCTCGAGACGCGAGGCGATGTTGACATGATCGCCGATGGACGTAAAGTCCTTGAACCCAGCCGTGCCGACATAGCCGACCACCACTTCGCCGGTGTTGACGCCGATTCTGATTTCAAGCTCCGGACTTTTGAGTTTGGCGAAGATTTTTTGCAGACTGGCCATTTTGACCTGCATGGCAATGGCGGCTTTGACGGCTTGGGCGGCATGATCGTCTTCACCCTCAATGCCGAAGATGGCCATAATACAGTCGCCCATTACCTTGTCGACCGTGCCGCCGTGCTCGAAGATGACTTGGCCGAGGTTCTGGAGCAGGATATTTACAACTTGAATGACTGTTTCCGGATCCATCTTCTCAGCATGGGTGGTGAAGTTTCTAACATCGGAAAAGAGTATGGATAGGATTTTTCTTTCTCCTTTCGAGAAGGGCAGATGTCCGCCGGAAATGATTGACTGGGCGACGACCGGCTCGACGAACTGACCTAGGTTAGTTATGATTCTCCGTTTGGCTCCCAATTCTTTCTTTAGTTCTGCTATTTCCGCCAGCAATTGATCTTCATTTCTCTTTTTCAAGGCGATTCCTCCTCTGTTAAAGAGCGATGTCAGTTGTTTTGTTTATTTTAGATGAATTTAATTAATTGTCAAGCCTTAGATATGTTTTACCATATATGTGCCTTCGATTTTATAGCCTAATTTTCGATAATATTCTCGGACGCCGATGCCGGCGATTATTGCTAGTTTGGGGATGGAATTACGCGAATTGGCTTTGCCTCGCGAATAACGCGAATTTATTCTTCTAACTATTTGCTCGGCTTCGGCCATAAGTTTTTTACCAAGACCCAAATGTTGAGTCGCGCCTTTTTGTTTTTCTTTAATTGGAACTAAATGACCATAAGTATGCAGTTCACGAATTATTGCGGCATTGTGAAGTTCGGGGATGGAACATTCAAATAGTGATTCAAATACATTCGAATTTGTATGCGAATAAATTGATGATGGAATTCTTAGACGGAGGAAGGCATACAGAATTTTTCTGTCCGGCGATTCTAAGCTTAAAAAGTATTCTAATCCGCCTGAAGCTTTATATTTCTGAATAAAAAATTTGATTTTTTCTTGTCTCATGTCTCTTGTCTCATGTCTCGATCGATGTCCCACCTCTCTGCATCTAATACACTTGCAAGCTAAACCGCGTTTTTCCATCTCCCGTCGGATGACTTCGCGCAGATTGGAAATCTTATTGCCGGCGACAATGCTTTCTTCGGGGATATCGCGGATTAAGCGATTAATGCGGACATAAGGCGGAATTATTTTCTTTATTTCGATTAAAGCATTCAGCAGTTGTTGGTCTGAATAGGGTTTAAATTCTCCCTTTTTCCACCATTGATAAAGTTCGGAGTTTTTAGTGACGACACAAGGATAAATTTTAAGCATGTCCGGCTGGAAGCAGGGATGGGAAAATATTTTTTTAAACATTTGAATGTCTTTTTTTGGCGATGAGCCGGGGAGATTTGGCATCATGTGATAGCAGATTTTAAAGCCAGCGTCTTTCAGGAGTTTGGTCGCTTCAATAATGGTTTTTACCTTGTGTCCGCGGCGGCAAAGTTGTAAAATAGAATCAGAGATTGCTTGCACGCCAAGCTCGACTCTCGTCGCGCCCAATTCCCGCATCCACTTGATTTCCTCGGGATTAATAAAATCAGGCCTTGTCTCCAGAGTCAGCCCGATAATTCGATGCTTGGCTGTTTCATTTTTTTTCTGTTCTTTAAAGAGTTTATTGGTTAAAGTCTGTATGTTTAAATGTTTAAATGTTTTTATGTTTATATGATTTCCGTTGCAAGCCCGAAAACATTCACTAATAAACCAGATTTGATAATCTTTGGGCAAATAAGACCAAGTGCCGCCCATGACAATTAATTCTATTTTGTCTGTATCGTGCCCTTCCAATTTTAGCGCGTTCAATCTGACTCTTATTTGTTTATAAGGATCAAAGCCACAAAGAATAGCCCGCATGACCGCCGGTTCATTTGATAAATAACTTTTAGGCATGGCTTTTTCCGTTGGGCAGTAAATACATTGTCCCGGACAGGGATAAGACTTGGTTAAGACAGCGATCGGCGCGACGCCGGAGAGAGTTCTGATGCCTCTTTTTATAAATAGAGATTCCAATAATTTATTTTGTTTAATTTCATTTTTCTTCCTAAGCGCGCGGTAAGTTTTTAGAAGTTCCATGTTGGAAGGAGATGATGGCAATCTAAATTCAGCCGCGAGGGAACGTTTGAGGTTGGAGAGTTCGGCGGGGGTTTGGGGGGAGAGAGCAATAATCTTTTTAATAATTTTTTCTGTAGTATGCATTTGTGTTAGATATATAATAATTTTCAATTTCCAATTTCCAATTTTCAATGAATGTTTAATTTTTATAATTTAAAATTAATTAATTGAAAATTAAAAATTTAAAATTAGAAATTAAATTTAATAAAAAATAATTCAAATGGTTGCAAATTTAATCACCATCATCAGTTCATTCATCATAAGCGTCATCTCAGCTATGGGCTACGGCGGTGTTGTTCTCTTAATGACAATTGAAAGCGCGGCGATACCCTTACCTTCTGAAATTATTATGCCGTTTGCGGGATATTTGGCTAGTCTAGGTAGATTTAATATCTGGCTTGTGGCTTTGGCCGGGGCGGTCGGAAATGTCCTTGGTTCCGTAATAACTTATTATATAGGAAAATATGGCGGACGTCCATTAGTCTTGCGTTATGGCCGTTATGTTTTTATTTCACACAAAGATTTGGCTCGCGCGGAGGGATGGGTGGCAAAATATGGTTCTCTTGGTATATTTTTCAGCCGCCTTTTGCCTGTAATCCGAACATATATATCCCTGCCGGCTGGTGTTGTTAAGATGAGTCTCGTTAAATTTGTTTCTTATTCTTTCGCCGGCGCGTACATTTGGTCGTTATTTTTGGCGTATATCGGCTTGATTTTTGGCGAACATTGGGGTACAATAAGAATCTATTTCGAAAGATTTGATATTTTAGTGGGAGCAGTTATTTTGGTTGGGATAATATTGTTTATTCAAAAACATCGGAGGAGGAAAGAATAATTAATTATATATGAATACAGAGATAGCCAAAAAATTATTGGAAAAAACCAAGAAAGACTATGAAAAAATAGTTGTCGGTTTTGATGAGACAAGATTGCATTGTCCGCATTTCAAAGCTGATTTGGAGCAGTTGGTCAGTTACGCGGCTGAGGGGAGTAAAGTTTTGGATGTCGGCTGCGGCAACGGAAGATTGTTTGAATTATTGCAAGACAAAAAGATTGATTACTGCGGTTTTGATAATTGCGCGCCCTTGATTGAACGGGCAAAAAATCATTTTCCCGCAGCCAAGTTTTTGATTGGCGACGCGCTTGATCTAACATTTTTGGGCGAGGAAAGGTTTGATATCGCTTTTTCCGTGGCGGTTCTTCATCATATACCCTCGCGCGAATTGAGATTGCAAGCATTAAAAAATATTAATGGAGTTCTAAATCCCAAGAGTTTGCTCGTGATGACAAATTGGAATTTGTATCAGCCGAAATATTTGCCTCTTATGATTAAATATGCGAGCCTTAGGGCGGCGAGGAAAATTATTTTGGACAACGGCGATTTGTTATTGCCTTGGCGGACAAAAGAAAAAATAATTTATCGATATTACCACGCTTTTACCAAGAAGGAATTGGAAGATCTGCTCGCGGAGACGGGATTTGAACTGTTGGATTTTTACTATGTCAAAAACGGCAAAAGGACAAATTGGCTCGGGGGAGCGAATTTAGTGATTATAGCAAGAAAGATTTGATACGAATCTATAAATAAAGAGAGTAATGTCATACTGAGGCTCTCGAAGTATAACATTACGGATTGTCGTCCTTCGAGAGCCTCAGTATGACAATCCTATCCACCATCAACTATCTTTTATCTTATGAATCTAGAAAAAATAAAAAAAATTCACTTCATCGGCGTTGGCGGCATCGGCGTTTCAGCTGTTGCCAGATTAATGCTGGATTTGGGTAAGGAAGCAAGCGGTTCGGATATGGCTGATTCAGAAATAATCCAAGAATTAAAAAAACAAGGATTGAAATTTTATTTGGGGCACGAGCATACTAATTTAGTCGACGATGTTGATTCGGTAGTTTATTCAGCAGCCGTGCCATCTGATAATCCGGAAAGACGAAAAGCGAAACAGCTCGGTATCGAAGAGTTGAATTATCCGGAAATGCTTCACGTATTGGGTGAAGGAAGAAAAACTATTGCCATTTCCGGAACGAACGGCAAAACCACTACCACGGCTCTTATCGGTTTAATTTTGGAAGCGGGCAAAGAAGATCCTCTCGTGATAGTCGGCAGTAAGGTAAAAAATTTCAAAGAAGGCAATTTGCGATTTGGCCATGGGAAATATTTTGTCGTTGAAGCCTGCGAATATCGCGCCCACATGCTCCATCTCAACCCGCAAATTATTGTTTTAACCAATATTGAAGAAGATCATCTTGATTATTATCGGGATCTTGACCATATTGCCGATACTTTTCAGGAATACGTTAATAAGCTGCCCAAAAGTGGGATTCTGATTTTGAATAATGATGATTCAATCAGCGCGAATCGCCTTGTCAAGCCCCGATGCAAGGTAGTGACCTATGGCATTGAAAATCCAGCCGATGTAATGGCTAAGAATATTAAAATAGAAAATGGCCGGCAATATTTTGATTTAGCATTTGGTGATGAAATAATCGGCAATTTTGATCTTGGCGTTCCGGGAATATTCAATATTTATAATGCCTTGGCCGCGATTACTTGCGCGCTGGAATTAGGGATAAATATTGAAGTAATCAAAAAAACTCTGGCGAAATTTTCCGGCACATGGAGGAGATTTGAAAAAAATGGAGAAAAAAACGGGGCAATTATTATTTCCGATTACGCTCATCATCCCACGGCGGTTAGAGGAACCATCAAAGGAGCGAAGGAATTTTATCCAGATAGAAGATTAGTTGTGGTTTTTCAACCCCATCAGCATAATCGAACTTATAAACTGTTTAATGAGTTTATTGAAGCGTTTAACGGCGCGGATTTGGTTATTTTACCTGAAATTTACGACGTCGCTGGTCGGGAAGAGAAAGAGGATCAAAATATCAGCTCTAAAGATTTAGTCGAAAAGTTGATTAAGATGAATAAAGTTAGCAAAGCGATATTCGCGAAAGATTTGGCAGAAACTAAAAAAATAATTTTAGAAAATATAGAGCCTAATGATTTAGTATTAATTATGGGAGCGGGAGATATATATAAAGTGGCGGAAGAATTAGTGGAAGATTAAGAGATAATAATTTTCATGGCCACCCCTTTTGTTTCAAGTTTTAATTTTAAGACCAATACTTTATATATAACACCAATATTTTTTCGCGTCAATGACAAAAAAATTACTTCAAAAAATAAAATTAGACCTTCCTGGCATAAAAGAGAATGAATCGTTGGCGCCATATACCACTTTCAAAATTGGCGGTCCGGCTAAGTATTTTTTTATTGCCCAATCAGAAGCGGATTTGATTAGGGCGATCAATGCGGCGATGAAATCTAAAATTAAATATTATGTTTTGGGCGGCGGCAGTAATATTTTAGTTAGCGATGTTGGTTTTGATGGATTAGTTGTCAAATGTCAAATGTCAAATGTCAAATGTCAAAACGATCAAATAATTGCCGACGCCGGGGCTTTGTTGAGTTTAGTTGTCGGAAAATCAATTGAGGCTAAGCTAACAGGTTTGGAATGGGCGGCGGGAATCTATGGAACAATCGGCGGAGCGATAAGAGGTAATGCCGGGGCATTCGGGCACTCAATGTCTAAAATTACGAAAGAAGTGAAAGCCGCAAGAATTATTAAGGATAAATTTAAAATTACAAATTTAAAAAACAAACAATGCCAATTTGGCTATCGTGATAGTATTTTTAAAAAAAATAAAGATATAATTTTAGAAGCAACATTTAAGCTCGTAAAAGGGGATAGAGAAAAAAGCGAAGAGATGATCGCTTCATTCTTGAGACAAAGAAAGAACAAGCAGCCTTTTGAATATCCTTCGGCGGGGAGTATATTTAAAAATTATAAAATTGCTAATTTGAACGAATTAAAACCGAATTTACGCGAATTATTGCCAGAGGAATTGAAAGAGCAAAAAATAATTCCAGCCGGTTGGTTGATTGATAAATTAGAATTAAAGGGTAAAAAGATCGGCGGAGCGATGATTTCGGAGAAGCACGCCAATTTTATCGTTAATGTCGGCGGCGCGACCGCTTCAGATGTTTTGCAATTGATCAGTTTTGTGAAAATGCGAGCGCGAGACACGCTTAGAATCCAATTGGAAGAGGAGATTGAATATTTAGAATAGAGAGATTTGTCATGGTGAGGTTCTCGAACTATGACAAATCATCACCCTTCAAGAGCCTTCCTCCTATGCTTCCGCTTCGGCGGACAGGCAGGGTGACATTTTTATCCACAGCCGACTATTGACAATAATTTTTTCTTGCTATTTTTTTTATTTTTGCTAAACTTAAGTTAAAGATAAGTTTTTTTAAAAAATTTTATTTCCAAATTATGAAAATAAATATAAAAGCGACAAATTTAAAATTAACTCCTTCAATTGAGGATTTCGTTGAAGAAAAAATTGGCAGCTTGGAAAAGTTCACGCATGGAATACTTGAAGCCATTGTTGAAGTCGGCAAGACGACTAATCATCACAAGAGCGGGCCGTTTTTCCGAGCGGAAGCGGATTTGGTATTACCGGGTAAGGTTCTTCGCGCCGAGGCGGAAGAAAAAGATTTGTACATAGCCATTACTCGCGTTAAGGATGAATTGCAGACAGAAGTTAAAAAATATAAAGAAAAAATGATTGCCCGACGGAAAAGAGGCGCGAGGACGGCCAAGAGGATTTTTAAAATCGCGGAAGAGGCGCAATCAGCAGGGGATAAGGATCTCTCGCGCCGGCAAATAAATAAAGGTATATAATAAGGTAAATAATTAAGTAGAAAAATATTTATTAATTATTTTTTAATTTTAATCAAAGATTCAGTAAAGCCATTTTTTGACTAAAAAGACTGTTAGCTTTGGTTATTGAGGTTTAATTTCAAAATGGCTCCTTCAATGGTTCCAATAAAATTGTTTTTTACTAAGGGCGTCGGAGTGCACAAAGATTATTTAACATCGTTCGAGCTCGCGCTTCGCGATGCTGGCATCGCCCCTTTTAATTTAGTAACAGTTTCAAGTATTTTTCCGCCGGGTTGTAAAAAAATTACAAGGGAAGAAGGATTGAAATATTTAAGCCCCGGCGAAATTGTTTTTTGCGTAATGGCTCGCAATGCAACGAGCGAACCAAATCGTTTAATTGCCGCTTCAGTAGGTTGTGCTATTCCGTCGGATCCCCTACAGCATGGCTATCTCTCCGAACACCATCCTTTTGGCGAAACCGACGCTAAGACTGGCGAATACGCGGAAGATTTGGCGGCTACAATGCTTGCGACGACTACCGGAATTGAATTTAATCCTGATACGGCTTGGGATGAACGCGAACAACTTTATAAGGCCAGTGGCAAAATAATCCGTACCACGAATATTACCCAATCAGCGCTTGGCAATAAAGATGGACTCTGGACGACAGTTTTGTCAGCCGCGGTTTTTATTATGCCCGAATTAATTAGTTCAGCTGCGGTAGCGACTAGCAAAAAAGAGGAGATTGTTGAAAATAAGAATATTATTATAAATAATCCTCTTATTAAAACTAATGGCAACAAACCAGCCGAAGAAAAGGACAAAACAGTCTAAAAATAATATTATCGAAACTCATCGAAAATTGCATAATGGTTATAGCGACGGGCTTGAACCATTGGAAGCTTTAGATTTGAACAAAATAAAAGATTTTGACGGTTTGGCGCGGGCCATGAGCAAGACGGCTTTTGGCGGCCGGGCGCTCGGCGAGGCGGCGGATGTCTTGTATGAAATGGCGAGTGATCCTGATTGTTTTGTGGTCGGCACTTTTGCCGGCGCGATGACGCCCGCCAAAATGGGTCTTTTGATTGTCGAGATGATTGATCGAGGTATTATTAACGCGGTGATTAGTACCGGCGCCTTAATGACTCATGGTTTAGTTGAAACTACCGGCATGAGCCATTTCAAATATAAGATGGGTCAGATGAATGATAAGAAATTATATGAAATGGGCTATGATCGTATTTATGATATTTTGGAGTTGGAAAAAAATCTAGATGATTTAGAATCGATAGTTTTTAATGTTTTTAAGAATATCGATCCCAAGGAAATTGTTTCGAGCAGGACAATTTGCGAAAAAATCGGCCGATATCTCAAAGAGAAGACGTCCGGCCGAGGAATTTTAAAAAGCGCTTTTAATAAAAACACCCCGGTTTATATTCCCGCGCTGACTGATTCCGAATTAGGATTGGATTTTGCTTTATTTAATCGTTTGAGAAAAAAACAAGGCAAAAAGCTGTTGCGGTATAATCCTTTCTTGGACTTGGAGCATTTTGCGGAATTGATTTTGAAACAGAAGAAAATCGGTATTTTTACTATCGGCGGCGGTGTCCCCAGAAATTGGGGTCAACAGGTTGGTCCTTATCTTGATTTGATTACCCATCGCGTTGGCGAAGGCGGGGGTTATGTTCGTTATAATTATGGCGTGCGTATTTGTCCTGAACCTGTGGAATGGGGCGGTCTTTCTGGCTGCACCTATTCTGAAGGAGTATCTTGGGGCAAGTTTGTTCCGCCGGAAGAGGGTGGTAGATTAGCCGAGGTGCTCTCTGACGCCACTATTGCTTGGCCGATTATCCTCAAGGCGGTAATTGAGCGGCTGGAGAAAAATAAAAAGAAATAAATTATAATGATGAAGCTATTAATTTTTTATTTTAATATTCGGATTAGTCGCGATTAATGTATTCGGCGATTATTTGCTTAAGCTAGCTGGCGAAAGCAAGCGGATCAATTGGCAGTATATTGCTATCAGAGCGTTGCTTTGGGCGTTCGTGGCCCTGGGTTGGTTTGTAGTTTATCGTAAAATAAAATTTTCTTCGGCCGGATTTTTGTACGGCATTACCAGTTCCATATTATTAATGATAGTGGATATGCTGTTTTTCCATGAGCAGATTAATAACTATGAAAAAATAGGATTTGCCTTGGCGATAGCTTCTTTTATTCTATTGGCTAAATTTGCTTAAAAATATGAAAAAGCTTTACGAACAATGGCCTTTTAATTTTGGGGCAATTCATAAACAAAATTTTGAAAAGTCCAGAATAGTAATTGCGCCCGTGCCATATGACGCTACCGCTTCCTATAAAGCAAACCAGCGAGAGGGGCCGTATGCTATTATTAACGCGTCTCGTTTTCTGGATGAGCTTTTAGATTCCCAAGGCGATTTAATCGGCTTAAAACCGATTGATGTTTTTACGTTGGACGAATGTGTTGTTTCAAAAAATAGCGTAAAGGAAGCTATGAATGGGATAGAACAATTTATTTGGAATGAAATAGTTTCTAAGAACAAAATTCCTCTAGTCTTGGGTGGAGAGCATTCTATTAGTTATGGAGCAGTCAAATCCTTGAAGAAAAAGTATAAAAATTTATCTGTTTTGCAATTCGATGCCCATGCGGATTTAATTAACGAATATGAAAATTCAAAATATTCCCATGCTTGCGTGATGTGCCGTATTCTTGATTTGGGAGTGCCCGCTGTCCAGATCGGCATAAGAAATATGAATACTGAAGTCAGAGATTATTTGACGCGAAATAAAAAGCAAAAAGAAAATGTTCATTTAGCGCCAGGCGTTCCGTCACTAGAAAAAATTCTTAAGGGTTTAACAAAAGATGTTTATTTGACTTTTGATCTGGACGCCTTTGATCCTTCGATTATGCCCTCGGTTGGTACGGCTGAACCCGGCGGCCTATTCTGGAATGAAGTTATTGGAATTATTGAGGCAATCAGCAAGAAAGTTAATATCCGCGGCGCGGACGTGGTAGAGCTTAGTCCGATCCCCGGTCTCGAAGCGCCGAATTTTTTAGCGGCGAAATTAGTGTATAAAATTATTCATTCTATTATCAATAGCCCATTAAATAATAAATAATTTTTGATGAAAAGAAGAATTCATTCTCATTTGTCGCCAAAATGCGAAGCCAGAGAGAGCAGTAAAATTCATCGTTTTGGCGTTTTTGCTAAACAAAGTATTAAAAAAGGAGAATTAATCGCTATTTGGGGCGGTTATATTTTAACCGCGAAAGAAGTGGACAGTACGCCTAAAAAATTTCTTGATTTGGGCTATCCCGTGCAAGTATATAAAGGTTTTTTTCTCGGGCCTAAAAATGAAAAAGATATTGATGAGGCGGAAATGTTTAATCACAGTTGCGATTCCAACGCGGGAGTAAAGGGCCAGAATATTTTGGCGGCCAGAAGAAATATCAAGGCCGATGAAGAAGTTTGTTTTGATTATGAGACTACTGATAGTGAGGGCTTGAAATTCATTTGCCAATGTGGATTGAAAAAATGCCGGAAAAAAATTACCGGCAAATCATGGAAAGATCCAAAGTTTCAGAAAGCTAATAAGGGATATTTTTCTTGGTATCTAGAAGAAAAAATTAAAAAATTAAAATCTAAAAAACAGCGACAATAATTAATTTACATTATTAATATGATTCAAACACAAGTTTTAAAATTAACTAAAATAAAAGAAATGTCTTTTGTCGCGGCCTTTACCGCGCTGGCCGTTTTAACACCATGGATTACGCACGAGATCGGCGGGATAGCAACCGGCAAAATGTTTCTGCCAATGCATATTTTTATTCTGGTT
>JAGVFQ010000063.1 GCA_020057505.1 Patescibacteria group bacterium | reverse complement strand
GCGCTTGACCATGATAAAACATTTCCGTTCTGGTCGGTGAGAGTAACTATTGTATTATTATATGTCGCCTGGATATAAGCTCTTCCATGGGCAATTTGCTTCTTTTCCTTTTTCTTTTTTGCAAGCTTGCCTTTTGGTTCTTTAGAAGCAGCTGATTTTTTAGTTTCAGTTTCCGTCTTGATTTCGCTTTTGGACGACTCTTCAATTTTCGTTTCTTCTATTTTTAATTCTTCTGGCATAAATAATAATTAATTCTATATCTTGTCGTACATAGTTATAAATCTTTTTATTGGCTACTAATTACGAATTTTTGCTAATATACTAATATTTTGTATTTGACGTTTTATTTTTTAAATTTGTATATTCGTATTTGATTCGTAATTTGTAGAGATTAGGTCTTTTCCGCGCCAGATTTACGGCCGCTGCCCATAGTTTTGCGGATGTTGTGTCTCACGGTTCTCGAATTAGTTTTAGTTCTTTGGCCGTGAACTGGCAAATTTTTCATGTGTCTTAAACCACGATAACTGCCGATTTCTTTTAATCTTTTTATGTTTGAAAAAATATCACGCCTCAAATCGCCTTCCACTTTGTATTCTTTTACTATTTCTTGGATTCTCGCGATTTCTTCTTCCTTTAAATCTTTAGTTCTTGTATCAGTGTTAACATTGGCTTGAATAATAATTTTTTTCGCTAAAACCGGACCAATGCCATAAATATACGGCAGAGCCGCGCTGATTTTTTTATTAGGTGGTAATGTTGTTCCAGCGATACGAGCCATATTTTTGTATGATGCGAATTGTGCGAATTTTTGCGAATGTGATGCGAATCAAATTTATTCGGATCATTCGGATTTTATTCGTAAATTCGGATTATATCTTAATTAACCCTGTCTTTGCTTATGTTTGGGATTTTTGCAAATAGCAACCAGGCGCCCTCGGCGTCTAATTACTTTACAATCTTTACAGATTTTTTTTACAGATGATCTAACTTTCATTATTTTAAGTAAAAAAAATTAAACAGATATAAACTTATTTTTTACTCCCTGATTTCTTCTCTAGAATCTATATGTAATTCGTCCTTTGGTCAAATCGTAGGGGGTAATCTCTACCTTGACTGTGTCGCCCGGCAAAAGCCTGATTTTGTTCAGCCTCATTTTGCCTGATAGATGCGCCAGAATCAAAGTGCCATTTTCGAGTTTGACTCGAAAGAGGGCGGCCGGCAACAGTTCTTCGACTATTCCCATGGCCTCGATGAAATTCTTTGACGACATTTGGCTCACGCCTCCTGGTTCTGCCATAGATTAAAATTTTTACGGCCTAAATTTAATTTTAGGCTATTTAAAAACAAAAATTCTCTGCAAGCAGGGCCCACAAGAATTAAATTCAAACAGCTTTTTTATTTTGGGACCTATTCAGCCGTATGTGGATATTATATAGCAATAATAATATTTGTCAAGAAAAACTTATCCTCAATTTTATTATAAATAAGGATCTATTGTAGCTTTATTAATATTTTGGCTAAAATATAATAAAATTTCATATTTATACTTGACATAAATTTTTAGATATGCTATACTAATTTATTAAAATTAAATATATTTAATTTGGAGAAGAATGAGAAAAGTACGGGAAATTTGCTGTATTTTTCTCGCTCTTTTCAAGGAAAACAATTGACAATAAACAAACGAGGAGATAGCCATGCAAAGGATAATCCAAAATAATTACATTTCAAAAATGTTGCTGATGTACATCTGGTTAATGTTATGGGCAGTAATAATTGTGTTGGTTCCTTTGCACTGTTTGACCGAATTACAAATGTCCTTCTTCTTTTTGGTTTTCTTTGGCCGTCTTATGTGTCTTCTCTTTGGATCTACTCCTTCTGAAGAAGAAGTCGAAGAAGGGATCCAAATAATAAAAAGCAGTAAATATTACCCATTCTATAAGATTATGGCGTGGGTAGAGCCAAAAATTGCCGTTGTAGCTGCTTTTCTGGTTTACGCTTTCATTGGAGGAGTGGTTATCGCTATCGCGATAACTTTAGTAGAAAACGCATCGTAAGGAGGAATAGACCAAAGAGCGCGCTCTTTACGAGCACGCTCTATTTTTTTACTTGAAATTCCCATCGCCTAGTCATAAATAGACTAGGCTAGTTTATCGAAACCCCTTTAAAGGGGTTTTCCGTTGTTGTAGCCCGGCCATTTTATGGCTGGGCGGTGAAATGGCAGAATTAATATTCTGTCTTATCAGCCTGAACCACGTTTTCCTCATCCTCCGGCATGAATTCCAAAATATCTAATAACTCATTGTTCTTATGCTCTTCTTTTTGACGATCAATATATTGTTTAACAAATGGAATACCTTTCTCTGATAGACTCAAGACGCCATATCCTGATTGCCAGTAAAATCCTTTTTCATTTTGCATTAGATTGACATAATGCGATGAACTGCCTTTAATCTTATGGATGAATTCAGAGATGCTGATTTTGGGCGGGATACTTACTAATAGATGGAGATGATTTTCGACCATATTTAGCGCTAATTGTTTACCTTCATATTCGCTAATTTTTTTAGGAATATACTCCTTAAGCCAAGCTTCAATAACATCGATGATCGAAGGTACCCGTAATTTTGTTGACCAAATTATATGATAATACAATTTGTAAAATGATTGGGGCATATTATTAGATTCGCTGAAGCGTTTTTCACCTCCGCCTAGTCATAAAATGACCATGCTAATTATATAAAACCCCTTTAAAGGGGTTTGTGATATAGACCGGCCATTTTATGGCTGGGCTATTTTGGAGCGAAATGGTTTTTATTCCAACACCGCCTTGATTCTTCGCACGCCGGCGGAAGAAGATTCTTCTTTTTGGATTTTGAAGTGTCCGAGCTCGCCCGTATTTTTCACGTGTGGCCCGCCGCAGAGTTCAATGCTAAAATTCCCGATTTTATAGACTTTGACTACGTCGCCGTATTTCGCCGGATCAAAAGAAACTTTGGCGATTTTCAAGGCTTCAGTTTTTGGCATTTCTATCATCTCGACTGGAATTTTTTCTTGGATTTTTTCATTAACTAAGTCTTCAACTTTTTTAATTTGTTCTTCAGTTAATTTTTGTGGGTAATTGAAATCAAATCTTAATCTTTCGGCAGTGATATTACTTCCCTTTTGATAAATTCCTGCCTGTCCGGCAGGCAAGTCCGATCCTAAAATTTCCCGCAAAGCGGCCAAAAGCAAATGCGTAGCCGTGTGATATTTAATCGACATTTCGCCAGAATCAGCCAAACCGCCTTTAAACATGCCAGCCGAGGCCGTGCGGGAAAGCTCTTGATGCTTCTTGAATTCTTCATTGAACTCCTTTTCATCAATAAATAAAGCAAACTGAGCCAATTCCTCATTGATTAATTCTAAAGGGAAACCGTAGGTTTGATAAAGATTAAATGCTTCCTTTGGTGTTATTGCATTAATCGTATAAGCGGAAACCTTCTTTATGTCTTTTGGAGGCCAACGAACGGCCGGTTTGATATTTTGATCATATTTTTTTATGATTTTATATAATTCCCTGAGTCCCTTCTCTAGTCTTGATCTAAAGCTACTCTCCTCGTTTTCTAAGTCTTCTTTTATTGTGATTATATTAAAATCGTAAATATTTTTATAAATCTCAAAAATGCTTTCAGCCAAATCTGCGGTAAAATTATATTTAATACCGAGCTTATGCGCTTTGACTATGGCTCTACGAATTAAGCGACGAGCAACATAACCGCGACCCTTTTTCGACGGGATCGCACCGTCATTAATAATAAATACTGCCGCTTTAATGTGGTCAGCAATTATTCTTTTTGCTATCACAGAAGGTTTATCAAACGGAGGAACTATATATTCATCATCGCCGCTTAACTTGTCTAATTTTTTAATACTAACAGAAGACACCATCTTTTCAATTTTTCCAATAATTGGTTCCAGCACGTCTGTTTGAAAAATATCATCAAAATTATTAACAACTTTAAGCGTTCTCTCAAGCCCCATGCCCGTGTCTACGATAGGTTTTTCTAATTTTTGATATTTTCCGTCTTCTGTTTTATTAAATTCCATAAAGACATCATTCCAAATCTCAATTATCCGGAAAGTATCGACTAAATCAGAAAATTTGCCATTCAACTTACCGATCTCTGGGTTAACATCATAAAACATTTCAGTATCTCCACCGCAGGGACCGGCATCTCCAGCAATCCAAAAATTATCATCCTTACCCAACGGGATAATTCTAATATTGTCCTTAATTATTTCATCTTCCCCCGCAACTTCCGCTTTTATCCTGGCCTTATCAAGAAAAATTTTTTTCCAAATTTCAATAGATATTTCGTCTCTTGGTATCCCATCCTCGCCCTTAAAAACTGTTACATACAATCTGTTTGGATCAAGGCCAAGACCTTCCTTTTTATCAGTCAAAAATTCAAAACTCCAGTTGATAGCATCTTCTTTAAAATAACTGCCCAACGACCAATTGCCGAGCATCTCAAAAAAAGTTAGGTGCCTGTTGTCACCAACTTCGTCAATATCTTTTGTGCGAATACATTTTTGAACATCAACTAATCTATCGCCCGCTGGATGTTTTTTACCTAACAAATATGGTATTAATGGTTGCATACCGGCGGTTATAAAAAGCGTTTCCTGATTTGCACTCTCGTCTTTTTCCGGAATTAAAGAAGCTGAGGGAATAATGGCATGCCCTTTTGATTTGAAAAACTCTAAATATTTTCCTCTCAATTCATCAGCTGTTATCATATTTAGTAAAATTATAGCGAAAATTTACGATTTTGGCAATAAATTAATCAAAGATGAAAAAGGGCGGCAAATTGCCACCCAATTGAAAATTTTAACTTTCGGGCCGAAGCCTTACACTTTTTCCCCAGAGTAAAAAGTTCGTCGACTACGCTCGCTTCTTCAAAGACCGTCGAGGCGCGCTCTTCGTTGGCAAACACAGTCACCCATTTCCTATACAACGTTTTGCGGCCAGAAGCGATAAGAAGCATATCGCCGGTGAACCAATCAATTTCATCGTCGCCGGGCGAATATCGAATCGCGTCTTTAAGATACTCGCGAACTTCCGCCAATGTCCATTTTCTCTCTTCTTTTATCAGCCGACCCCCCCCCTATTCTTTCTTTTTTGAAACGGATCTGCCAAGACGAAAGAGTTCTTTGGCTTTTTTGCCTCCGAATAAAGTAGTATCATGGCTAGCGGTTTGAAATAAAAACACCTGCGTCCAATCTTTGGTTTGCACACCAAAAGCAATTTTGCGGGAATGGCCATCAAACCAACTGGGTTCCTTATCGCCATTGGTATGATTAATAACTTCACGCCGGGCGTCGCTTAGTAACTTTCGCGCTTGACCGAAGCTAATCTTCTTAAGCTTTTTCGGTTCCATGATTCTTCCCTCCCTTTAAGTTTATTGTTTTAAAGACCAAGACAAAACAACTTAGTTTAATGAATAAACTTATAATAGTTTTCTGAAAAGATCAATGATAGTTATCCACCCAGCCAATTTTATTTCAAACTAAAAGGATTAAATTTCGTATCAGTATCGTAATAATCCTCTTCTTCGCTGCGTTTTAAAAATTTAACTATTTTGTAAGTCAATGGAGTGAAAATGATTTCCACGCCGGTTTTAAAAATATAATTGGAAATCCCTACTGTTAATAAAAGCCAGAATGGAATAACACCATAAAAGGCAATTAAAACAAATAAAAAGGTATCCACTCCCTCGCCGACTATGGTTGAGCCGATCGTTCGCGTCCAAAGCCAGCGGCCGCGAGTGATAATTTTCATCTTGGCTAAAACATAGGAATTGGAGAATTCGCCGGCAAAATAGGCAACAAGACTTGCCATCACTATTCTCGACGTCAAGCCCAAAATCTTTTCGTAGGCTTCTTGATTTTCCCACCCCGCCGCGGCGGGCAGCTTGCCCACAATAATAAAAATCACAGACATTAAAAAGGCCGCGAAGAATCCGGTCCAAATCACCCGCCGCGATCTTTTATAACCATAAACTTCGGTCAAAATATCACCGAAGATATAGCTCAAGGGAAAAAGAATCGTCCCGCCGTCAAAAGTAAAAGGCCCAAGTTCCAAAATTTTCGTGGAAGCAATATTGGAAATCAAAAGCACGGCCACAAAGGAAGCCATGATTAAGTCGAAGTAGCGGTATGATTTAATCATAAGATGAAATGTAATAATTTTATTAATACTAAAAGTTTTTAATTTTCAATTTCTAATTTCCAATTTTCAATGAATGTTTTAATTCTATAATTTTCAATAATTGAAAATTAATTCATTGGAAATTGATTGAAAATTGTAAATTGAAAATTAGAAATTTTATATTATAATTCCACCACCTATAACCTCTTCTCCCCGATAAAACACCACTGACTGACCTGGTGTAACCGCTCGTTCAGGTTTTTTGAAAATTACTTTGTAGCGATTTTGCCCCGCTTTGTGGCTCACGACGGCCGCTACAAAGGGCGCAGTGGAGCGAATTTTTACTTCGACTTTCAACGGCAAAACCGGCTCGCCTGAAACAAAGCTCACTTGCTTGGCCACTAAATCTTTTTTGTATAATGCTTTATCTTCCGGATTGTCTGTCACCCATAAAATGTTTTTTCTCGTATCCAGTTTCGCGACGTAATAAGGTTTGCTCGCGCCGATGCCGATGCCTCGCCTCTGGCCGATCGTGTAGAAAACCAAACCCTCGTGGCGGCCTAGGATTTTCTTATTTTTGATATCACGCACTTCCCCACCTCGAATTTTGAGCCAGCGGTCGAGAAATGATTTTAAATCATTATTCACGAAGCAAACTTCCTGGCTATCCTTTTTGGCGTGCACCGGCAAACCCATTTTCTTGGCCATCGTCCTCACTTCGTCTTTAGTATAATCGCCAATCGGGAAAATCAGATGTGCTAATTTTTTTTGAGTCAAATTATATAAAAAATACGACTGGTCTTTATGCTCGTCTTTAGCTTTGAGTAACACGATTCGTGTATTCGTGTTTGTTCGCCCAATATTCGTGTGCTTTCGTGTTCTTACATAGTGTCCCGTTGCTATGTAATCCGCTCCGTATTTCTTCGCCCGCTCCAAAAGCAAACCGAACTTTATAAACTTATTGCACGCCACGCAAGGATTTGGCGTCCGTCCGGCTTGGTATTCTGCTAAGAAATAATCTACCACGGCTTCTTTGAACGGCCGATCGAAATTCAACGTATAAAGCGGGATATCCAATTTCTGCGCCACTCGTTTGGCGTCATTATAAGCTTCAAGCGAACAGCAAACATTCGAATTCTTATTCGAATGCATTCGAATATTCATTCGAATGTTTTCGCCCACCTTTTCATGACCAGCACCACCATCAGCCCAAAAATGCATAAACACACCAATAACATCATAGCCCTGCTTTTTAAGCAAAGCCGCGGCCACGGACGAATCCACTCCGCCGGACATGGCGACGAGCACTCTTCGGCTGGGCTCAGGACGGGCTCTTAGTTTTTTTTCTTGTTTGTTCATGTCTTTAATCTAGCAAAATTATTGAATTTTTACAAAAAATAATCTCGACGTTAATCGGAATTATTTTGCGTTGCAAGTTTTTTGAATGGTTTATTTGAATACTGCAATACTGTATTGTCGTTTAGGTGGTTTTACAATCCTTTGGCTTGCACAACCCCCTGTCCCCCTTTTGAGAAGGGGGAACTAGATTAATAGGCTTAATTAATTTTTATTTAGTAGGAGGTTGTCTACAATACTTGTTATATCTTCTTTTTGAAAATCACAGCGCTAAGAACGGCTGCTACTAAACTCAAAGTAAAGCTCACCCAGAGCGACCATTCGCCGTAAAAAACGGAATAACTTTTTACAAATAACGGTATAGTAATTATCATATCCAAAATTGTTCCAAAAACAATCCAGTAAATGCCAATGACCAAACCGTCGAGCGCCTTGCCGCCGACTTTACTGAAATAGAGATAGCCGCAAAGCAAAACAATAAGCGGATCAATGATGAGCATGAAATATTTTGTATTTTGCCCGACTCCGGGTATAAACATGATAATCGAAATAGCGGTAAAAATTAAAACCCAGATTAATAGTGCGAGAGCCGTAGCTCTTCCTAATTTTTTAATCATATATTTAGATATGATACGAATAATGCGAATTTTATGCGAATCTACAAATGTGCGAATTAACAAATTCGTGATTAATTAGCGGATAATTACTTACAGCATGAGCATCGACACATTTTTTTAGCCGCAACTTTTTTTGCTTTTTTCGCCGGAGCCTTTTTTATTTTCTTTGCCATTTGTTTCACCTCCTTTCGTATTTAGAGTAGTAGAATATTTTATATCATTATTTTATCATAATTTGGCTAGAAATAAAAAAAGAGGGTTTTGGTTCCCTCTATAACTACACCCAAGATTGATAAGGATGAAGCGCCAGCTGGCTATTGCCATAACGGCGATCAAAGGTGATTTCATCGCCCACCCAGAAGGGTTTCTTGCCAGTGAGATCGAAATCGCTTTTGGGCATTTCCACTTCCGTATCAATCAAGTCTTCGTTTCTTTCTCGATAAACGTCGATCTCCCAGACCAGGCCTTCAAACGGATAATGGTATCTCATTTTGGAGACAGGAAAATAAGGCGACAAGTTAATAATCTCCTGTACGGCCGCAGCATCCAATTTTTGAGGAAATTCAAACTCCCCTCTCCCAGGATTGTTGCCGATACGCTTGCTTTTGAATCCCAAAATGTAATTTGTGCCGTTGATGATCCTGAACCTTATCTGGGGCCGATTGAAAAGCAAGGAGAAAAAGGCGCCGCTGTCTTTTATCGGCAAGGAAATACATAGTTTGATTTGGCTGCGTCTTGGAGTGAACTCTATTATTATATCTCTCTTAATTCCTTTAACAACGACTCCAAAATCGCTTTTGCGATAATAGTATTGAACAATATCCTTCCATTGCAACAGATTCAGATCCGGAAGAAGATCCGGAATAACCTTGAATTTCCGTTCGATTTCTTGGCCCATTTTTTCCTCTTTTTAAAGAGCGGTTGTTTATATAAACTTGGAAATTGTAATTAAAGTATCTTATCAAATTTATCAAACCTAAACAATCCCTTTGGCTTTTTTCTTGGCTTCGTTTTCGTCCAAAATCATTTTTCGGATTCTCACGTTTTTGGGCGTGACTTCAACCAGTTCATCATCACCGATATATTCCAAAGCATCTTCCAAATCCATGGTTTTTGGAGTATTAAAATGTTCCTGGCCGCCTTCGCCTTTGGATCGCATATTGGAAAGTTGTTTTTCCTTGCAGACGTTCACGCTGATGTCGCCCTGCCTCGAATTCTGGCCGACTACCTGGCCCTTATAGACTTCCACGCCGGGGCCGATAAACATCGCTCCTCTGTCTTGCACGTTCACTAAACCATAGAGGCAAGTCGTGCCGGTTTCGTGCGCCACGAGCGAGCCTTGTTCACGTTCATGCCAATCGCCTGTATCCGGCAGAAAGCCGTGGAAAATTGTGTTCATAATACCCAGTCCTCTCGTGGCTGACAAGAATTCATTGCGAAAGCCGAATAAGCCTCTCGTGGGTATTAAAAATTCCAGATTAACAATTCCGCCTTCATTTCTCATGTTGAGCATTTGGCCATAACGTCCGCCGGCCAAATTGATAACGGCGCCAGAATGGACTTCCGGCACTTCAATATATAATTCTTCAAAAGGAACTGAAACTATGCCCTTAATTTCCTTTTTAATAACTTGCGGCCTTGAAACCTGAAATTCGTACCCCTCACGTCTTAGTCTTTCAATCAAAATTGCCAAATGCAATTCACCGCGTCCGAATACGATCCAGTCGCGGCCTTCCTCTTCAACGCGCAGAGCCATGTCAGTTTCCAATTCTTTTAGCAATCTATCTCTTACTTGGCGTGAAGTGCTGTAAGTACCTTCTTTTCCGGCAGAGGGCGAATCATTGACGCTAAAAGTCATTTTTACGGTTGGTTCGTCAATACTCAAAAGCGGCAGCGCTTGAGGATTAATCGGATCGGCAATGGTTTCGCCGATAGTAATATCCGGCACGCCGGAAATGGCGACAATGTCGCCGGCTGAAGCTTCTTTTATTTCGCATCTAGCCAGGCCTTCAAACGCCATCAGGTTCACTAAACGATATTTTTTCATTTGGCCTTCGCGATTGATATGCATTACTTCCTGGCCAGCTTTGATTTTACCGTTAAAAATTCTGCCCGTGGCGATTCTACCCTTAAAATCATCGGCGGAAATAGTGGTTATGAGCATTTGCAAGGGCTTCGTCGGATCATCTTTGGGTTCAGGAATATTTTTTATGATTGATTCAAAAAGAGGCGTAATATTTTCCATCTTGGAAATATCCGGCTCAAGTCCGGCCTTGCCCTGTTTCGCCGAAGCGTAAACAATCGGGAAATCGGCATAGCTGTCATCGGCGCCAAGATCCACGAAGAGGTCAAAAGTTTTGTTCAGAGCAAAATCCGGCCGAGCGTCAGGTTTATCGATCTTATTAATTACAACAATAATTCTAAGTTTCATCTCCAAGGCTTTTTTCAAAACAAATCTCGTCTGCGGCATGGGCCCTTCTTTGGCATCAACCAAAAGCAGGCAGCCGTCAGCCATAGATAAAACCCGCTCCACTTCCCCGCCAAAATCAGCGTGCCCGGGAGTGTCAATAATATTAATTCTCGTTCCTTCCCAATTAATCGCGGCGTTTTTGGAAAAAATAGTAATTCCCCGCTCCCTTTCAAGCTCGTTGCTGTCCATAATGCAAATTTGGCCAATCATGTCTTTGTCGAGCTTGGTCTTTGATTGGCGCAGCAAAGCATCCACGAGCGTGGTCTTGCCGTGGTCTACGTGCGCGATAATAGCAATGTTTCTTATGTTATTCATAGATATAAATTAAAATTTTCAATTTCTAATTTCCAATTTTCAGTGAATGTTTTAATTTTATAATTTTCAATAATTATAAATTAATGAATTAGAAATTGATTGGAAATTAAAAATTATAAATTGAAAATTTTAATTTATGATTACCTAAGTATAATTATTTAAAATAAAATCCATGGGCTCTTTGCCAATGGGATTTTATAGATCGAATAAAACCTTTTGACTAATGCTTTAATAATTACCTCTAAGTTTACATCATAAATAACTTTTTGTCAAGCTGGATAAAAAATCCGAATTTGAATCATCCGAATGATCTGAATTCTATTCGAATGCAATATTTGGATTATTCGGATTCTCTTCCGCCATTGCTTTTTCTAAACTTTACCGTAAATACCGGTTCGTAGGTATTACTGTATTCATCAGTAATCGCCACGGTTTCTCCCTTCATTAATTTTGATAGGGTGATATCGCTTAAAAGCTCTATCTCGTTTTTAATATTGTCTTTCAGGTCATCCAGTTTATTCAGTTCGCTCGCGAATTCCTGCCTGATAGTAAGTTCAATCTCTTTCTTTTTGTCGCGCAACTCTTTTAGCTCATCACTGACTTTCTTGTAGCTTTCAGACATGGCTAGAGCGTCTTTGTACGTCGCCTTAATGTCTCTCTGCTCTTTTTTTACTTCTTGAATACGATTAAAAACTTCTTGCAATTCTTTCATAATAAAAATTTAAAAAATAATAAAGAAATTTCTTACGAAATTTCTTTATTATTATATCATATTTATTTTATTCCACAAATCCGCCAGCCTGTATTTTCCAGAGTTTTTCGTACAAGCCGCCTTTTTTTTGCAATAGCTCTTCATGTTTCCCCTCTTCCACGATGCCGCCGCGGTCGATAATAATAATCCTGTCCATTTTCATGATGGTCGATAAGCGATGAGCGATGACAATTACGGTTTTGCCTTTCATTAAAATATCGAGAGATTCTTTGATCAGCTGTTCGGATTCGGAATCAAGGCTCGAGGTCGCTTCATCGAGAATGAGAATGGGCGCGTCCCTAAGTATCGCTCTTGCGATAGCCACGCGCTGGCGTTCACCGCCGGAAAGCTTCATCCCCCTCTCGCCAACGAATGTTTTATAACCATTAGGAAATTCTTTAATGAACTCATCGCAGTGAGCCAGCCTGGCGGCTTGAATTACTTCTTTGTCAGTAGCTTCCGGTTTGCCGTAACGAATATTATCCATTAAACTGCGGTGGAACAAAATCGGTTCCTGCGGCACAAAGCTGATATTTTGCCACAAACTCATCATTTTTACTTTGGCTATGGATTGACCGTCAATTAGAATTTTTCCACTAGTTAAATCATAGACACGCATTAATAATTTTACGAGTGTTGACTTGCCGGCGCCCGAAGGACCGACTAGCGCCAATTTTTCTTTGGGTTCGATGATTAAATTTAAATTTGAAACGACTTCGCGGGTTTTGTGGTAATTAAAAGTGACATTTTGGAATTCAATTTTACCTTTGGCAGTAATTAATCTTTTGGCTCCTGGCGCGTCAATAATACCGTGAGACGTATCAAGTATAGTTGTCATTTCCTCCGCGTCAGCTAAATCTTCATAAATACGCCGAATCATGCGGCCGAAATCCCATACTCTCATAAAGATGTTAATCAAGTACGCTTGAATTAGGACGAAATCCCCGATCGTGAGCAACCCTTCTTGCCAGAGTCCGATAGCATAATAAAATATGCCAATTTCAAGCACTACCATAAGCAAACTTTGGCCGGTATCAATCCAGCTATGCAGATCCCAAGTAAATTTTCGGAGTTTTCTTACTTCTTCATTGGCTTCGGCGAAAGTTTGGCGTTCACGATCATAGCCGTTAAAAAGTTTTACGTTCGCGTTGTTAGTTATAGTATCGGCAAGGATGCCGGTCGACTTTGTTTCTGCGGCGCTTCTCAGGACATCGTATTTGAGTTTGTAAAGAGTCAGAATCCAATTAAAAACCAAAAAGAATATCACCCAAACCAGAACTATTAAACCAAGATAAATATTTCTCTCGACTAAAACGATAAAGATTACGGCGATATTTACCGCCAAAGGCAGAAGTGTCCAAATAATTCGATCAGTGATATCTTCAAAAGCATAAACAAAACGGCCGACGCGCTTGACTAGCGATCCGACAAAATTATTGTCAAAAAAAGAAAATGAATGCTTATGAAGATAGGCAAAACAATAATTATTCAAGTCGGCCATTACTTTTGGCTGGAGATAGTTATTCGCAAAACCTGAAACGCGCCAGAGAAACCATCCGAGCATTTCAATTCCAAAAATAATGATAAGAATGGAAACTAAAGTTTTGCCCACATTTGCCGGCGCGCCGCCTGAGGTAAGGGCGTCGAAAAACATTTTAAAAAAAATCGGAGAGATGGTATTGGCAATGCCGGCGAGAATTACTGTCAATACCACAATACCCGCGAAAAATTTGTATTTGCGGGCATGCTGCCAGTATATTTTAAATGTTAGCTTGGTGTGGTATTTCATTTTGTGTTATTAGAGCGTAGAAGAATTTTTCTATATTCAATAATTATTATACTGGATTTAGAAAAAATTAAGTTCAAATGTCATCCGACCGGATATCAATTGATTCCTTACTAAAGGGCCGTTTGAAAATCAAAACCCAGAAGTAATTAATGGCATAGCGGCAACCGGAAACGAGGATTCCATCTTTTGACAAGCGCCGACCGGAGCTAAACATCGGCAGATCAAAAGTAAATTTGACATCGCCGACTTTTTGCAGGCGTCTTGCGACATCGGTGTCTTCTCCATAGAAATCAATATCCAAATTGTATCCGCCAATCCGATCAAGCGCCGATTTGCGCACTACGAAATTGCCGCCTTGGAGCATACTGCCTGATCCGAAAATATATTGGTTCATGAGATATGTGAGGTAGCCTAAGATATAAAATATTTTGACCTCAATATTTATGAGCCAAGAAAGATCATAATATTTGTAGGGTCCGGAAAGTCCGATGACTTCATTGTCCGCTATAAATTCCCTAAAAACGATATTCATCCAGTCTTTTGGGATCACGTTATCCGCGTCGACATTGGCAATGAGATCGCCGCAAGCCGCAAGATAGCCGGCTTGTCTCGCCCATGTTATGCCCTTTTTAGGTTCATCCACAACTTTAACCCCAACAAACTTTAACGCGATAGCCTTTGTATTGTCGGTACTACTGTTGTTAACGACTATGATCTCATAATCATAGGAATTTCTTTTGACTTCAGCTAAAATGGAACTCAGGCATTTGCTAATATAAGCTTCTTCATTGTGAGCCGGGATGACAAAACTTAATTTCATAGTTTTACAACTAATTTAATTTTTATTAATTAGTTTGGTGTAAATTTTTTCCCATTCTTCGGCGATTTTTGCAGAAGAAAATTTTGCCGCGATAGCCAAGGCGTTTTGGCTCAATTTTTGCCTCAGATTTTGGTCCTCGAATATGGTAATAACTTTTTCCGCAAAATCCATATAATTATTCGGTTCGAAAAGCAATCCGTTGTCAGTGATGCAATCCGCGATGCCTCTTGAATTCGCGCCGACGGCCGCGAGACCGCAGGCCATGGCTTGTAAAATGGTCATACTCTGAACTTCCGAGGTGCTCGCGATCGTGAATATTTCCGAAGCGTTGTAAATTTTGGCCATGGTCGGTTTGTCAATCGTTCCCAGAAATTTTACCGACTCGCCTACTCCGATTTCCCGCGCCATTGTTTTTATTTTGTCCAAAACGTTGCCATGGCCGGCGAGCGCGAGTATCGCATCAGGCACTTTGCTTTTAATTTGTTTCAGGCCGCGAACCAGGATATCAATGTGTTTTTCTTCGGCAAATCTTCCGGCGTAGACTATAGTGTGGTTTGATAAACCAAAAGATTCTTTTAGTTTGCTTTTTTCCGCCAAAGAAAATTCTAGGAAATTTTTATCGTCAATCGGATTGGAAATGACTCCGTGCGAAGCTCGCAACCCGTTTTTTTCCATCTCGGAAAGCAGAGATTGGCTCGGGGCCGAGACAAAAGCGCATTTATTATAATACCAATTCACATAATATTCGCTCCAAGATTCCAGATTCTTTAGTTTAATAGGGCTGTAATGAACGAATTCGGTAATAGCCGTATGATTGGTGCCGACAAAGGAAATATGCAAAATTTTCGCTGCTATCAACGCTTCAAGTCCTACTCCGAAAAAATGGTTCGAATGGATAATATCGGGTTTAAATTTTTTCACTTTGAGCCAGCGCCAGAAGCCAGGGATCACTATTCTCGCCTGTTTTGTGCCTGATCCGGGAAAAGGCAGAGACGAAAAGCGCGATATTTGAATATTTGGACTAAGATTCGGTTCGCTGAATTTTTGTATGCCGCTTAATTTATAATTTTTTTTTGAATATTTAGGAACGAAAAAAATAATTTTATGGCCCCTTTCGGCCAGGCCTTCCGCTAAGCTCACTATCGAATCGGAGATACCGCTTAGCTCCGGATAAAAATTATCGGAAAAAATTGCTATTCTCACAAATTTTTATAATTTTTGGTAAACCATTTACGGAAGAGCCAATAGGATAAAATAATCGCGATACCGCCAAAGATCAAAAAAGCGGTGGCGAATTTCAGGTATTTATCAATCGTCGCGTAGGCATAGCCGAAATAATAACCTAAGAGAAAGAAGACGAGCGCCTTCGGCAGCTCAATTAAAAAATTTATTTTGATGTATTCCCAATAAGGTACCTTGGCTACGCCGACCGCTACGAGTCCCACATTGCCGATACCAAAAGCCAATTTGCTCGCGAGCAGGGTTTTGATTTTATGTTTTTTGAAATGTTCTTCAATGCCTATGATTTTTTCTTGTTTTACTTTGAAAAATTTCCACCACCTCCTGCCCCAGCGCCCTACGACGTACAAAATACTGTCGCTCGCCATATTAGCGACTACCACAAGTATATAAGCGATCCAAAAATTCAGTTGGTCGAGCGAAGCCAAAAAGCCGGCAAAAACCGTCACAATCGGTCCTTCAACTAGCAAAAGCGGAAATAAGAAAAAATATTTATAATAAAGAAGCCACGGAGTAAATTGGGCTAAAGCATCAAACATTGATTTTATTTTTAGCTTATTTTGTAATAATATTCACTGCATGAATTATAACAAATATTTATATTAAACACCACTGCTCTTCTTGTCAAATTTTATATCAAAAAATCGCCTTTTTTGCGAGGCGATTTTTTTGTGGATTTGGTTAGGCTCGAGCAACATTGATAGCGCGAGGTCCCTTTTCCGACTCTTCAACATCGTATGACACTTTGTCACCCTGTTGCAATTCGGCAAAGGTAATACCACTCAAGGCTGAGGCGTGAAAGAAAGTATCTTTCGAGCCGTCTTCCGGGGTGATAAAACCAAAATTTTTATCCACGACTAAGGTTTTGATTGTACCTGTCATATTAGATAGAAAAATTTTAAGTAAATTGTAAAAAAACAATCGCCAGTAAAATTCGACTATCTTTTTACTAGAGATATTCTTATTAAGAATAATAGCACACTATCCAAATTAAATCAAGCGCTAAAGCTATTCAGTAGTCACGCCGTCGAATTCCGGCCTGTTCGCCTCAGCTTTGGCCTTTGTCGCGCGTAGGACACCGTCCTTGTGGTGCGCCGGGGAGTAAATAGTGTAGAGCTTTAAATCCTCTGTTTCGGAGGTATTGATAATATTGTGTTCCGCGCCGGCCGGCACCACGATCGCCGTGCCGTTCACGAGTTCGTATTCGTTGCCGTCGATGATACATTTCCCTTGCCCCTGCTCAAACCGGAAAAACTGGTCATTGTCCTTGTGCCCTTCCATACCGATTTCTTCCATCGGCTTCAGGCTCATAAGCACCAGTTGGCTGTGTTTGCCGGTGTAGAGCACTTGGCGGAAATTTTTATTTTCCAAAGTACTTTTTTCGATGTTGGAATGGAATCCCTTCATATTTTTTTGTTATGAATTAGTAATTAATTTAATTAAAATATTTTTTGATTTCCGTGTAAAAAGTTTATCTCAAAATTTCGGCGCCCCGCAATTTTTGAGGTCCTTCAAGGTCAGCGACTGATTGGCCTTTGCTCGTTCATCCATAAGCGCGCAAGGCAGTATGAGCGGCGTTGGTCTCGTGCCGGCTGCAAACTGATCTGTAACTAAACCGTTTCTATATTCGAAGTGAGGATCGTCAGCTTGTTCAAGCCCGCAAAAAGCGGCAATTTTTCCAATCCTTTTCCAATTAATATTATAGCCTCGCCAGCGATCCGTGACATCAACGGCAAAACCATAATTATGGAGGCTTCGGCCGGCCGGCGCCCAGCTCACGATGTGGCCGTCTTCCGTCCGCCCTTGATTGTACACTTCTTCTTGCTCGTCTAGAGAACGGAAACCATCTGTAATGCGCAAGGCATAGCCATAGGCGGCGGCCGTCGGAAGGAAACATTCTTTGACTTGATTTAAGAAATTTGGGTCGATTGCCGTCGCCGGAGCGATTACTCGGTGAGTGATAGATGGTCCCAATACTGAGGGCTCGTCTTGCAGCCAAAAGTATTCTAAAAACAAAATTATTCCGCCGGCCAAGGCGGCGAGAATAACTACGATTAAAATATATTGCCAATTAGTCTTTTTTCTTTTAGCAGCCATTGTTCAATTTTACTAAAAAATCGCATGGTTGGCAATCTTTTTAAATCTGTTTTTAATTTCAAATAAAAAAAATGACTGCTTAGCTCCGGGGGTGGGGCTTGAACCCACGACCAACTCGTTAACAGCGAGCTGCTCTACCACTGAGCTACCCCGGAGCCAAGAAGTCATTTTTTGCAAAATAAAAAAGTAGTTTTACACTCTTTTAATCTAGATATATATTATATTAATCTAAAAAATAATTCAAGTCTAAGGGAAGGATTAATTTCTAGTAATCTTTTAATTTCTCAATACTGGCGTGGCCGCGGATTCTTTCAAGAGCTTTGGCTTCAATCTGTCTGATGCGTTCTCTTGTCACGTCAAATTCCTGCCCCACTTCTTCGAGCGTATGAGCTACGCCGTCTATCAAGCCAAAACGCATTTCCAATATTTTTTGCTCTCTCGGAGAAAGTTCCTGGATAATTTCTCGCACGTAATCGCGCAGTAATTGCAGGGCCGCGGCGCGATCCGGCGTCATATTCTTCACGTCTTCGATAAAATCTTCCAAGGTACTATCTTCTTCGTCTTCGCCGACGCTTGTTTCGAGCGATACGGTATCTTGAGAGATGGAAAGCATGTGGCGGACGCGTTCGACTTCCTCGCCCATTTCCGCGGCGATTTCTTCGGCCATGGGTTCTCGGCCGAGATCTTGAATGAGCTGGCGCTGGACTTGTTGGAGCTTGTTGATGCTCTCTACCATATGCACGGGAATTCTAATCGTGCGGGATTGGTCAGCGAGCGAGCGTGTGATCGCTTGTCTGATCCACCAAGTCGCGTAAGTGGAGAATTTATAGCCTTTAGTATAATCGAATTTTTCCACAGCTTTAAATAGTCCGATGTTTCCTTCCTGGATCAAATCCAAGAGTGACATGCTCTTGCCCACGAATTTTTTCGCGATCGAAACTACGAGCCTCAAATTGGCTTCAATTAATCGCTTGGCGGCTTCGCGGTCCCCTTTTTCTTTTCTTTTGGCGAGGGAGACTTCTTCCTCGGACGAGAGTAAAGGCACCTTGCCGATTTCGCGGAGATACATTTGGATTGAATCGGCTGAAATATCGCCCAAATCCAATCTCTTTTTGTCTTTGGAAATGCCTACCTGCGACAAAAGATCATCTCGATCTTTTTTGGATGTTAAAATTCCGCCTTTCATTTCGACGATTTGGATGCCGGCGTGTTCCATGCCATCAAGAAATTTTTCATAGACATCGATATAATCCTCGACTTGCGGAAAGGTGTATAGGATTTCCGATTCGGTGATAAAACCTCTCGTCCTGCCTTTTTGGAGCAAGGCTGCGATGGCTTTTTCGTCCGGCAGATTTTTTTCTATTTTTTTAGCTATTCTTTTTTTTGCCTTTTTTACCCTTTTTACCTTTTTGATTTTCTTTTTTTTCGGAGACACTAAATGTTTTTTCTTTTTAGGCATAGAGATTGGGCGCGAAGTTATCGTGGGCGAGCAAATTGATTGCCGACCTGCGATTTAAATTCTAAACATTGGAATAATTAAAATTTAAAATATTCATCCTTCGTCCTCCGTCGCCTTAGCTAAGGAGGACTATGGAGAATGGATAAAATAATACTCCGTTTTCTACGGCCTTATTCTTTGTTTAATTTGGCTAATTCTTCAATTAATTTATTAAATTCTTGGATCAAGTCGTTACCGACGGAAAGATTTTTATCTTTATCGGCTTTTTTTATTTCGCTTTCGAGTTTTTTAATTTCTCGAGAAATATAGTCGCGTTTTAGATATTTGATAATGTTCACGATTTCGTTCTCAGCCTCTTCCGCATTTAGTTCGGCCAGATCTTTATCGCCGAGCATTAAGAGAACATTTGTGAGATCGGCGAGTTTTTTGTTGTTTAGGGCCATTTTTTGCCGGAATTCTGCAAAATCAAATTCCAGCTCTCCTATTTCAGTATAGTAAATTACGAGCTCTTTGTAAAGCTCATTCAAATCATCGCCGGGCAAGAGCGTTGGTTCGAGATGATGGATGGCATATTCGAGATTTAAAGGAAATTTCAGAATAAAAGACATCAGTCTTTCGCCTAATTCCATCTCGCGATGATCCATGGTTTTGGGCTTGGCTTCCGGCTTGCTTGGAGTTTCGGCTGGAGCAGGCTTTTTTCCTTTATTCAAGACGTCTCGGAGGATTTGTTCCGGCACGTTCAGTATTTCGCTTAGTTTCTGGAGCCAATGGGTTTGTTCAACTTTGTCCGCGAGTTTCGCAATAGCGCCAAGAAGAATTTTCGCTGTTTTCTTTTTGTCTTCCACTTTCGTGAGATCGGTCTTGGCCAAGGTTTTGTCAAAATAATATTCCATAATGGATTTGGCATCCCTGATTGTGGCAATCCAGTCTTCGGGGTTTTTCTTAATACATTCATCCGGATCCTTGCCTGAGGTAATCACAATCATTCTGAGATTCATCGCTTCTCGTAGGGCGACATCAATGCCGCGCTCCGATGCCTGATCTCCGGCCGGATCAGCGTCAAAGGATAGGGCGAGATTGGGCGTATAGCGTTTCAATAATTTTATCTGCTCCAAGGTGAGCGCCGTGCCCGAGCTCGCGACGACGTTCGCGACGCCAGCCTGGTGGGAGGCGATCACATCCATATTGCCCTCGACAATCACGGCTAGATCCCTTTTTCTGATTTCCTGCTTGGCTTTGTCGAGGCCATAGAGCACTTGGCTTTTATTGTAAATCATAGTTTGCGGCGTATTAATGTATTTGCCCATTTTGCCGTCGTCGAATTGCGGCAAGACGCGGGCGGTGAAGCCGACGATATTGCCGTGCAGATCGGCGATGGGAAAAATTATCCTGCCGCGAAAACGATCATAGAAGCCCGATCCCCTTTCTTTTTTTACGGAAAGCCCGGCGAGAAAAATTTCATTTTCCTTAAAACCTTTTTGAACCAAATATTTATTCAGCAAGTCCCAGCCGGCTTCTTCCACTCGGGGCGCGAAGCCGAGCAGGAAATTTTCCACGGTCTCGTCTTTTAGTTCTCGGCCCTTAATATATTCCCTCGCGATCTCGGCGTCTTTCGATTCGAGCAAAATTTTGTGGTAGAATCTCGCGGCGATTTCCGTGATATCGAGCAAGCGCGTCCGTTGGCTCGCGAGGACTGGATCTTGTCTCTCTAATTTCACGCCGGCTTTGTTCGCGAGAACGCGGAGCGCTTCGGGAAATTCCATACCTTCGATTTTCATCACAAAGCCGAAAACATCGCCGCCTTCGCCGCAGCCGAAACAATGCCAGATTTGCTTTTCTTTTGAGACCATAAAAGAAGGCGATTTTTCGTTGTGAAACGGACAATTCGCCTTCCAATTGGATCCGACTTGTTTTAGCTGGACATATTCCGAGATAATATCAATAATGTCCAAGCGAGATTTTACTTCATCCGTTATCGAAGACATAAGATAAAAATTACAAAGCTCTAATTTTTAATGCCAAATAAAATGTCCAATGACAAATGAATAAATGTCAAAATTTGATATTAGACATTTGGCTTTTGGCATTTATTTGTCATTTGGCATTTGTAATTTGAAATTTCGTTTATTTTACATCAAACCCTTAATTAATTCAACATGGCCGAGCTCAGCGCCATTGAGGGCGACAAAGAGTCGCTTAATCTCAAGCTCACTCGCCTCTCCGGCGAATTGCTGGTAGAGGCTGCTCGCGTGCTCTTCTAGCGCGAGCGTGGCTTTGAAATTTTCCATATCATCATCACTGCAATTTTCCGTTTTGATTTCCGGCGCGCCCATGCCCATGATTTTTGTGACGATGATGGCGTGTTCGAGCTCCACCTTCGCCAAACGCTTGTACATGGCCTTAATCGCGTATTCTTTGGTCTTACCGGCCATGCAATTATAAATCGCTGTAGCGCGCGTTTCAAGCGCGTAGGTGGCCGTTAGATTTTCTTTCGACTTCTCGCTTAATTCAATTTTTTGGTTAATGATTGGTTTGGCATCGGTACTGATTTTGATAAAGCTATAATTGGCGCCGCAAAAGGGGCACTGGCTTGGTTTGTCATCGCCCAAATATGCGTCGCCGCAAATTTCGCAGATAAAGATTTTCATATAGTTAAGGTTAATTAAAATTAATTTTAGTTTTTTAAATGTTTTTTGATTGTTTCTTTTATTATATTACTTATTTCTTCTTCTACTTCTTTTTCTAAATTTTTTTCAGAGATGAGTGAAGGATTTTTTTCCGGTTTCATTAAGGGAAAGAGTACGCTATCTTTGAGATTATCTTGTCCGGTTAAAATCGTGACCAGGCGGTCAATACCCATACCCCAGCCAGCAATCGGCGGCATGCCGTGCTCCATGGCGCGGAGATAATCCTCATCTATTTCCATCGCTTCCTCGTCCCCTGCTTCTTTGGCTTTTAACTGTTCTTCAAATCTTTGTCTCTGGTCAATTGGGTCGACGAGCTCAGAATAGGCGTTCACTATTTCCCAGCCGTTTACAACGAGCTGAAAGCGGTCAGCGATTTCGGGATTAGCGTCATTTTTTCGCGCGAGCGGCGAGAGATCGATCGGATGAAAAATTAGAAATAATGGTCCGTAAATTTTGGGCCGGGAAACGGTTTTGTAGAGCTCATCGATCAGCTTGCCTCGGCTGGCTTTTTCCGGGTTCGCGATGTCAATTTTGATTTTCTTTTTCTTAATTTCTTTTAAGAGTTTGTCTGCAGCGGCAAATTCATCAATATCGATATCGGCATCTTTAATAATAAGATCGCGGAACGTAGCTACCTGCCATTCTTGTCCAAAATCAATCATTCTTTTGTTTCCGCCTCGGCCGATAATCTCAATCTCTGACGCGCCAAAAGTTTTCATAATCAATTCGCGCATCAATTCTTCCGTGAGGCGCATGAGATCCTCAAAGTTGGCATAAGCCTGGTAAAATTCAAGCATGGTAAAATCCTGCAGATGGCTCGGATCCATGCCTTCATTGCGGAAACATCTGGCGAATTCAAAAACTTTTTCAAAGCCACCGACAATCGCGCGTTTGAGATAAGTCTCGGGCGCGATGCGGAGATATACATCAAGATCAAGCGCGTGATGATGGGTAATAAAAGGCTTGGCAATCGCTCCAGAAGCTTTGGTCATCAACACCGGCGTTTCTACTTCGATAAAATCTCTGGCTTCCAAAAATTCTCTGATATTTTTTACAATCGCCGAACGTTTGAGGAATCGGTCTTTGGTATCGGGATTCATAATCAGATCCAGATAACGTTCGCGATATTTCAGCTCTTCGTCTTGGAGCCCATGCCATTTTTCCGGCAAAGGTCGCAAAGCCTTGGCGAGCATTTGATAGTTTTTAACTAAAATGGAAATTTCACCTTTGTGAGTGGTGAAGATTTCGCCTTCGAGGCCAAGAAAATCACCTAGGTCGAAATTTTTAACAAAAAAATCATATTGCTCCTGGCCGATATCGTCCGACTTGAGCGCGATCTGCATTTTACCGGAATTATCCAAAAGATGGCAAAAGCAAAGCTTGCCCATATCGCGCATAGTCATAATGCGCCCGGCGACTTTGACTTTGGCGCCGCCAGCCGAAGCTTTCGCTTCCATAAGAGAGTGAGTTTTTTTGAATTTTTCAGGATAAGGATTAACGCCGGCACCGCGGATGGCGTTTAATTTTTTTTGTCTAGCCCGAAGTTCGTCATTGGAATTATGTGCCATAAAGATTTTTTTAGCATATTAACTCTTTAATTTTAGCAAAATCTTATGTTTAAGTCAAAACAAAAATCCGTCAGATCGATTGAAGCTCTGGACGGATTTGTGAGTATTAAAGTTATTGAATTTTTGTTATTTTATAAACAATTTTACCTTTAGGCACGTTTACTTCAACTTCATCGCCCTCGTGTCGGCCGAGGAATGCCCGGCCCAGCGGCGATTCGTTTGAAATCAGCCCTTTCTCAGGGATCGACTCGCTTGATCCAACAATGGTAAATTCCCTTTGGC
>JAGVFQ010000030.1 GCA_020057505.1 Patescibacteria group bacterium | reverse complement strand
TTATTGGAATTTTTTAATAAATTTATCAAGACATCCGAAGAATGGTGGTATTATGGCGTCATGATGGAGGACAAGGGTGAAATTATTGTGAGAAAAATGATACCGGAGTTTGCTGTGAGACATAAATTAGATATCGGGAAAGCCAGTGAAATATTTAATGTTTTATCCCATCCCCGCGAGAAGTCAATCTTTAATGCTGAAAGAAAAGATTTTTTGGATATTTGTTTGGTTATTTTAGAAGACAAAAGATTATTAAAATTTTTAGTTCAAAACAATCATGCCGGGCTACTCAAAAATTCGAAATTAAAACCAAAAATAAATCATTATATTCACGAATATTTTTGGATTAAAACCGATTATTCTCATGCAGAGATAATTACTCCAGAATTGATTTTAAATAGCATTAAGAAAGAAATAAAAAATGTTTCTAAAAATAAAATTAAAGAAGAGTTTAGTTTATTAAATGGGCTGCAAGTAAAATTTGAAAATCAAAAACTCAAAATATTAGAAAAAATCAAATTAAATTTGTCGGATAGAAAAGATATTTATTTCGTCCAGAAAATAATCTATTGGAATGATGTGCGAAAAATGGGCATGATGATTTTATTCCATTATCTTTTCCGTTTTATGGAAGATATCGGAGTTAAGTATGGTTTATCTTTTTCTGAAATCAGTCTTTACCAGCCCGAGGAAATCATTAATATTTTGGCAAAAAATAAAAAAATCAGCCAGAGTGAAATTAAAAAAAGAATTGATGGAATTTTTACTGTTTTTGAAAATGGCAAACCAATTCAAATGTTTTACGGCGAGGCAGAAAGGATGCTTTTTAAAATCGCCACGGAAGTCAAGTCTGATAAAATAAAAGGCCAAGTAGCAAGCAATGCCGGAAAAAAAATCGTAAAAGGCATAGCGCGATTGGTTTTTAATCCGAATAAGGATGAATTTAATGCGGGTGAGATTTTAGTCGCCAGCATGACTCGGATTGAATTTGTTCCTTTGATGAGGAGGGCTAAGGCAATTATTACTAATGAAGGGGGATTGGCGTGCCATGCTGCCATTATTTCCCGTGAACTGGGTATCCCTTGTATTATCGGCACGAAAATCGCGACTAAAGTTTTGAAAGACGGTGATATGGTGGAAGTAGACGCGGATAAGGGTATAGTGAGGATTATTAAATAGTAATTAAATTATTAAAATAATTAAAATTATGAAAAATGAAATTCAACCGGAAAAAAGAGAGAGAATGCCTGTCGCTCAATTCTCAATTGACATGGCTCGGCATTCTATAAAGGGTAAGAAAGACGGAAGAGAGCCTTTGACGCAAGAAGGCATGGAAGAGGCGGTAAAGTCACGCTTAGGGGAAAAACATGATCAATTAGGCGATATTTTTGGTTCACCGCGCGAGCGGACAAGCCAGAGTTCTTTATTGCGCATGTTTGCGGAAAGATTTAAGTCAGTTGATTTTTCCAAGGTTGATCCTGAGGATATTGTGCGATGGCTTGCGGAAGGTGGATTAAAAAAAGTTGAAACACCTTTACTTAATTTTGAGTTAGGAGACGGTGATTTAAAAAAAGAGTTAATGGAAAATTTTTATAATAGTCAGTATTTTAAGTGGATAGTTGAAAAAAGCGATCAGCGAGCAGAGGAAACAAAACAAAATCCTGAAAAAGTAACCCCACTTTCAATTCAAGCAGGAAATGTAGCTTCGTTCATTTTTGCCGAAGTATGGGATCAATATAGCCGGCTTAATGGGGACGAAATTAGTCCTAAGGGAATCGATTTTGCAACTTCGCATCAAAGCGTGCTCGAAAGTTTTTTATATAAGGTGATTAAGCACGCAGAAGGTGAGGCCGCGGCCCAGACATTTGTTCAAAGTCTTAATAATCAAGGGTTTGCCGAAAATGAGGGGTTTAAAGCAAATATTGCAATATATAACCCTCATAATCCGGAGGATTGGGAAGCTGTTATTGATTATAAAAATAAAAAATATTTGCTAAAGCCGGATGAAGTGGTTAGTATTATTAAAGAAGGGGAGGATCTGAAAAAGAAATTAGCTGAAGGTTTTGAAGGAAAATAAAATTATATGAAATTGAAATATATTCAGAGAAAATCAAAAGTTGCTTCAATCCTTTGGATTTTAGGAAATGGTTTGTGTATGGCTCATTACGCCGTCAAAAAAGTTTATTTTGGCAATAATATCGGCAATATGGTTTGGCTTTGCCGAAATGGCGAAGTTTTTGCCTGCGCCGATGAAACTACGGACATTGAAGGAATGGTGAGTAAGGTACAAAATAAAATTTTGAAAAATCCGGATCATGTTTTGAAAATATCCCAAATTTTTAAACAGAGGTCTAAAGAGGTAAAAAAATTGATTCAACATTTGAGAAGTCATGATTTTACAAAAGATAGCAATCTGGAATTACTGAATATTTATAAAGAAATAGTAGATGCTTATAAAGATGTTTATACTTACGGCGAACAGATGGTTTTAGCGGTAGGTGACTTGGCCGATGTGATAAAGCCTTATTTTTTAGAAAAAGGCATTAATGAAGACGACTATAATATTTTAATTTCAGATTTTAATCTATCGTTTGTCCAACGGGAACGGCGAGATTTATTGAAAATTGCTTTAGCATCAGGAGAAAACATTAATAAAAATATTAAAAATCAAATTAAAAAGCATGCGGAAAAATATGCATGGATTCCATATGATTACGGAGTGACTAGTTTTAGCGAAGAACATTTTTTGAATGAATTGAAAAAAATTTCAGCAAAAGGTAGAGTTAGTTTACAAGCTGAATTAGATCATTTGCAATTATATTCCAATTCTATCAAAAAAAGGCAGAAAGAAATGGGAAATAAGATTAATATTGATAATTTGCATAAAAAACTTTTGGCGGCTGTGCGAATTTGTTTTTTCTTGCTTGATTATAAAAAAGAATTATTCACCCAGATTCATTGGTATTCTTTGAGGCTATTTAAAGAAATTAGCGCTCGTTTGGAAATTGAACAGATTTTGGCGCAATATTCTTTTCCGTCTGAAATGGAAAATTATTTAAAAGGAAAAAATAAGCCAGATCGGGAAAGTCTTCAATCACGTTATGAAAATTTAGTTATGATTATAAAGCCGAGTGGGGAAATCACAAATATTGAAGGAGAAAAAGCTAAAAAAATAATTGATAAATTTTTGAGCGAACGGGATAATGATTCAGTAGGAGAAACTCTAGTTGGCAGACCGGCAAGTTTTGGTTTTGTTAAAGGTAGAGTTAGAATAATTTTGGATGCGAGTAGATGCGATACTTTCAAACACGGAGAGATACTTGTTACCACAATGAGCTCGCCGGATTATATGATAGCAGTAAGGAAAGCGGCAGCGATTGTTACCGATGAGGGCGGAGTTATTTGCCACGCTGCTATTATTTCTCGCGAGCTTGGTATTCCTTGCGTGATTGGCACGAAATTCGCGACTAAAGTGTTGAAGGACGGCGATTTAGTGGAAGTTGATGCGAATAAAGGAATTGTGAGAAAAATTTAAAATAATTTATTTTAGTATGGACAAAAATTTAAAATTAAAAAAATTATTTGATGTTGAACGGATCGGTTTTTTCCCTGCCTATCTAATGGATTTGGCGGCTACTTTTTCTATTAAAAAGATTTTAAGGGTCACTGTCAGGGAAATGGTAATTTTTTATCATGGTACTAATGCAGAAAGTTATGGTGAGGCAAAAACATGGCAGAAAATATGTGATTTGACTCAAAAAAAATTAATTAAAGAAAAATCTTTCTATAATTCTTTCCAGAAAGGTCTGATTAGAGAGTGTTATAATTTGGAAAGATTTTCTGATAAACTTTTGAAGTTAGATATATTAAATTTAAGCGATCAGCAGTTAATTAAAATTTATGATGATTTTGAAAAAAAGACGCTTGATTTGCGCGTTTATGCTTGGATTCCTAATTTTGTTGATATGGGTACAAAATCAATTTTTAATATTGCGGAAGAAAAAATTGAAAAACAAATTGGTCTCAATTCTAATATAAAAGAATACGTTAGTAAATTGACTACGCCAATAGAAAGCACAAAACAGCGAGAGCATGAATTAAATTTATTCAAAATTCAATCCTTAATTAAAAAAAATAAAATAAAAAATTGGAAGAAAGACTCGTTTATTAATAAATTAATAGAAAACCACCTAAATAGATATGGTTGGCTGGCTTACTATTATATTGGTCCTGTATGGGATAAGGCAGATATCATTAAAATTTTAGAGAATAATCTGAAATTAATTTCCGATCCGGATAAAAAAATCAAAGAGATCAAAAATTATGCCAAAGACATATCCCAAGATAAAAGAGAATTGCAAAATAAATTAAAATTAAATGCCAGTACTTTGGCTCTATTGGATAGAATCGCCGCTATGATTTTTTTCAAGACCTATCGCAAAGAATTTTTAATTTATTCTAATTATTGCTTCGAGGGTGTTTTAAAAGAGATCGCCAAACGTTTGGATTTTTCTTTAATGGAGGTACGTTTCTTAACCAAATTAGAGATTAAAAAATATTTACTCAATAAGAATTTTTTGACCGCTAAAATTAAAAAAGAAATTAAGAATCGTCTAAAGATTGGATGTGTTTCAGTAGCGGAGCGAGATAAAATTAGTATTTTATCTTTTAAAGAAGAGGCTAGATATAGAAAGTTGATAGTAAAAGAAAAAGAAGCAGAAAAAGGAATAATGAGTGGTAATTGCGCTTATCCGGGCAAGGCTCAAGGTATTGCTAGAATTATTAATTTAAAAGAAGAAGTTGATAAAATTAAAACAGGAGAGATATTAGTGAGTCGGGCTACTAATCCTGATTTGGTAGTGGCCATGCGCCGCGCCGCGGCTTTTGTTACGGATGAAGGCGGAATTACTTGCCACGCGGCGATTGTGGCTCGGGAAATGAAGAAGCCTTGTATTATCGGCACGAAAATTGCCAGCAAAGTAATTAAAGATGGTGATTTATTAGATGTTGATGCCGGAAAAGGAATTGTGACTATTCTTAAAAGCAAATAATATTATCTTTATATATCAAATATTTTTTTGGCCCTCATCGTTCAATGGATAGGACACGAGATTCCGGATCTCGCAATAGAGGTTCGACTCCTCTTGAGGGCAATGTGTAATTTAAGATTTCAGATTGCTGATTTAAGATTAAATTTGTATTTTTAGGTGTTCGTGATATAATTATATTAGAAAATATGGCTCAAATTAACGAAAAAAAATATAGAAATATAATCTTATTTTTTGCTAATAAGATTAGAAATGGCACCTTGGGGAAATTAAAAATGATGAAATTATTATATTTCCTGGATTTTGATTTTTTTGAAAAATACGGCAAATCAATAACCGGCGACGAATATTTAAGATTTGAACATGGGCCGGTGCCCAGAATGGCTGAGAAGATTTTGAAACATATGGACGGGAAAGATATAAAAATTTGTAAAAGAAAAATTTGTGAAGGCATGCGCGATCAACAGCATATTGAAGCTTTGAATGAATTTGAGATGGATGTTTTTTCCAGAGAAGAATTATTAATGATGGAAGAGGTAGCTGATAAATGGGAAAAATTTTCCGGAGCGGAAATGAAAAACGCCAGTCATGGCGAGGCGCCGTGGATTGCCACCAAACCGGATGAGGTGATTGATTATAATTTAGCTTATTATCGCAATAAATACGGCGAGATGGATGCCGATTGATTTTATGGAAATAATACGCTATTGCGATATTGAAAAGGATTTGAAAAATTTAAAGCGTTTTCCGGCGTCAAGAGAATCTCTCGAGGCATGGGAACGCTTGTTTAGTTTAAAGGGATTAAATGAAACTCCGGGAATAGAGCAATATCCCGGGTTTGGTCAAATTAAAATTTATAAAGCTCGAGTCATACCTTTGCGGGAAAATTGCGGCAAATCAAATGGCTATCGATTAATTTTTAGAATTTTAGAAGCTGAAAAATGCCAGTTTTTAATTTTTTCCAGACATGGAATTTATAAAAGCGAGCAAGAATTGAAAAATTTAATCCGCGGGCGTATATAATTTAAGATTTTTTATGAAAATAATTTTCCAAGGAAAATTAGGGGACAGTGCCAGGAATTTAATCCGGCGGTGCGGCTATGGCGAGATTCGGGATTTCCGTTCCAACGAAACCAGTTATGCGAGAAAATTGAGCGGCGGCCTTTATCCGCGGTTTCATCTTTATATTAATGAAGAATCAGCTGATAGCTTGATTTTGAATTTGCATTTGGATCAAAGACAGACTCGCTATGAAGGGCAAACGGCCCATAGCGGCGAATATGACGGTGAATTGGTAGAAAATGAAGCCGCGAGAATCAAAGAAATTATCGGAAAGGGGCTAAATATAGAGCCAAAATCAAGCCCAGTGAAAGAGGACGAGGGTTTTTGGCAGAAATTTTGGCAAAAACTTTAGACAGTGATATAATTGAATTTAGATTGTCATTGCGAGCGTAGCCGTAGCGGAGCGAAGCAATCTCGGAGGTGGTTTATTCAGTCTATAGATTGCTTCGTCGCTCGTTTGGGTCGCTCCTCGCAATGACAGAGGAACGTTATGAAAGTTATTTTGTTGCAAAACGTTAAAGATTTGGGCCGCACGGGCGAAATCAAGGACGTGGCAGACGGCTACGCCCGTAATTTTTTGTTTTTGAGAAAATTAGCGGCTCCGGCTAATGCGGGAATTGTCACGGCGATGCAATCCAAGAAAGATAATAAAGTAAAGCAGGAAGAAAGAGCCAAAGAAACGGCCATGGAGATGGTGGAAAAATTAAAAAAAATAAAAATAGAGATCAGAGCCAAGTCCGATGAAAAAGGAACGCTCTTTGCCGCGGTGGGAGATAACCAAATCCTTGAAGAATTAAAAAAACGAGGCTATAAACTTACCGAGAAACAAATTAAAATATCCGAACCGATCAAAAAAATGGGCGAGCACGAGGTGGGAGTGGATTTGGGGTTTGGGTTGGAGACGAAGGTTAAGGTGAAGGTGGTGAGACTAGTAACGAAGTAATTTTCAATTTACAATTTTTAATTTTCAATCAATTTCCAATGAATTAATTTACAATGATTAATTGAAAATTTTTAAATTAAAACATTCATTGAAAATTGGAAATTAGAAATTGAAAATTATTTTTTAATTTAAAGTTAATTTTTTGTTAATATATTTATTTATATAATATGTCTAAGTTTATTTTCGTCGTAGGCGGCGTGATGTCCGGCGTGGGCAAGGGCACGGCTACCGCTTCGATCGGCAAAATTTTGCAATCCAAGGGTTATCGCGTGACGGCGATTAAAATCGATCCGTATATCAATGTTGATGCCGGCACGATGAATCCGGTCGAACATGGCGAAGTGTTTGTGACGGACGATGGCGATGAGACGGATCAGGATATCGGTACCTATGAAAGATTTTTGGACATGAGTGTTTATAAAGACAATTATATGACTACAGGCCGAGTTTATCAGGCCGTGATTGAGCGGGAAAGAAATCTCGGCTATGGCGGTCATTGCGTTGAGGTTGTGCCTCACGTGCCAGAAGAGGTTATTAATCGAATTAAAAAGGCAGCTGAAAAAGCCAAAGCGGATTTTACTTTGATTGAAGTCGGCGGCACAGTCGGCGAGTATCAGAATGTTTTATTTTTAGAAGCCGCGAGAATAATGCATATGACTGACCCAAAAGCTGTGCTTACGATTCTTGTCAGTTATCTGCCTATTCCTTCTAAAATCGGCGAAATGAAGACCAAGCCGACTCAGCAAGCGGCGCAATTATTAAATGCCGCCGGCATTCAGCCTGATATAATTCTCTGCCGATCGGAGAGGCCTCTTGATGAGCCAAGAAAAACAAAAATTTCCATGTTCTGTAGCGTGGCGAAGGAAGACGTGATTTCCGCTCCGGATGTTGATTCGGTTTATGAAGTGCCGATTAATTTTGAAAAAGAAAATATCAGCGAGAGAATTTTGTCCAAATTCGGCCTCAAGGCAAAAGTCAAAGACTTGAAGGATTGGCGCGTACTAACTCTTAAAATTAAAAATCTTAAAACTGAAGTAAAAATCGGCATTATCGGCAAATATTTTACCACTGGCGATTTTGTTCTTTCCGACGCCTATATTTCCGTGATTGAATCAGTGAAGCACGCCGCTTGGTATAACAATCGCAAGCCAAATATTTTTTGGCTCAATTCCGAAGAATATGAAAAGAATCCAACGAAATTAAAAGAACTTAGTGAAATGGACGGCATCATTATTCCCGGCGGATTTGGTTCGAGGGGTATTGAAGGCAAGATCGCGGCGATAAAATACGCGCGCGAGAATAAAATTCCTTATCTTGGTTTGTGCTATGGCATGCAATTGGCCGTGGTTGAATTCGCTCGCCATGTTTGCGGTCTGAAAGACGCCAACACGACGGAAATCAATCCGAAGACGGAAAATCCGGTCATTCATATCATGCCTGAGCAGGAAAAATTATTAATGGACAAACGCTACGGCGGGACGATGAGGCTCGGCGCCTATCCCTGCGTATTAAATGACGGGACAATCAGCCGTGAAGCTTATGGAACAAAATCGATTTCCGAACGCCATCGCCATCGCTATGAATTTAATAATGATTATCGCGACAGGTTGATGGACAAGGGCTTGGTTCTGGCCGGTTTGTCGCCGGACAAGAGATTGGTGGAGATTATTGAATTATCAAAAAAGAATCATCCATTTTTCGTCGGCACGCAATTTCATCCGGAGTTCAAAACTCGGCCGTTGAAGCCGCATCCGCTGTTTAGGGAATTTATCAAGGCGGGGTTGAAAAGCCGCAAATAGCGCGAATAGGCTTCGCCTCACGGATAACACGAATAAAAAATGTCATTCTGAGCATAGTCGAAGAACGGCATTTTTTTATCCACAGATAAAACTTGACATACATTTTTAGTTGTGATACTGTGTTAATACAGTAATACAAAAGTATGATCAAAAATTGGAAAACTAAAGAAACTGATGCCTTGTTTAAAACTATTTTAAGCTTAAAATCCAAAGCCGAAGCGGAAAATTTTTTCCGTGATCTTTGCACTTTGGAAGAAATACAAGCATTAAGAGAAAGATGGTTAGTCGCTCGAATACTTGATCAGGGCAAATCTTATCGCGATATTGCTAAGGAAACCGGTATTAGCACCACCACCATTACGCGCGTGGCCCACTGGCTCCATCATGGCGAGGGCGGCTATAAATTAATTTTAAAAAGAACAAATTTATGATCAGAGTAGATAAAAAATTAAATCATCATCAGAATACCTCCTAAAGCAAGGGGTTAGTTTTGGTTTATAAAAGCCTATTGAACTTACCTCTTGCTGTAAGAGGTTTTTGTTTTTGATAGGTGTTTTTTGTTATGGCGGTCATAGTTTAAATGATTAAAATTCCAGTCTGTGAAACTGGTGTTCCGGGTTTAATTCCCGGTGGCCGTCCCAAATAAATCTAAATAAATTAGTTCATTATATATGGTCGAAAACAAAATGGAGGAAGCCATGGGAAAGATAGAAAATTTAATAGCCAAATTACAATTGATGTGCAAAAGTAGCCGGCAGGCATGCCAGTGGCGTGTTAAGGATTATGTTCGGCAATATCTTCAGCAGTGCTTGGTCAATAATTCTCCAGTTCAGGTTTTTACTTTATGGTGCTTAAGCAGAAGTTTAGAAAAACGAATGGATAGGATGGCAAATTTAATCGAACCTAATGAAAATGAGAAGAAATTTTTTAAGAGCGCCGAGCGGATTAGTGATCTTTTCCGAGAGTGCGGTTTTGAAATCGACTGGTTAATTCTTCTCGCTGGTAGTGCCGTCCAAAGCGGTCAAACCACGAGCGAAATCAAAATCGTTTATAAAAAAATGCTTGAAGGGCTGGCTAATCCTCTGGGATTTATGGTAGTAGAAGATGCCTTAAAGATTACGCCAGCTGAAATAGTCTTGAATGACTTTTACCATTTTGTCCAGCCCGGGGCGGAAGCAATTGAATTAAAAAGGAGAATCAAACTTTGGGAAAAACGCGGGTTCAAGATTGACGAGGAAGCTATTCGCGAAGAATTGAGACTTAGTGTGGCGGTTAAGGCGGCGGAAGGCAAGTCAATGGTAGAAGAATTTGGTGATTTTCTCTTAGTTCCAGTTGAGTTCGCTGAAAGATATGATTTCCACAATATTCTTGTTCCGGGTTTCACTGGCCGCCTTTTGCCGATAATCAAACCCTATCCCTGGCGAGAAGATGAAAATTAAGAGGAGGAGTTTATGAACGGATTTATTAAGATTCATCGTTCATTCGGCGGCACTGGTCCGCACAGAGAACATGAGGCAAGAAAAAAAATAATCTTGCCTCTTTTTATTTGATAATTATTCTCCTTATTATGTAACCAAAAAGAGCGGACCAAAATGGTACCGCTCTATTTTTATTTGTGTTATTCGCGAGGCGAAGCCTATTCGCGTAATTTGAGTGTTTATTTTTGCGGAATCACGTTGACAATATTCGTCAGTTTGAGACTGCCATCGTATTTCTTTAATTTCTTTTTGGCGAATTTGACAATGCCCGTGGCCGTGGCAAATAAGGTGTCGTCCGAACCCTTTTTCACGTTTAAGCCGGGTCGGAATTTAGTGCCTCTTTGGCGAATAATAATACTGCCGGGTTTGGCAATTTGGCCGCCATATAGTTTGACGCCTAGTCTTTGTGATTGTGAATCGCGGCCTAGTGCTGTAGAGCCGCCTGCTTTCTTATGTGCCATACAATAATTTAAGATTTAAAACTTTAATATAAGTATTATCAGTTTAGCAGATGGTCTAAATTATGTCAATATTTTTATGGTGAATTATGTTAATAACTGCTATTGACAATTTACGCTACTTGCTCTAAGTTAAGGCTACTTATAACTTAATTAAAATCTATGAAAAAATTCATCTTTTTATCATTAGTTGCTTCGTTGGTCATCGCACCCGTGGCGGCTTGGGCCAGCCCCGGCCAATTAGATCAATACGGCGGCCATAATTCGAGTGACAGTCTTTATCATTATCATGATATTCCGCTTTGGCCTAATTATTACTTGAGTAGTATTGCTAATCTCGGCGCTAGCTATACTTTTTATCAACCGAAAATCAATAGTGCTAAATTAATTTCCGAGCCTGTGTCATTATCAGAGACTAAGCTAATTGAAAATCCAGCCCTCGATGTCAGTTATTGCCAGGGTAAACAGGTTTTTGCCCAGGGCAGATATGATTCTTTCAATCGAGCTAGAGTCAAACCGGTTTGCGTTGACCTAGAACAAAATGTTTTTAATAATAAAGATTTAACTTCGGTTAACTATTATAAAGCGCTCGCCACCGGTGATGGCATTACAGTAAATAAAGTTTATCATTATCGCGTTGATAACGCGGGCAAAAAAATAATTACTGATGCTCCTACTTTATCCGAACTCAAAGGCCAAATTATCCAGGGAGCAACCGACATGGCCAAATATTTCGTAGATAATGATTTGCAGCTTCGCGCGATTACGAGCTGGGACGCGCAGATGCTCAAAGGCACTGATTTTGAAAGCGCTATTACTTATTTTGATGATTCGATTATTTACAGTTATCCAATCGGCCAACCTTGGAAATAACAAAAATTTAGAATATTTTGAAAGCCTTGTCTAATGCTAAAAGACAGGGCTTTTTTATTTTTATGAATAGTAATCAAAGGAGTCCTATCTTTAGACAGGATATTGTCCCGACTAAAGTCGAGGTTCCCTTGGATTATTAAGTTTGATAAAATAACAAAAATACGATAAAATTATAATATATGAAAAAAATATCTTTAATTTTAGCGACAATTTTGTTTTTGACCGGTTGCGGTAAGCAAGTTGGACTACAGCCAGTGGACTACGGTCTACAGTCTACGGCTGACGGACTACAGGCAGATGATCAATCTGCAATTATTAATGCACAATTGTCTAATAGCAATCAGCCTGTGGTTAATATTGAAAAAACAAATAATCAACAACAGACAGTCAGTAATATTAATACGAATAAAACAATACCAGATCCACCAGCAAGCTTTGATATCAAGGTCGCTTTTGCCTCGCAGGCGCCATTAGGTGATTGGAATATGCCTTATCAAGAAGCTTGTGAAGAGGCGTCGATGATTATGGCGGCCAGATATTATAAAGGCGAGAAACTGGACGCTAATATTATGAATGAGGAGATTTTGAAACTCGTGAAGTGGGAAGAAGAGAATGGCTATGCCCTTGATTTGACGTCGGCGGAAGTAGTGGCAATTTTAGATAAATATTTTGGCGTTAAATCCGAAGTCTCAAAAGAAGTGACGGCCGGTAGGATTAAAAAAGAAATAGCGGCCGGGCATTTGATTATTGCGCCCGCGGCGGGAAGAGATCTAGGCAACCCCAATTATCGAGCGCCAGGGCCATTGTTTCATATGCTCGTGATTCGCGGTTATAATCCGACCAATTTTATTACCAACGACCCGGGCACGCGCAAGGGGGATGGTTATCAATATAGCTATGGCGATTTGCTCTGGGCGATTCACGATTGGAACGGCGGCACGAGAATTTATAAAGATCCGCGTCCCGAGCCGGAGATTAACAAGGGAGAAAAGGTGATGGTGGTGGTTGGCGTTTAGGCTGTAGGTGTTCTAAGAATCGGGAAATAAGATATTGGAATATGAGTGATTTATTAGTTTATTGATTTATTGAATTTATTTGTGATTTGATTTTTGGAAAATTTTATCCACATAAAATTAATTGACAAAATTTGTATAATACTTTAAAGTGATTTTTAATATTAATTGATTTTTTTTCAACCGGGGCGGGCATAGCTCAGTTGCGCACTCAGCGGTGAGGAAGCCGCAGGTCGGAGGTTCGAGCCCTCTTGCCCGCTCCAAAAATAAAAAATGGGCAACATCCCCATTTAATATAGATTTCTCCATAAAAGTCGGGGCATAGCTCAGTCAGGTAGAGCGTCGAGTTATCCACTCGGAGATTCGAGGGTTCAAATCCCTCTGCCCCCACTAAACAAAAAAATAGACAGCGGTCTATTTAATAATATATTTTTTTTAAGTTCCCCGGTAGAGTAAATGGCAACTCAAGGAAGATCTAGTCTTGTTAGACTCATCTTCTTAGATTCCAGGTTCGAATCCTGGCCGGGGGACCAAAACAAATAACGGACAACGTTCCGCAGGAGATACAGCGCCTTTCTATCGCAGAAAGGCTTTTTTATTCTTAAAATTTTTTCACAGCTTATTTGACAAGATTTTTTGTTTTGCTATACTGTAAATGCCGACTAAAATGGTTGGTTATTGTAATAATCCGAATGATCCGAATTCAATCCGAATTTACGAATACTAAATTTAA